>CAYFSE010000001.1:0-1807 GCA_964345725.1 uncultured Dehalococcoidales bacterium
TCATAGGAAGATACTGTTCTAGGTATATTGCCCTCCTTCTCATTGTTGCTTATCTCCGTTACCGATAGGGATGCAGAATTGGAATGTCGTATTGCGACCATGCCAGACTAAACACACACGCTGAACGGTAGAAGTTCCATGTTATTGCGCGAGCGCAATCCATAACAAGAAAATAACAGAGGCTAGACTTATTACGTGACAAAAGTCATATCTTGATGAAGTACGTCGAAGTATAATTCATGCAAAAGTTGTGGTTTGAGGTATATGTATGAATAGAAGTAAGAAAATTGCGCTGATCGTAGGTTTAGTGCTGACAGGAACGCTTTTATTCGACTGGGGTTTGGATTATCAGCGGGTTGGGAATCTTGTGAATACGAATAGGAGGAACATGAAATGATGGGACCTTGGATGATGACTGGATTTGGAGGTTGGTGGGTAATGGGGATATTTTGGCTGGTGGTAATCGGACTTATAGTATGGCTTGCTGTTTATCTGGCACGTAAGAGCGGTACCAAGAGTTCTACTGATAAGGACATAGAGGCAATGGATATACTCAAGAAAAGATACGCACGTGGCGAGATAGACAAAAAGGAATACGAGGAAAAGTTAAGGGACCTATAATAATATCTCTCGGTGGCCTACTGCCAAAAAGAATACCAACTCTTAGGTAAGAATTACTAATACCTATGTTTCGATAGCTGTGCCCAATGCGTTTCTGGGGATAAGTGCCTTTCAAAAAGATGCACTACCGGTATGGCTACGTCCTTGACAAAGCATAGCCTCTACCATCAATATACTTATAGCTGCAACGGAGCAGTGATGCCGATGTTCGTTCAGTGGTAGGTTAGGGTGGCTCCAGCGCACAATATAGTTTTGTTAGCTCAAAGACGCACGCTGAACGGCAGAAGTTCTATGTTATTGTGACACCGCCATCCCATATACAGTCTTCGTAACAAGCCAGGCATTCTGACGGCTTTCTAGCGTCAGATAGCAGCCTTGCCAATCATCCACACCTCCTTCTTTCTGCTTTTCAATCCGTAGACAACGTGATCTCTATCATTTGCCACGCGCACCCATCTCCTTGGGCCACTTGTAGTACAGATATGACAATGGGGCACGTCAAGATACTACAAAAGAATCACATTCATACTGATATACAGGAATTATTCGCCAGTGTAACATTTGATTAACCTAACCTCATCTCATCTCACCTCAACCTCTCTTCTCAGACAGGCGGCGGGAGCGAATCGAGCTCCCGCCCCAACCTAGAGAGTGGATGGTGAAGGGGTGACTTGTATCGATATTGAAACCTTACGGGCTACTATGCCCTAGGTCGAAGGGCCACAAGATTGATTCGAAGAAGAAAGGAGGTAAACAGAAATGCCTATCACCCCCAATTTCATGGAACGTATGGTCATGCTCAAACTCCGCCAGGGACCTGGTCCCTTTCTGGATCTGCTTGGAGGGATGGCCTGTAAAGCGGTTTCTGTTGCCCTCAAACTCGACGTATTTGAGAGCTTGAACGGGGGCCCACTTACAGCAGCCGAGATGGCGAGCCAAATCAAAGCAAACGAGCGGGCGACCGCCCTGCTGCTAGAAGGCCTTGTAGCCCTCGGCTATATCAGCAAACAGGATGGTCGCTATTCCAACACGGCGATGACAACCAAGTGGATGGTGCGCAGTTCGCCACACTGTGTCGCCGATATGTTTCCCCACACCACCGATGTCCTCGAGGCCTGGGGGTATTTGGACGAGGCTATCCGCAGGGGAGAAACACCGACTCTGTTCTGGGAATGGCTCGATCAGC
>CAYFSE010000002.1:0-3636 GCA_964345725.1 uncultured Dehalococcoidales bacterium
CCACCCTGGCATCTCCCCTGCCCGGCCCTTGTTCTCCGCTTCACTCCGTCAAGGCTTTGGGCAGGAATCTGGCCATTCAGTGCCCGCACGACTTCCGCCTCGCTCACATTTTCGCAGCGGCATACGATGTGCCCGTATAGAGGGTTGGCCCGGACAAGTTCGTCCTTTTCCTTCAGGGTCAGCTCCGAAAGACGCACCTGCCTCTTTCTTATGGGATTGAACCTGCCATTGAGGGACGGGTTCCGCTCTTCTCGAATGATTTCCCTGACCCGTTCCGCGATAGCTGGTGCGGATGCCAGGCCCGGCGACTGAATCCCGGCAACATGCACCAGGCCGCGGACCTTCCTGGACGGCTCGATAATGAAATCTTCCTTGTAAGTAGCTGCCCGGCAGCCGGCAAACTGGGCGATTATCTTGCCTCTGTCCGGCTTTTCATAGTCGGGCTTCAAGCGCTCCAGCACCGGCGCAAACCTATCGAACAGATAACCGCATCCTTCCGCCGTAGTTGAGACGTCCATCCTGTCGAATACTTCAGCGGCGGTCGGACCGAACTGAAGATTGCCGTCCGTCGTAGGAATAATGCCTCCGCCCTTGGTGTACCTGCTCTCCTGTGACTCCGCTGCAATGCTGACGGGAGCGAAGACAGTGCGCACAGGCTGATATGATTTGTCGAAAATGATGGTCTCACCCTTCCTGGGATGGATGGTGAAGAACCTGTCGCCGGCGTACTCTGCTATCTTATCGGAGTAGAGCCCAGCGGCATTTATCAGGAGCCCGGTCCTGACAGTACCTCTGGTAGTATCAACCCCTTTGATAGCAGAATTCTCCGTCTGGACTCCGATAACGCTTGTATTCAGAAAGATGCTGACGCCGTTCGACAGGGCATTCTCTGCGTAGGCAATGAGCAATTCAAAGACATTTGTGATACCTGTGTTCCAGATGAGCACGCCTTTCCTGACATTGGCAGCAAGCCCCGGCTCGATCCTGTCCAGGCCGTTCCTGTCCAGCAACTTCGGTTCAGGGTCTTTGTGCTTTATGGCGACGTTTACTGCATAGGGAAGCAACGCCTCTTCTCCAGCGTTTTCGGCAACAATCAGCGTGCCCATACGTTTGAAATCTACATCCAGTTGTCGGGCAATCTTGTCCCACATAGGATTGCCCCTGTAGTTCATTTCCCATCTGAGTGTCCCATGCTTGGCCTGAACCGCAGGGTGTATCATGGCGTTGCTATGAGCGGTCTGGTCCATTCCCAGGTCGTTATGCCTCTCGAACAAAGCAATGCGCAGGTTGAACCGTGAAAGCTCCCTGGCCACCGCCAGGCCGATCACGCCACCACCGACGATGACCACATCAAACTCCCTCCCGGTGAGTTCATCAGAAACCTTGCGTGGGAGCTTGAATCGCATCTTGCCGGGAAACACGATGTCGTTCACGACTTCCCTTACTTCATCGAAGCTTCCGGCAACATGGCCTGCGTCCAGAGCAGTTTGATGTGATGATGAGTGCCCGCGCAGCCAGGCAATGCCATTTCTTATTGAGACGGCAACCCTTTCGCGGGTTGCCTTCTCTATCTCACCCTGTATTTCCCGCGCCAGGGTTCTATCGCTTGGCAACAATCCTCTCCGCGACCAGTTCTGTTATGTATTTCATGTCGATTTCCGACAGCACGGACTTACACGTGGGGCAGGCGGTAACGTAAATGTCAGCCTCGGCATTTCTGAGTTCGTTCAGCCTCCTAGAGGTGACAGCATCTTTGACGCGGTGGTCTCCAATCTTCGCACCGTAGGCCGCGCCGCAGCAATGGGTGTGCTCTTGCGAGTAGACGGGCTCCTTCAGAGTGAAACCCAGTGCTGTGATGATTTCTCTAGGCATGTGGGACATCGCCAGATCGTAAGATAGGATGCAGGGGTCGTGGAAGGTAACAGTCCTCTTCTCTTTCTTGTGACTCACCTTTCCCTGTTTGACAAGAGACTCTATAAACTGCACGGTATGCATGATTTCTACCCCCAGCTCCACCCCCACCTCCCGGTATACTTCCGTCATCATCCTAGTACAGGTGGGACAATCAACAACGATTCTGCGCAACTGCCTTGTCTCGATCTCGGCTTTCGTCTTCAATGAGACTTGTTTGAATCCCTCCATGTCCCCCGCATAGTACAGAGGAGCACCGCAGCACAGATCGCCACCGCCAAATCGCCTTACGGCAAGCCCTGATTTCGAGAGCATTTTTTCGGTAGCCTTCAACAACTCTTCATCTTTGTACGTAGAGCAGGAGATGAAATAGCCCATGTCCCCAGCCCCTTTGTCCAAGAGCTCCCTCTCACCGTTCGGATTGCCAAATCTCCTGAATGTCTCCACCCTTTTCTTTACATCTTCTGGAATAACCCCGCTGTTGAAGGCTTTGACCCTCGCCTCGTGAATGAACTTTCTCAGGTCGTGATCATCATAGATACAGTGGCTGCGGCATGCCCCGCACATAGCACTCCCGAACATCAGGTCGAGGAAACCCTTTTCATCCTCCAGGAAGCCCTTCTCGTCGTAGACAATGAGCCTGGCCATCTTCTGAGGGCTCAGAGTTTCCCGTCCCGTGGCCAGATATGTTGGGCAACTGTATTTGCACATATCGGCGCACATAGAGCACCTGGCAATCTTTTCGGCTTCTTTCTTATCTTCCGCCATCGATAAGCTTTCCTCGATTCAATATGCCTTCAGGGTCTAATGCGCTCTTTACGGATTTCAGAAGCCTGACGCCAGTGGCGCCCAGTTCCTGCTCCATGTATTGAATTCTCCAGAAACCTACGCCGTGGTGATGACTTACAGACCCGTTGTTTCGCAGCGTAGCCTTCATGGCCGCATCCCAGGTGTCCTGGTAGTAACGCAGCGGGTCCTTGGGGATGCCAGCAAAGGTGATATACAGGCAAGCCCCTTCCCGATAGAAGTGCGAGTAGTGCCCGGAGACCTCCAGTGCGCCTTCAACTGCCTTCATCGCAGCCACCATATCCCTGTACAGCCTGGCGGCGTCCTTGAACAGCGCCGACACTTCGATCGTGTCAACAATCCCACCATATTGCATGAGCACGGGCGCGAGCCCGATATCGAATCTCTTCTGCAGCCAGATGTCCACCGGTTGCTCGCCGCTGGATTTCCCTCGGTTTTCCCTGGAGATACGCCTGATGACCCTGGCATCCAGAGTGGTGTACTCGCTCTCCCCTTCCGATATGAAGATTGTGGTCACTTTTCTTCCTATCCTGGGAAAATACCTCTCGCTCTCCGCTTGGTCAAAGATTCTTACTACGGCAGGTCTGGCTTCAGCCCTCAGAATTTGTCGCACGGCATCAAGCGCCACCTCGATCGAAGGGAAAATGAACGACTGCTTAATCGTCAGCCTGGGCAGAGGATGGACCGAAATGGCCGCCCTGGTCACGATGCCCAGCACCCCTTCGCCGCCCAGGAAGAGGTCTTTCAGTGAAGGCCCAACTGACCGTCTGGGAACAGGCTTAATGTTCAGCAGGCCGCCATCAGGCAGCACGACCTCCATGCCTAGCACCATGTCCTCGATTTTTCCATACTTGGTGGAGAACTGCCCGGCCGCCCGCGTGGAAATCCAGCCGCCCAGGGTGGAGCAGTAGAGTGACT
>CAYFSE010000003.1:0-21160 GCA_964345725.1 uncultured Dehalococcoidales bacterium
CGGGTCAGTTATCTGGTCGGCGATTTCTGGGAAGAAACCCAGCATCTTTTGGTGAATGCGTGACAGATAGCCTTGCTCCAGCGCAATCCCGACCAAGGCCGAGGTATAACTCTTCGTCACCGATTGCAGCCTGTCTTTCTGATCAACGGATCCCTCGTTGAAGTAGTCTTCCGCTATCAAGTAACCGTCCTTGACAACCAGCAGGCTGTAGATGGTCTCCAGTTCAGCAGCGTGGTAATACATTTCTGCCACGAGTAGCGGGTCTATTCCCTGGGCGTCAGGCATCGATACCTGCCAGTCATCCCCCGGCAGCGGTGTGTAGTCAACAGCCAAGAGGTCGTCGATCGAAGGGCTGCAACCAGCCAGCGCTGAAATGATCACGAGCACGAGGACGGTCAACAGGAGGGAACAAGGACGCCAGTTAAAGCAGAATTTGAACTTTTCACGCATTAGCTTTCTCCAATCAGCTCCTTCTGATGCGGCCAAACAAGGGACTTCTGAGTCATTTTACCCCTGGAGACCTGTCTGGACAACCAACCTAATATCGGAACTCCCGGTTGGAAGATTCTATCACTGGAGGAAAGGATTTCCTCGACGTTCATCGCCGATAGTGGTGGGTGGTCCATGGCCGGGATACACAATGGTTTCGTCAGGCAAAACCATAAGTTTCACATGAATGCTTTTCATGAGACGGTCGTGACTCATCCCGGGAAAGTCGGTCCTGCCGATACCTGAATTGAACAGGGTATCTCCACTAAAGACTACTCCATGCCCCGAGAGGCAGATTCCACCAGAACTGTGTCCCGGCGTATAAAGCACTTCAAAGTGCAAGTCGCCCAGATCTATGCGGTCACCGTCCTTGAGTAACCTGTCCGGCCGAGGAGGCGATTTGACGGGAGAGATAGCAAGCGAAGTCAGCGTGCGGATGGGAGCGGAGAGCAATAACCCCTTCTCTGCTTCGTGAATGGCAAACTGGGCACCGGTGCTCTTTTGAACTTCGCGAAGGGCACCGACGTGGTCTATATGGGCGTGGGTTATCACGATTATGGCTGTGGATAACCCTGTCTGCTGCACTGTTCGCAGAATAGTCGCGGCTTCAGCACCCGGGTCAATAATAATGCCCTGCCTGGTCACGGATGAACCGACGATATAGCAGTTGGCGGCAAATGGACCGACCACTAATGCCTCTATGATCATTGCTCTCTATCTCCGGCAAGCTCGCAATCGAATCTGCGAAGTATAGCATAGGTTTGTGTTGGGCATGCAATCGTGGTCAGGTGAGAACACCTGCCGGTCGAGAATTGCAATTTCCTTCTCTTTCAATTATAAGTTATGGATAGTCTCATGACTACTCTTGTCCGGGTTACAAACCTCACCAAGCGATACGGCGGTCTTACAGCCGTGGACGATGTCTCTTTTGAGATAAGGGAGAGTGAGATTGTCAGCTTACTGGGACCTAACGGAGCAGGAAAGACGACGATTATTCAGATTCTTCTTACGCTTGTTTCTCCCACTAGCGGAGATATCCAGATTTTCGGAAAGACTCTCAAAGAACATCGCGAAGAACTGCTTTCTATGATGAACTTCACCGCTCCCTATTCTGTTCTACCCTACAATCTCACTACGAAGGAAGCACTGAAGGTGTATTCGCTTCTTTACGGAGTTCGCAAATACAAAGAAAGGGTCAGCTTCCTCATTGATGAATTTGACCTTGGTTGGCTGGCAGACAAGAAAGTGGGTCAACTTTCTTCAGGGGAGCAAATGCGTATCGGTATAGCCAAGGCATTTGTGAACAGTCCCGGACTTCTCTTGCTTGACGAACCTACGGCCTCCTTGGACCCGGCCATCGCTAGAGAACTCCGAGCCAAAATCCTGAAGCTTGTTCGCGAAATCGGGGGCGCTATTCTCTGGACATCGCACAATATGCGAGAAATAGAACAGGTATCAGATAGAATCATTTTCCTTTCCCATGGAAAGATTGTGGCTGACGATAGTCCCGATAATCTCAAGAACTACTTTGGCCAGGAAGATCTGGAAGAGATCTTTATCAGTATTAACAGAGAACCTCTCAGTAGGCCATCATGAACTTCCTGCACGTCTTTGGAATATTCTATCGTAACGTAATTCTTATCCGCCGGAGTGTGCCCAAACTCTTCGCACTTTTCGGTTTCATTACTGTCGAGTTGTTCTTGTGGGGATTCATTACCTTCTGGGTACAGACTATTGGTCCTGGCGACGCCAGACTGGACTTCATATTGCTTATCCTCAGCGGCTTCATATTCTGGTCCATGTTCGAGCTCTCCCAACGATCTTTTAGCGTGTCTTTTCTGGAGGAGGTCTGGTCGCGTAATGTCATCAATATTTTTGCCTCTCCAGTCAAGCTGAGTGAACTGGTTATGGGCTTTGCTCTGGTGGGTATTGTTCAGACCTTACTGGCTTTCCTCTACATTACCCCCATTGCTTTTCTGCTCTACGCTCTCAACATCTGGGACATGGGGCTTTACATTATCCCCTTTTTTGTCAACGTTCTTATTACTGGGTGGGGGATCGGTGTCGTGGCTATTGGACTGGTTGTGCGGTTTGGACCGTCGGCCGACATTCTGGCTTTTTTCATTCCCTTTCTGCTGCTACCATTTTCCGCAGTCTATTATCCGGTATCTGTATTTCCTCACTTACTGCAAGAGATAACCTTCATTCTGCCAACCAGGCATATATTCGAAGGCATGCGGACGGTTATAACTGAGGGACTGATACCGTCCCACAGCATTATCTGGGCGACCACTTTGAACATCATCTATGTTGCCCTGGGGTTTCTGTTTCTGCATTGGATGCTTCGACTGGCCCGCACCAGGGGCTACCTCAGCCGCTTGGTCCAGGACTGAAAATCTGGGAGAAATACGGCAGCTCCCGTCCACTGCTGCCAGTTAGAACGCGCATACCGCTCAGCATTTCAAGTATCACAACTACCCGTGGTATGGTAGCCGTGCCCCTGACCAGTCTCAGCGCGGCGAACAAACGTTGATCCACGGGACGGAATGGCATTAACAAAGTGGCAAGGGCGATTAGTGTTCTATAGAGGATGGAAGCAGGCAACGTAGTGGTCGTCGCCAACGCGCTCGAGTGCTGGCTCGGATTCCTGGCACTCGTTCGTCGCCCGAGAACACCTGGGATGAAAACTGCAGCCAGGTGGTGGATTGGCCGGACTGGGTACTTCACCGGGAAGGACAATACGACCGACCCTTCTCTTAGGATCAGGGACTGGCGTTGCTGCGATTAGTGACTGAGCGTAGGGATGACGCGGCGTGTGAAATATCTCCTCCGGCCTTCCCATCTCCACCACCCTACCCAGGTACATCACAGCGATATAGTCGCAGACACTCTCCGCGATCAGAAGCTCATGGGTGATGTAGATGTAGGTAAGTCCAAACTCTTCTTTGAGGTCCTTCAGAAGGTTGAGAATCTGGGCCTGGACGGAAACGTCCAGGGCCGAGGTTGGTTCATCGAAGGCGACAAACTCCGGCTTCGTTGCCAGGGCACGAGCGATGGCGATCCGCTGGCGTTGACCACCGCTGAATTGGTGAGGGTAGCGCCCCAGCTGTCCTTCGCTCAACCCAACCGTGCCCAATAATTCCTTGACCTCCGTCACCTGTGCCTGGCCCGACAGCACTCTGTGTATCTTCAGCGGCTCACCAACTATGTCCTTTATCTTCATGCGTGGATCGAGGGAGGTGAACGGGTCCTGGTGGACAAGCTGGGCACGACGGCGGAATAGGCGGACTCTGTTACCGGAAAACATCGCCAGGTCATTCTCCTTCAGGAGAGAAGTCAGCTTGCCGCTGTTCTTGCCCGCTGACTCCAAGGCTTCTATCTCTGCCTTCACCACATCAGGGACATCAAAATAGACATGGCCGCTGGTTGGTTTCCAAAGACGGACAACTGTCTTGGCCAGCGTCGTCTTGCCACAGCCCGATTCGCCGACAAGCCCCAGCCACTGTCCCCGCCTGACGCCCAAACTGACGCCATCTACCGCTTTGACCATTCCCACGGGTCTTCTGAAAACGCCACCGACTATCGGGAAGTGTTTCTTCAATCCTCTGATATCAACTAAGGTGTTCATTTGCCAGGTCATAGATCAGAAAAGGTAACAGGCCACCATATGGTCCTTGCCGATCTCTTTGAGTTTGGGTCTGTCTTGCTGGCACATCGGCGTGGAGCTCGGACAGCGCGGGTGAAAACGGCAACCCGGCGGCGGGTTCAAAGCGTCGGCCAGAGCACCGGGGATGGTCTGCAGTTCCTTTCCGGGCATAGGAACGGCGTCCAGCAGGGCCTTGGTGTAAGGATGCGAGGGATGAAGGAATATGTCTTCCACGCGGGCTACCTCGCAAAGCCTGCCGGCGTACATAACAGCCACCCGATCACAGACTTCAGATGCCACTCCCAGGTTATGAGTGATGAACAGAACAGAAGCCCCTCTGTCCGCCTTGATGCGCCGGAAGAGTTCCAGCATCTGCGCCTGGATGGTGACATCAAGCGAAGTAGTTGGCTCATCGGCGATGAGAAGGTCCGGAGAGCAAGCCAGTGCCATGGCAATCACTGCTCGCTGTTTCATCCCTCCGGAGAGTTCGTGAGGGTAGTGAGCGGCGACACGGGCCGGATCGGGGATTTCTACACTCCTAAGCATATCAACCGTCAACAACCGAGCCTCATGTCTTAGTCGCCCGAGAAGCCGCCTGAAAAGTGGCATGCGGTTTAGCAGCCGAGGCTCTAGGGCGTGGGGCTCCTCGGCTATCTTGTCATAAATTCTTCTCTGCCACCGCCAGAAAGGCCTCTTCAGGTTGGCGGCAGCGCCGCTTCCATTGCGCAGTAAGCTATCCAGCCGTTGCTTCGCCCGGCGACCGAGCACCTCCCGGCGGTGAAGCAAGTAAACTTCCGAGATCTGATCACCGATAGTGTAAACGGGGTTTAGGGCAGCGGCCGGCTCCTGAAAGACCATGGATACTTTGTTGCCGCGAATGGCCCTCATTCTAGCCTCTCTCAATTTGAGCAGCTCAATTTCACCTCCACTATCCTTGTCACAAAAGACGATGCTCCCTGATTCTATCTTGCCGGGATAGGGAATGAGACGGAGTATGGCCAGGGCGGTCATCGACTTTCCGGAACCAGTCTCGCCTACTATCCCCAGCGTCTCTCCCTGCCTGATGTCGAGGTCCAGATCATCGATGGCGTGAACGATGCCCTCATAGGTGTAAAACTTGACGGAGAGGTCTCTTATCCTGATAAGGTCTTTCATGCTAACGCCTCGCCAGTCTCGGGTCAAGGATGTCCCTGAAGGCATCGCCAAGAAGGTTCCAGCCCAGCACAAAAAAGAGGATAAACAGGCCGGGAATGGTCACGGCGTACCAGTACTTCAACGGGTTACTCGGTGGTCCTACGATCCAGTTACGGGCGAATGAAGTCAACTGCCCCCAGTCGGCGTAACCCTCGGGCGCGCCCAGGCCCAGAAAGCTCAGTGCCGCCGCTGCCAGGACTACCGCCCCTATGTCCAGCGAAGCCATGACAAGTGTGGGGTAGATGGCGTTGGGCAGTGCATGGCGAGCTATGACCCTCGCGCTTGAGGCACCCAGGCCACGGGAAGCCTCGATGTAGTCCTCCTCACGCACCTGGAGTATGTCGCCGCGGATGAGCCGCGCATAGGAAGGCCATGAGACTACGATAAGAGCTATCATAACGCTTCTCAAGCTGGGCCCTAGGACAGCGACGATTGCCATGGCCAGAATCAGGGCTGGGAAGGCCAGGAAGATATCTGTGATGCGCATGATGACCTCGTCGACAATGCCGCCGAAGTAGCCGGCAAGACTGCCCAGTAAAATTCCTATTAGAAGCACAACGCCTATCACTATCAGGCCGACGTGGAACGCAGAGCGCGTGCCCCAGATAACCCCGTAGAAGATATCGTACTGCCCTTGAGTGGTGCCGAACCGATGCTCCTCGCTGGGAGGCTGTGGCGTCGCCGCGTAACCATCCCTCGGTATCATATAGGCATCTCGATGACCTTCGGGTGCTGGAGCAATAAGAGGAGCAAAGATGGCAAGGATGACAAAGACGACAATGATTATGATTCCCATAAGCGAAAGCGGGTTCTTGGCCAGCTGGCGTGCCATGAATTTCCAGTCGGTCACTGCACTGATCCTCCCAACCTAACTCGCGGGTCGACGCGGGTGTAGAGTATATCCACCACCAGGTTGACCAGCACAAAGAGGCCGGCATTAAACAGCGCAAAGCCCAGTACCGACGCTATGTCCAGGTTAAACGCTGCCTGCCAGGCCCACCAGCCGATGCCCTTATAAGTGAAGATGGTCTCCGTAATGACAACCCCATTCGCCAGGCCGGCAAACAGGTAACCCGATATGGTGATCACCGGGATCAGGGCATTGCGGCGGGCGTGCTTATTGACCACCACCCTTTCAGCAAGCCCCTTGGCCCTGGCGGTCAGAACGTATCCCCTGCCCAGGGCCTCCAGCATGCTGGAGCGCATCAGCCTCATAATAAAGGCCACCTGGACCACCGCAAGGGTGGTTACTGGCAGGACAATGTGTCTTAAGGCATCCAGAAGGAGCGGCCCATTAAGATTGAGGATGGCGTCAATAGTGTTGATGCGAGTGTAGCGGATAAAGTCGGCAGAGTTGACCACCAGATCCATCTGGATACTCAGCCGGCCCGGCGGGAGAAAGCCGCGGAGAAAGCCGTAGAAGACCATCAGTAGTATCAGCCCGAACCAGAAGGTCGGCAGCGACCATCCGAAGATGGCCAACACCCGTGTCCCATGGTCAACAGGCTTGTCTTTGTGGGCGGCAGCCTGAGTACCGAGGAAGACGCCGATCAGAATGATGAGTGGCGCGGCGAATATAGCCAGCTCCAGGCTAGCCGGCAGGAAAAACCAGATGGCATCCCATACAGACTTCCCCACTACCACTGACCAGCCCAGATTACCGCTGAACACCTGGCGAATCCAGGTGCCGTACTGCACGAAGAATGGCTCATCGAGACCATACTGCTCGATGACAGCCGGCAGGTCCGCCATCTGCCGCGGGCTACTGACATAAAGAGTTGCGCGTTCTATCGGGGAGAAGAACATAGTAATGGCGAAGATAAACAGGGTTACCCCGAAAAGGACCGGGATAAGAAGAAGCAGTCGCCGGATGATATAGGACCTCAGTTCCAAAGCATACCTTTATACCATACAGAGACCCCCGCTGGCAAGCGGGGGTCTCTCTACTTGTCTCCCTAAGCTCGCTAGGGAGCTCTGCGAGGGCACTCCTAGCTTCAGGACTCTGACTTTGTCATGTCGCTGAGACGCCCCGTATAAGCAGGCTCAACTGGGTTGTAATAGAAGCCACCTATATACGTGGTGAAGTAGCGCCTCGCTATCGGCTGGGCTAGCGTGATGCCATAGGGATCCTCGAAACAAATCTCCTGTAGCTCACTGTACAGCGCCTGCGCCGCCGCAGGATCGGTCTCCTCAAACGCCGCCTTGAGCTTGGCATCGATTTCAGGAGAGCCGTAGCCTATGTAGGCGGAGAAGGCACCGTGCGTGCTGTGCATAAACGGAACGACGAAATTGTCGGGGTGGGGATAGTCGGGCAGCCAGCCGATCTGGAACATAGGCATGTCCCTGGTGCCCCAGATCTTACCCAGGAAAGTGGGCCATGAGATGGGCTGGATGCTCACCTGGAATATGGGATTGATAGCATACAGGGCCTCAGCCAGGATCTCGCAGGCGGTCTTACGCGGTATGTTGCCGGAGTTGTAGAGCAGGGTCATTTTGAACCCCTTGTCCCAGACCTCGCCACCCCAGGCAGCTTGCAGGTGTGCTGCAGCCTGGTCCAGGTCTTGGGCATAGAGCGACGTACCGGGATCGAAGAAGGGAAGGCCCTCAACAACCGGCGAGCCCCTCTGGATGCCTTGGCCATCCAGGCCGTCGCGGATGTAGGTCTCAAAGTCAAAGGCATAACAGAAGCCTGTGCGCACGTCTATGTCGGTGAAGAAGTCCAGGGGTATGCCCTCGCCGTCGAGTGCACCGCTGCCAACAAAGCCGCTCTCGGGGGCGATATCCTGGTTAAAGAAGAATGCATCAATACTGAGGGAAGGCAAGTCTTTGTAGATGTTGAGGTCCTCAGTCTCTTCCTCGATATCATCCATCTCGTCAAAGTAGGTCGCCGGCACATAGACAAGGTCGGCATCCCCGGCCAGGAGTGCCAGCTTTCGGCTAGTCCATTCTTCCACTACCTGGGTGATGACGAAGTCAAACGGCACAGCGCCGCCCCAGTAGTCGTCATTCTTCTCTACTTTGACCTGAATGCCCGGTTCCCACAGGTTCAGTTTCCAGGGTCCGGTACCACTGGACGTGTCGTACAGTGACGTGTCGCCAACATCGTCTGGGATGTTATAGTCCATCCAGGTGGCTTCGGTGCCGTCCCAGCCGCCATTAGCGATGGAGAACTCCTTGTCGACAATCGAGGCCCATCCGCCGCACAGAATCTGGAGGAAGGCCAACTGCCAGTGCGCACCACCACCCAGCTTGAACACTACGTCCTGGCCGTCAACCTCTACCGCGGCGTCCATGTCCGCGAAGGTCACGTCAGCACTGCTGCCCGCATCTAGCAGCGGTCCGAAAATCATCCAGGTGGGTCCGCCGGTTCTGTCCATAACCATCCACCGCTCGAAGGTGTATTCAACGTCTTCGGGGGTGAGGTCGTTACCACTGTGGAACTTGACGCCCTCGCGGATCGTGAAGCGGAAGGTCATCTCTGCCTCGTTGTACTCCCAGTTGGTAGCCAGAATGGGTATAAACTCGTCCGACTTCTCGCGATCAAAGTATAGGAGCGTCTCATAGATATAGCCCACCTGCTGAGCGCTAGCTGTGTCGTAGATCCAGGCTGGATCAAGGGTCTTGATAGGTCCGATGGTCTGAAACACGAACGTACCATCGTTCTTGTATGGTATCGTGATCAGCTCTCCCTCTTCTTCTTCTTCTTCAGTGGGTGGAGCAGTACAGCCCGGCAATGCCACAAGCGCAAGGCATAGCAACGCAGCCAGAACTATCCAGCCCAATTTTGAAAATCTCTTGCTCAATTCTAACCTCCTTTACTTAGTTCTTCTTGTTCCTTCATCCACACTACGTCCACTAGTTCTTGTTTGGATTCATTTAATGCTATTTTCCTGCTAACTCGCCCTCCTTTCTATTGTTTACTCGATTTATTTGTCGCCACCCTAATCCGCACTACAAAGTCCTTTTCCGTCCTTTGCACCCTTGTCGGATTGGCTCAGAATCTAGTTCTGCAAACTCTGTTTCGCTAGGCATTACCCCCTTCTCTGGCTTTATCTTTAAAGAATATCCTACCAATGTTAAAATCTTGTTAAGTAAATCTCAGAAAAGCGTTCTGCCGAGATTTTTTTCAGGATTTTTCTGTCGGCATCTACAAGAAACCCAGAAGCCAGGGAGATGCATTTCAAGCAGCGGCTCCGACATGAATTCAAAACATCAGCCCCGCAAAAGCAAACTGCGCTCTTTGTTGAGAAGTAACTGTACCCGCGCCTAGGCGCAGCTAGGGTAGAATCGTATGATAGCCTGCCTGTGGATGGTTGTCAACAGGTTGTACTGGCTCAGTACCTTGGCAGTACTTCCTTCCTGTCATCGCGAGGAGCCCTGATTCATCGGGGCGACGAGGCAATGTCTGTTGAGGACAATGAGATTGCCACGCTCCCGCCTGCCAAGCCTTGGCGGGGGGGTCGCTCGCACTGATAGAAGGAATGCACGGCTCGTAGTGACACCTGGAAATCAGCAATCAATCTCGTGCAGGGGTTGTTGTTGCTCTGACCTGGGTTTTTCAATATACTGACAAATGTAACTGATGGAAGTGGACAGGCAGATAACAAATCTCGTTATCACAGGTTTCTCAGGCACCGGTAAATCTCTGGTGGCTAAAGAGATAGCCCGGAGACGAAATTGGGGTTTCTTGGATACGGATGATGAGATAGTTAGACAAGCTGGCAGACCTATCGCCCAGATTTTTCGCCAAGAAGGTGAGGCAAAGTTCAGGGAACTGGAGCGCCACGCAATTGGAAGAGCTTGCCAGAAAGAGCAGACCGTCATAGCTATTGGCGGCGGTGCCATAGTTGATAGGCAAAACTATGAGTTGCTGGCCCGAACCGGGTTGATTGTTTGCCTGGAGGCCAAGCCCGAGACAATCTATGAGCGCTTGTTCCGTGAGGCTGCCTGTAGTCCCGGGACCGAAGTTCGCCCGCTCTTGACTGTTGACGATCCTTTGGCACGCATCAGGGAGCTCAAAGCCTCCCGGCAGCCTTACTATGCTAATGTTGACTGGACAGTCCATACAGACAATCTGAACATCAGCCAGGTAGCGGAGGAGGTGATACGGGCCTGGAGATTGCTTCGTAGCACGAACCGGCACCTTAATCCTCTCCCGTCAAGGGATAGGCAATCGGGCTTGCAGCTAGAGGGCGATGATGACGTCGCCTGCGTGACGGCGACTGAGACGCAAAGTTGCCCTATCTACGTTGGCCTCGGTTCATTGAACAAACTCGGTGATAGGATGAAGCGAGCTGGCTTAGTCGGCACAGCCACCATTATCAGCGATGAGAACGTTCTTTCTCTTTATGGCAACGGAGTTGAGGGAGTGCTCAAAAATGCTGACTTTGCTGTCAATTCTTTCGTAGTGCCGCCGGGTGAAGAAACGAAGAGCATGGAATCTGCCATCAGAATCTATGATTTTCTTGTCCGGCATCGAGCGGAGAGGGAGGATCTCATTGTTGCTCTGGGTGGGGGCGTCGTGGGTGACTTAGCTGGCTTTGTAGCGGCCACTTTCTTACGGGGCATGCCCTGGGTGCAGGTGCCAACCAGTCTGGTAGCCATGGTTGATGCCAGCATCGGTGGCAAGGTGGGAGTCAATCATCCTGAGGGGAAAAACCTTATTGGCGCCTTCTATCAACCTAAAATGGTCTTGGCTGATCCTGAGGTACTTGCCACTCTGCCTCGACGCGAGCTGACGTCTGGCTGGGCTGAAGTTGTCAAACATGGCTTGATTCTGGATAAGGAGTATTTTGAATTCCTTGAGAACAATGTTAGTAAGCTGAGAGAGCTACAACCGGAACTACTTGCCCGAGCTATTGCTCAGAGCGCTGCCATCAAGGCTGAGGTGGTCAGCCAGGATGAAAAAGAAAGAGAAGGAAAACGTACGATCTTGAATTATGGACACACGATCGCCCACGGGCTTGAGGCGGCTACTCAGTATAAGCGCTTTCTTCATGGCGAGGCCGTAGCCATCGGGATGATGGGAGCCGCCAAGCTGAGTCAGCGCTTGGGGCTTTTGCCTTCAGCGGCGGTGGAGCGCCAGAAAGCTCTGCTGCACAGATTCGGCTTGCCCATCTCAGTGCGGGCGACGCGAGGCAGTCTCAAGCTGAGCAGTGCCCGGGTAACCAGAGCCATGGAACTGGATAAAAAAGTGAGAGGAAAGGCGATTCGCTGGGTGCTGCTACAGGATATTGGCGAAGCAGTAATTCGTAGCGATGTACGCCGGGAAGATGTACTGGCTCTTCTTCAGGAACTAGTAGAGTCATGACTTTCTTGTCCGATTGAAAGCCTACCTTCCATAAGCTATAATGACCAGTCAAAAGCAAACGTGGAGAATCCTGTGACCTATCGGTGTTTCTGATGATTTGCCTCGCAGAGTTCTCGCCAAGATCGCAAGATTCTCGTGGGATTCAGAGAAGGAGACTGTTCTTGCTAAAAACCCATAACTGCGGGGAACTGAGGGAAAGCCATGCTGGAAAGAAGGTTACTCTAGCGGGCTGGGTGCATCGGCGTCGTGACCATGGTGGGAAGGTATTCATCGACCTGCGTGACCGAGAAGGCGTAGTTCAAGTCGTGTTCAATCCTCAGATATCCCAAGGAGCATACGAGGTAGCTGGTTCGCTACGCAGCGAGTATGTGATTCAGGTCACTGGAGAGGTCGCCAACCGGCCCAAAGGGACAGAGAATCGTAAACTAGCTACTGGAGATATTGAGGTCGCAGCTGAAGGGGCTGTCATCCTTAATGCGTCGAAAACACCGCCATTTTACATAAGTGAAGATGAAGAAGTTGAAGAGTCGCTTTGCCTTAAGAACCGCTATCTGTACCTGAGAAGACCCAGGCTGAAGGAGAATCTCATCCTACGCCACAGGGTGATAAAGTTTATCCGTGATTTTCTCGACGCTAGAGGCTTTGTGGAAATTGAGACTCCCATTCTGATTAAGAGCACGCCAGAGGGAGCGCGGGATTACCTCGTGCCCAGCCGGATCAACCCTGGGAAGTTTTATGCCCTGCCTCAATCGCCCCAGCAGCTCAAACAGCTCCTCATGGTAGCCGGGTTTGACAAGTACTTCCAGATAGCCCGTTGTTTCAGGGATGAAGACCTGCGAGCAGATCGGCAGCCGGAGTTCACCCAACTAGACCTGGAGATGAGCTTTGTGGAGGCGGCCGATGTATTGCGACTCATGGAGGAGCTGTTCACTTCGCTGGTCAAGACCGTCAAACCTGATGTGCGACTAGTGGAGCCATTTCCGCGGCTTTCCAATAAGGAAGCAACGGAGAGATTTGGCACAGATAAACCGGACATACGGTCTGGCTTGGAGATCAGGGACATATCCGATATCTGTGCTACCACAGACTTCCAGGTTTTCCGCTCAGCTCTCGGCAGCAATGGCAAGGTGAAAGGGATATGTGTTCCTGGCTGCGGCCACTACACCCGTCATCAACTTGATGAATTAATAGATCTGGCAAGGAGTTGCGGTGCGCAGGGTTTGGTGACGATGGCTTTTACGGGGGAGGCAATGACACTGAATGATGTGAAATCGGCCGCTGCCAAGTATTTAACTCCTCGCCAATTGGAGGAGGTGGCCAATAGATTCGAGGCAAAGCCTGGCGACCTTTTGCTTATAGTGGCTGATAAGCTGGCGGTAGTCAACAAGGCACTGGATGAGTTACGCCACCAGATGACACAGCGACTTAATCTGGCTGATGCCAACCTCCTGGCTTTTGCCTTCGTAGTGGATTTCCCTTTCTTGGAGTGGAACGAAGCGGAGAAGTGTTGGGAACCCATGCACCATCCGTTCACGGCTCCTCGATGGGAAGATGTGGCACTCCTTGATAGTGAACCGGCTAGGGTTCACGGTCAACATTATGATGTAGTGTGTAATGGCTGCGAACTTGGCAGCGGCAGCATTAGAATCCATAATCGTCAGCTTCAGGAGAAGATATTCGGCCTCCTCGGTTACAGCAAAGAGGAAACAGAAAGCAGATTTGGAGGTTTCTTAGAAGCACTGGAGTATGGAGCACCGCCCCATGGCGGAATTGCCATAGGTCTGGACCGTCTAGTGATGTTACTGGCTGAGGAGCCGAGCATAAGGGAAGTTATCGCCTTCCCCAAGAATCAGAATGCCGTTGATGTGATGTTAGATAGTCCTTCTTATGTTGACAGGCATCAACTTGATGAGCTCAACCTTAAGCTAAAGCACGAAGTTCTTCGTTCGCAGTGACAGGAAATGAGTGATGAAAGTAAGCGCGGAGAATTTGGAAAACTGCCGGATAGCTCTCAATATACAGGCTGAAGACGCTGAGTTAGACAAATCGCTGGATGAGGCTTATCATCACCTGGTTAAGGAGGTGTCCGTACCTGGTTTTCGCAAAGGCAAGGCACCTAGAGTCATTCTGGAGCAACAGGTAGGGAAGGGGGCTCTATTGGAAGAGGCATTGGAGCATCTTGTACCCCAACTTTACAAGCAAGCTGTACAATCGAAGGACCTGCAACCCATTGCCGAACCGGAACTGGAGATTACTCAAACTGGCCCGCTGGTTTTCAAGGCCATAGTGTCTCTCAAACCGGAAGTGAAGCTTGGTGACTACCACGGCATAAGGCTCGATGCGAGCCCGGAAATAGAAGTGACTGACAAAGAAGTTGCCGCTGCCCTGGAAGAGTTCCGGAAAGAGCAAGGGGCATGGGTTCCCGCAGACCGCCCAGCTGAGCTAGATGATCTGATCACCATGAACATCCAGGCCAGTGTGGACGGGAAACCGTGGTTGGACCACAAGGACATATTATATGAAATGGACAAGAACTCACGTTCGCCTGTGGCAGGATTCGCTTCTTGTCTGCAGGGCACTGAAAAGGACAAGGAAAAGACCTTCAATTTGACAATTCCCGAAGATTATCCAGTTACGGAAATGCGAGCCAAGGAAGCCAGTTTCAGAGTCACTATTAGTGAGATAAAGGAGAAACAGTTACCGGATCTTAACGATGAATTGGCCAAAGGTGCCGGCTATAGTGGACTGGAGGATATGAGGGACAAAGTGGCTGCTCATTTAAGAACCAAAGCTGAGGCTAGAAATCGTTTGGAGTCGCAGCAAAAGGCGCTTGACGCTCTCGTGGAAATGAGCCAGGTTGACTACCCCCCTGTTCTGGAGGATGAGGAAATCGACGGACTCCTCAAGAGCGAGGCTCGGCGCCTGGGCTTCAGGGAGATAACCGATTACTTGAAGAAAGCTAATAAAACAGAGGAGGAGATCAAGCAAGAGCTACGTCCTATGGCAAAACAACGGCTTACCCAGGGCCTTGTGCTGGGGAAATTGGCTGAAGAAGAAAAGATTGAAATTAGTTCATCAGAGGTAGATAATAAGGTAGATGAGATTACCAGTGATGCTGAGGACAAGGAAAAAGCAAAGCAGTTCTTCTCACTGCCTCAGTTTAAGCAATCAATTGAACAATCGCTGCGTACTCAGAAGACGATGGACCGATTACTGCAAATAGCTGTTAGCAATACTAAAGGTACAACAAAGGGGGAATGATGGAAACAAGATCTCAGGTAATAATACCCACGGTGAGCGAAACCAGTGCCCGAGGGGAGCGTATTTTTGACATATATTCCCTCTTGCTCAGGGAGAGAATCGTTTTTTTGGGTACTCCGATCAACGATCAGATAGCTAATCTTATTATCGCTCAGTTGCTGTATCTAGAAAGAGAAGATCCGGAGAAGGACATAAATCTTTATGTTCATTGTCCAGGCGGCATTATCAGTGCTGGCCTAGCTATTTATGACACCATGCAGATTCTTCGCTGCCCTGTATCCACCATTTGCGTTGGTCTGGCAGCCAGCATGGGTACCGTGCTCCTTTGCGCTGGAACCAAAGGGAAAAGGTATGCTTTGCCTAATTGCACTATACATTTACACCAGGCCGCCGGCGGTGCTCAGGGGCAGGCAGCGGATATTGAAATTGCGGCCAGAGAGATAATGAGGATACAGGAAACGATACGTAATATCATAGCTAAGCACACTGGCCAGCCGGTGGAAAAAATTGCCCACGACACCGACCGAGACTTCTATCTGAGCGCTGAGCAAGCGGTGGAATACGGCATCATAGACGAAATACTCAGCAAGCCACCCAAGAAGTAGAACAAGAACGCTGCCGCTGGCTGCACCGAGAATCTCAGGGCGGTAGATGCGCCCAAGGAGTTTCGTCTGTAAGAGCTGGAAAGCTCCTTGGCTTCAATCGCTAGGATGAGGGTTGGGATGGTAGACTGGACGGAAATAAGTGCTGCAATTAGTGCCGTCGGCGAAGCACCGGGCGGACTGGACAAAGGAGCCTTAGTCACCATCATCGTCGTGTCCATAATTGCCATTATCACTTTCGTGTGGATATTCCGCGAGACCGGAAAGCGAGACTAGCGAGGTCATGCTAACCGAGTTTGGCAACCTCCTGTCTTATCGAATCATCTATGATTAGCAGAATCTCACGCTTATACTGATTATCTCTGAACGGATAGACATGATTGACCTCCGTTATCGATCATTCAAGACATCCGAAGTCCGACGTCAAGCAAAAGGAACAAGACTCGGGAAGGCACTGACTGATCACCTATGTAGCTATTCTCTTGGTTCAACGATTTGTTGTGACTGGATTTCTGATACTGTCTAGTCGTGTTCGTCTATCCTATATCCGTATCTGGGCATTTCCTCACCGTCTACATATACTGTTCTACCATCCAATTGTACGCGTCCCTGTGCTATCAAATCGTGAACAGCAAACGGATAGATTTTCCAGTCACCTGATACCTTCAGCGCCTCTTGTAGATTCCTACATATAGACTCCATCATTCCAAACAATTCTTTCCCCGCTTTCTCCTCAAAGTCCTCGTAAGTTTCTATATCATGGGTTGTTGCGAAACTGGCTATTTCGTGTAAGGCCTTTGATAATTCCTCCCCGCCTCCCGATTTTAATCCGTCTATGGTTTGCAGGATATTAAGAGGCTTGGATTGCACTAGTACAGGTCCTGTGTCTTCGCCTTTGTCAACAAAGAATAGACTTGATCTTATCACCTTGTCTCCAGCTAGGATGGCCTTGGCCGACGGTACCCAGTGCAGGCCGTTGTAGCCTTTTGTGGTATCCCCGGGATGCACATTGAGAATTCTTGGATAGTATTTGTCTACAATGAAGTCACTAAGCCATTGATCATAGCCGGCGAGACATACTAAATCAGGTTCTCCGCCAATTCTGCTTTCTATTAATGCACACAGCCTCTGTTCGTATTGTGCTCTCTCTGGACAATTCCTCGGAATACTTCCCGAACCGTATCTCTTTCTGGCGGCCCTGAGGTAAGGTATGTTACTAAGTTCGATTACCTCATGTTTATTTGCTTTGGCCATGGCAACCCCGCCACATCCAGGTCTGTTCGTGAAGATAGTATAATCATGATTGGGATTCTTTGCAGCTATCTCTCTATAGTTTGTACCGGAACCAGAAACAAGACATACAATCGTCATTCTTAATCCAGATTTGGTCGGATCGTAAACTAATTGCTTCATTAACCCAACATGCCCTTGTCAAGACACAGCACTCTGATCCTAACCCTTTTTAGGGCGCTTGGCGCCTTATGTCTTGGATCTAATCCTCGATTATTGCACCTGTTAATGGGTTGTCTAATTGCCTGAACCGAATTTGACAATAGGAGTATCGGTACTTGAGAACGCCATCTCTTAATATGGGATTTGTCAGCCGAGTGAGACCATAATAACATTTAGTTTCAAGGTTTGAAAGATGGAAAAGGATTTCTATGTTCTTGGCTTCGGCGAACTGGGTGCCGCTCACTTGTTGAAGATACAGAGTGTGTGGAGCGATGAAACAGATTCAAAAGGTAGTGAAAACTAGGAGGCTCAACCAACTAGATTAATGTCACGCGAGAGGAACTGAAAGCACTGGGTGACAGGAATCTGCAGGGAATCTCCTCGGCTGATAGCTTCGAGAGTATTGCCGCCACGAGGGAATGGCTTCATCAGTTCGTAAGCATTGTCCTGCGAAGGTAACGGTCCCCGGAGCTCAAACTAAATCAGGTTCATCTCAGAATCTTCTTCACCTCCTCACCGGTCTGCTTGGTAGGGTTATAGCCGCTGATTGGCGTTCCTTGAGCAGGGATCGCTTTCGTTTCCTGTCTGTTGACCTCACCCGGATCCAGTAATTGCAGTGTCAAGGTGATGAGAGGAAACTGACTGGCAAGTTTGTGCTTGCAGATAAGCCGAAACAGCATATTTCAGTGCTAGTGAATCGGGCAATCTGCCGGCGATCATGGCTGACTCCGCGTAGGGCCGCCAAGTATGTGATTCCTTATCTTGGCCCACGTGCTAGCCAAATGAGCAAAGTAGCCAGATTTTCGCCCGAATATTTCGCCCTGAGCCAAAGAATTTAGAAAATCCCCGGGGCCATCGAATTCGGGCATCTGTACATAAGCGCGTCCGATTTCACCCAAGGTATGGGCATCGCTGCCAGCGCTGGCAGCCTTTCCATGTTCTTTGGCCAGCATGGTTGCTCTGCGGATGCTGCCGGAAAAGGGCGTGCGTGAATTAAAAGCTTCAATAATGTCGACCTGGGATAAGATTTCCACCGAGGCTAGCGCTTCGGAGTGCCAGGGCAGCGACCTGCCAAATGGGTGTGGAATAGCTACTAGGCCGCCTTGGCTTCGGATTCGCGATATTGTTTCCTGTGGAGACAAGCCCTGAGCAACTTTCTCACCTAGAAACAGCCCCATTACTTCACCTGCGGTCGTCGCTATCTCCTCAGCAACGATTACTTTAAACGGAGCAATTTCTCTTAACCCTAAGGCGCCGGCAATGGTGTTGTGATCGGCTACGGCAATACAGTTGATGCCCAGCTCAAGGCAACGCGTGACTATTCTTTCCAAAGGCGTGAGACAATCTGTGGAATAGCACGTATGGATATGTAAATCGGCTTTTATCAATCAACTTACCCAAATTTCAGCTGACTTTTTCCAGGTAAGCACCCGTGCGTGTGTTGATCTTGACGATATCGCCCGTGTTAATGAAAAGAGGAACCTGGAGAGTTGCTCCTGTTTCTAGCCTAGCCGGCTTAGTACCCGCTGTAGCCCTATCTCCCTTGAAGCCAGGCTGTGTCTCACTAACCCGGAGCTCTACTGAAGCAGGTAGCTCTATGGCTACTGTATTCCCCTTGCAGGTCACTATCTCCAGCACTAGTCCTTCTCTTAGAAATTTCGTGTCATCGCCTATCTGATTCGGAGTCAACACAAACTGTTCGTAGGTCTCATTATCCATGAAGTAATAGAGATGGCCGTCGTCATAGAGATACTGGACAGGGCGATGCTCCAAGAACACTGTCGCAACTTTGTCCCCCGATTGAAAATTTCGCTCAATGAAATTTCCACTACGAACACCACGGAGTTTCAACTTAACAACCGGCTGTCGTTGCTGCATCTTAACATGCTGATATTCCAGAATTTGATAGATGTCGCCGTCCAGCTCTATGACGACTCCCTTTCTCAATTCTCCGGCATCAATCATCTAGTAACCTCCGTCTCGAGTGTTCAGTCTTCAGCCCTGGCACTAGTCTTGTTAGTGACCGCTGAGCGTTGGCAGTTGAAAGCTATTTTGCTGCCTTGGTGAGCACTCTAACCTTGCCATTGTCCAAAACTACCATGTCTTCAATTCTAACACCACCCTGTCCAGCAAGGTAAATTCCGGGTTCTACTGTAAGAACCATGCCATCAGCAAGGGAATCAGAGGAGGTGACACCAAGCCTGGGAAACTCGTGTACGGCCAGCCCGACACCATGTCCTAGACCGTGTCCAAAGGCTTCGCCATAGCCAGCTTGTTCGATAACGCTTCGAGCCAATTGATCTGCCGCCGAAGCAGCCATTCCTGATTTGGTCCCTTCTATAGCAGTGGCTTGTGCTTTGAGAACTATATCGTAAATTTCCTCAAAGGTCTTGTTGGCTCCGCCCAGGAATAAAGTGCGACTAACGTCGCTGCAATAGCCATTAATTCTGGCTCCCATATCAATTAGGACTGGTTCACCAGAGGAGATTGTTTTCTCAGTTGGTCGGGCATGAGGCAAAGCTGAATTTGGCCCTGAGGCCACAATGATTTCAAAAGGTACTCCTTCACTGCCTTTTTGCCGAAGATTCTTTTCTATCTCCCATGCGGCCTCCTTTTCCGTTACCCCGGGGCGAATTATGGCCTTTGCCTGTTCCAAAGCAGCGTCAGCTAGCTCTACAGCTTCTGTAATATGTACTAGCTCTTCAGGCTCTTTGGCGGAGCGAAGCTGTTCTACTATGCCAGCGGTAGGAACAAGCTCAAGATTGATTTGTTTTGTCCTTATTGCCTCGCCGAGCTTCCGGTGACCATCATAGGAAATAAGATTGGCCTCGAAGCCTAATTGGTGCCAGCCCAAATCTGAAACCAGGCCAGGAAGCCAGTCATGTAAGTCTTGCTTAATCCGGACAATTTCAAAGTCTGGTGACTCTTCCTTAGCCTGCTCCACATAGAGAAAGTCAACGGCTATAATAGCATTTCGTCCTGAAATTAGTAGCCATCCGGAGCCCGTAAACCCGGAAAGGTAGCGAAGGTTGTCCGGTTGAGAGACTAGGAGACCATCCAGTCCCTTCTCGGCGATTGACCTCCGTAGTTTCGGTAATCTCTTCATTTTCGAGTTTCTCTCCCTCCTTTCGGCAAATTCGTTCCCTATTCGGAGCCTGGTGTGCTCTTTGGGTTCGCTTTGCCTGCCTCGGTGAACCGCTCACAGTGCCTCCAATGGCAAGTTGCCAGGAGAATCTTCTTTTGCGTCACAAAAAAACAAAAACCCCACGCCCGCCAGGACGTGAGGCACGGACGCCTCAATCAAACGTTAGAGCAAGCCCCAGAGCAATTGAACAAAACCAGCGATCTGTTGCCCTTCTTGGTCAGTATCACAGGACGGTTCCAGTGGCACATCCCATATTCCGTTCCGGAAATGGATTATAGTCTCCCCATGTAGTGATGTCAATCTCAAAATGGTGTGCATCGACAGCATTGTATGATGAGTGTTGCATGTTAATTTCCCAACATTTCTGGTATAAAATTAGACGGGCTGTATAATAGCCAGGAGGCAAGGGATGGCAGACAGAAAAGTCATGGTGGTTGATGACGATGCAAAGATTGTAGAATTAGTCAAGCTCTATTTGGACCGAGACGGCTACCAGGTCTTGACTGCCTGCAATGGCCTTGAAGCTCTACGTCTGGCTCGCGAGAGCTATCCCGACCTAGTTATTCTTGACCTTATGCTGCCTGACATTGACGGACTTGAGATCTGTCGTACCTTGAGACGCGAGTCCGACGTCCCAATTATCATGTTGACCGCCCGGACTACTGACCAGGACAAGCTAGCAGGCTTGAACTTGGGTGCCGACGACTATGTGACCAAACCTTTTAGCCCAAGGGAACTGGTGGCTCGAGTGCGGGCAGTATTGAGACGTCTGCCCGGGGAGCGCGGTCCTGAGGAGATTAAGACTGGCAGACTCAGCATGAATCTTGCCACACACGAGGCGTGGTTTAGTGGCAGACGATTGAATTTGACCAGTGTTGAATTCAAATTGCTGGGAATTCTTGCCAAAGAGCCTGGCAGGGTCTTCAGCCGGGCGAGCCTTATCGAAGGGGCCTTGGGCTACGATTTCGAAGGTTTCGACCGCACCGTTGATGTTCACATACTGAACCTACGTCGAAAACTGGAGTCAGACGCCAGCCACCCCGATCATATAAAGACAGTAT
>CAYFSE010000004.1:0-3250 GCA_964345725.1 uncultured Dehalococcoidales bacterium
GGGTTTCCGCGATTGTATTGGGAATGATTGGCTCCTTCCTCGCCTGGTTGTTCTTGCTTGTAGGTAGGGAACTAGTTTGCCTATTTATCCATGTGAAAGAGAACACTAGAAACACAGCCGAGAGCGTTACAGATGAATCAGGCTGAGGTGAATTCGTGCCTCAGCAAGTTGTGTGAATCAAGGCGGCAATCCTCTCCGCTTGTTCGACAAGTTCATTCAGTTTAGCGATGGCGTCACAGGACGGCTTAAGCACTGAGCTTACATCGTTTGCCTTCGCCCAGCTTTCCACCCCCTCGGCTACATAGGCAGCGCCATCTGTGCCTGTACCGACAATTATTACTTCACGCTGCCCGTGGCTCGATTAGGGCAGTTCTCGTCCCTCAATCTCACGGCTGCCGAACATTAGAAAGCCGCCTTTCCGTTTCCTTACCGTGCCATCGGCGGAAATCAAAATATCCCTGCGGTATTCCCTGCCATGGATTAATATAGAGCCTGAAGGTAAGTTCATCTATCCTGGGCACGAAATCTAACGCCCTTCGCTCTGGTTCTTCTCCTACTTTGAAGATCCGAGTATTGTTTGCTGTTCCGCTTTATGGCCCGCCCATGCTTGAAACGATTTAGGTTAACAATTCCTCTTGTCACAATTGTCTCACTAGATAAAGCTATTCTTCAGCCTCAGTATCTCTCCATCAACATCGCTGCCCTGTGCTTTGAAATGTTTTATAGCCTGTCCAATTCTATCATGTTTGTACCTATCGCGCAGGTCACTCAGCCTATCATATAAGCCAGCTCGCCTGCCGATTTTGAAATTGAGCCTTTCCTCATCCGGCAGACACAAGTATTTATCTATGATATTGAGGCATTTCTCCTTTGCCTCGGGCATTCTGCCTTCGACCTCCATCAGCAAGTTAAGTATGTGGTCGCTTTTGAGATAGCTGCCAACCTGGAGGTTTTCGATGAAAACAGCTATCTCCTTTACTACCTCATCCTCTGTTTGCAGCTCAAAGTCTCCATCCTGTAATCTAGCCCACAACGGGACAGCTGGAGAGACGTGGAGGCTGCGCAGCCTGATATAATCGGGGCCGATTTCGTTCAAAACCCTGGCCGTTTCCCGGGCATGCTCTTGAGACATCTTCTGACCCCCGAGGCCGGGCATAACATATTCGCACAAGGAAACGCCTGCTTCTTTGACCTTGGTTCCACCTTCAGTGTGGTTCTCAGCGGTGCAACCTTTCTCCATATAAGCCAGCAGAGGGTCATAGCCAGTCTCCAATCCGATGTGAATCCTGTCTAGTCCGGCATCTTTGAGTTCCTTCAATTCCGCTAACGACCTTCTGGCTGCAGTATGGGATCGAGCATATGTAGTTACTCTATCTAAGCTGGGAAAGGTCTTTCTGAGGAAAGCAATCACCTGGATAAGCTCGGGAGTGCGCATGATTAGGGTATTGGAATCCTGGAGAAATGCAGTCTTGCCTCCTGTGACAAGCCACTGAGCAACATGGCGTACACATGGGCAATATTGTGCCTGATTACAGAACGCCGTTGCTACTTCTCTGATGTTATCACCACAGCCTATCTTCCAAGCCATTTCCTTGATGCCTTCGCTGATGGCCTTAACTGCCTCAATATCCCTGATGATCTCCGCCACTGCCCTCAGTTCAAACCTGCTACCCTTGTATACCGGGCAGAACCGGCACCTATTCCATGGACAATTCCTGGTCGCCCTTATCAAGAGGGAATAAGCTTCGCTGGGAGGTCTGATAGGACCCAACTCAAAGTTATGGCTCAGCTTCTCAGTGACTGAGTAACTCAACATTCTTCGTATTCTAACGTGCTGAAGTAAAACAGGCAAATGGACTTTCCCCTTTGATCATGATAATATCGGCAGTTTAGAGTGAGGCAGATTGAGTTAGTCTCTTTTGATGCTGAAGGCACACTGGTAACTCCAGATTTCAGCGAGACCATATGGCATGAGGCTATTCCTGCGCTTTACGCTCAGAAGAAGGGACTTGACCTTGCTCAAGCTAAGAAGTGCATTGCCGAGGAATATGAAAAGATTGGTGTCCACAGGCTGGAATGGTACGATATTGAATATTGGTTCAGGTGTCTAGATTTGGGCTCTTCTGAGCCAGTGATACAGAGCTGCTTGAATAAGATAGCTCATTATCCTGAGGTCATTGAGGTTCTTTCTTCCTTAGCCGGTAAATATCGATTGATTGTTGCCTCAGGTACGCCCTTAAAGCTGCTAGATTGCTTATTGCTAGACATCAAACCTTACTTCGTTCGAGTCTTCTCTTCCATTTCGCATTATAGACAGGTAAAGAACCCAGATTTTTACCTCAAGATATGTGAAGAAATGAGCGTCAAACCAGGCCAGGTCATCCATGTCGGCGATAGCTGGCAGTTTGATTTCCTTAACGCCCGACAGGTTGGCATACATGCTTTGTACATCGACAGGTCAGGGGAAAACCATCAGGATTCTCTTGGTGATTTGGCTGGACTGAAAGACTTTCTCATGCCCTCAGCATGAAATGTGCTCTCTTCCGTTCCAAACGTAGCACGCTAACCTAGACAACTGAGTCGTCGCGAGCTAGAATACATTGGTTAACCGATGCCGAAGAAAGCATCTCCTGAAGACGCCTCCCCCAGTAACAGATTCAACCTGTCCACGGTAGAGCTAAAGGAAGTAGCCAAAAAGCTGCGCCGGCATGTCATCAGCATGATAGCTACGGCAGGCAGTGGGCATCCTGGTGGCTCTCTATCAGCAGCCGATATTATCACGGCGCTTTATTTCAAGGTTCTGCGATATGATCCCGAGGATCCCCAGTGGTCAGATCGCGACCGATTCATACTGAGTAAAGGGCACGCTGCTCCAATTCTATACGCTGCACTTGCTGAAGCTGGCTACTTTCCTACGGCAGAGCTGGCAACATTGAGAAAGTTGGATAGTCGGCTTCAGGGACACGCTGATAGGCAGTTCACTCCAGGCGTTGAAATGTCGGCGGGTTCTTTGGGGATGGGCCTATCCTTTGCCATTGGGGTTGCTCTGACTGCCAGGCTAGATTCCAAGACCTACCGGACCTATGTTCTTCTGAGCGATGGAGAATGTGAAGAAGGGCAAACTTGGGAGGCGGCACTTTCAGCGGCCCATTTCAAACCAGATAATCTAACGGCTATAGTTGACTGCAATGGTATTCAACTCAGCGGATGGACTCGGGACATCATGAATCTTGAGCCTTTTACTCAGAAA
>CAYFSE010000005.1:0-4199 GCA_964345725.1 uncultured Dehalococcoidales bacterium
CTCAACCATCTGGCCATTTGTGGCCTGTTAGCTCTATGGCATTTCTTAAACACGGCAAGCCATTGATAGTTCCTTCACCAGTGATACAATGATACTTCATGGCCCCTATCTGCGAAAAAGGACGGCTTGAGTCAAAGACGGTCACCAGACAGCAATCTCGAAGATGGCTTGACCAAGAGAAAGGAGTGAATTGAAGGAAGACGCGTTTAGAAACTATCTCAAAGGGCGCAAACTAAGTGCGACAGGAATAGAGTCCTCAGTAGCGGCCGTGAGGGAGTTCGAGAAGTATCTGAGGAAGAGGAAGACTACGCTCAAATCCGCCGGCCTGGACGTGCTCAGGGACTATATTTCCCTGCTCATAGAGGAAGACAAGAACTCGGAGGACAGACTGGTCGCCATCGCCCGCTACTGCTATGTTGCCAAGAGAAATGACCTGTACATCTACTTCACCCAGATTCTTGGTGCTTCAGACGTGTTGCCCGCAATTGGCGAAAGATTGGCGACGATCGCGGGAAAGGCCGCCCATCGGAGGGTCTTTCATGATATAGAGATGCCGCCTTTGGGTTCACCACAGGACAGCTACCCAAGGCTGACCAAAATGATTCTAGATAGAATGGAAGCCGAGTTGCCAACCCAGACGTGCAGGGACATTCTCACCTGGAACTACCACAACATCCCCATTGAGGCATTCAAGGACAGCAAGGAACGTTTTGAAAAGGCCGCCAGCATCGACGAGTATCTCAAGGGAGAGCATGAGAAGCTGATCAAGGAGCTGGAAGAGTGCATGAGAGAGGGACGACCGTGGTGGGAGCAGGAGATCACTCCCGAAGTCGTGGAGTTCGTGAGAGGCAATCAGGAAATATGCACCGGGATCAGACGGGGTGACAAGGTCTACAAGACCAAGATACCCTATGCCCCCAGGCAATTCCTAGAAGAAAAGGACCCTACGATGAGGACGTACTATGCCTGCCACTGCCAGCTGGTCAGAACCTCTTTGCGCGACGGCGAGCCCCGGATACCAGCCACCTTCTGCTACTGCAGCGCCGGCTATGAGAAACTCCATTTCGACGCAATCTTTGACGAGCCCGTGGAAGTCGAACTGCTTGAAACGCTACTGAAAGGCCATGCAAGGTGCCGTTTCGCCATCAAAATCCCCGAAAGCAAGATGAAATAGGCGGAGGTCGCCGCCGTGGATGTCGTTTACCACGGTGATGGGGAAGCCCTCTACGTCCAGGCGGCGGAGGGGTTCAGCGCCAAGTTCTTCGTAGGCTACCTCCTCTGCCCCGCTGATGCTCTGCTCCTCCAGCAGACCGATCGGGAACTCTCCTAGCTAGGATTATTGAGACGCTAAGCAGAAATCGTCAAGGTAAATATCAAGAGATGGAACAGGAGCTGGGTGTAGAGAGTAAGTATCCAGACACAGATAGGTAACGTGTCACCACAGGAATCGGAAAGCACTTTCGTTCTTCCCAGGTGGCCAAATCGCTATTTCGTGCAGCCCGATTCCACAAGTCAGCGTTTGCTTTCATTAGGAGAGAAGTCTCTATATGGTTCCGGCGAACACGACTTGGGACCTACACGACGTCTAATCTTGTAGCGAGTCTTTACATTAGTCAACATAAGTTGTATTATATGTTTCTTTTTGACTTTTTATTTCAAGGGCCTCAGAGATGGACAAGAAGGAGAATATTAGAAGCATAATCGGGTTGATGAACAACCTGATGCTCTCGGCTAAGGCCCATGAGCCTCATCCCTGGTTGCACCTTGAGCTGACCAGGGAACAGTTGCGCATCATGTTTCTGCTCTCCTTCAAAGGTCGAAGCTCGCCTGGTGAGGCGGCCGCATCTTTCGGCGTACCCAGGGCCAATGTTACCAGCATCATTGATCGGCTGGTAGAAAGGGGGCTAATCAGTCGCCAAGAGAACCCGGATGACCGCCGTAGCCATATCCTTTCTCTTACTGAAGAAGGCAAAAGCCAGGTGGAGCGACTACGGGAGATAGGCGCGGCCAAGATCAAAGGCGTGCTGGAAAGAATGCCTGACAATGCCCTGGTTTCTCTCCAGAAGGGTTTAGAGGCACTTATAAAGGCTCTCGAAGAAGAAGGAGAAGTCAATGGATGTAATTGAAGCCAGTAATATAGTCAAGAGGTTCGGTGGGCTGGAAGCGGTCAAGGGAGTATCTTTCAGTGTCAAGGAAGGAGAGATATTCGGTTTTCTGGGTCCTAACGGCGCCGGCAAGACGACCACCATAAATATACTCTGCACCCTTCTAAAGCCTACAGATGGGCAGGCGAAGGTTAACGGTTATGATGTCATTAAAGAGCGCAGCCAGGTGCGTCAGTCAATCGGGTTGGTCTTCCAGGAACCGAGTTTGGATGATTACCTGACGGCAGAACAGAACCTCCGTTTCCACGGCTATGCTTATGGCGTCCCAAGAAATGTTCTGGAGCCGCGCTTGAAAGAGCTTTTGGACATGATGGAGCTGTGGGATAGGCGCAAAGGCAAGATTAACACCTACTCGGGTGGTATGAAGCGCCGTCTGGAAATTGCCCGGGGCCTTTTGCATCACCCAAGAGTGCTTTTTTTGGACGAGCCCACTCTAGGCCTGGATCCGCAGACGCGCCGCCGCATCTGGGACTATATACATGACTTACGGAAAAGAGAGAATCTGGCCATATTTATGACTACTCACTACATGGACGAGGCGGAAAACTGTGACCGCATCGCTATCATGGACTATGGCCGGACTGTGGCTCTGGACACGCTGGAAAAACTGAAAGATGGTGTCGGTGGCGACGTCATCTCTATTAAGACGGAGGACAACAAGGAGGCGGTGCGACTGCTGGAGGGGCAGTATAAGTTCAAGCCTAGCATCGAAAACGGCATCATCAGTTTCACCGTGTCCCAAGGCGAGGAATTCTTGCCCAAGTTTGTCTCCGGCTTCCCGCTGCGACTAATCTCCATCGGCTTGAGGCGTCCTACGCTGGAAGACGTATTCTTAAAGCTCACTGGACGCAATATCAGGGAACAGGAGGTTGACTCAATCCAGCAGATGAAGAACATGGCTAGAATGAGGAGGCACTAAAGAGAATGACTATCGTTTTTCGTACTATCTGGGTGATAGCCTACCGCGAGCTCGTGCGTTTTGTCCAGGACAGGCCACGCATGTTCTCGTCCTTTTCTATGCCGCTTATATTCCTGTTAATCTTTGGTGCGGGCTTCAGTAGGCTTATCGGCCAAATGATGCCCGGCGTAGACTACATACAGTTTATGTATCCCGGTATTCTAGCCCTGACAGTATTGATGACCTCTGTCATGTCCGGTATCTCCATCGTCTGGGATAGAGAATTCGGTTTCCTAAAGGAGGTGCTGGTTTCTCCGTTGAGCCGTAGCGGAGTGCTGGCCGGCAAGGCCGTGGGTGCCGCCATCATCGCAATCATCCAGGGGGCCATAATGCTGGTGCTGGCACCCATTGTTAATGTTCCCATCACCTTGGGCAAGGTGCTGGCTCTTTTGCCGCTCCTTTTGATACTCTCCCTCTCTCTTTCCGGGTTGGGTCTGCTAATCGGTGCCCGCATGCGCTCGCAGCAGGGATTTCAGATAGTGATGCAGTTGGTGATTCTCCCCATGATGTTTCTCTCTGGCATCTTTTTCCCCGTCTCCGGCGTAGCCACCTGGCTGGAGGTACTCTCCAAATTGAACCCGGTGACCTATGGAATAGATGCTATACGCCAAGTCTTCTTGGGCCCTGAGGTGGCCGGCGTTACCGTCTTTGGCCACACCATGGGCATCGTGGATTCGGCTGTTGTGGTGGCGATGGCGGGGGTAGTGCTCCTGACCATCGCTATCTGGGCCTTCAACAGGCAGGAGTGAGTCGGAGCACGCGGAGCAATTCGTACGGTCAAAACCTGGTTCTGAAGCCGTCATTCTATTTGCTGAGCCATAGGCCATCACAAATCTCCATTAACAGGCGAATCAGGTCAGTTGCACGAAATGAGTTCTGGATGGGTGACGCCAGATTGAACACTCCCGAGGAAAGTGCAATACTACTCCCGCCTCAGGCTTGCTGAGAAACTGGCGTAAGGGACTTTGCGCCTAACTCAGGAGGCTTTGACCTGGTATCTGGCTTTGCCTTCTTCGTAAAGGTCGCCGCCGTGGATGTCGTTTACCACCGTGACGGGGAAGTCCTCTACGTTCAGG
>CAYFSE010000006.1:0-3032 GCA_964345725.1 uncultured Dehalococcoidales bacterium
TCTGTTCAATTGATCGGTGCTCACTCCGCCCAAATTGATGGCCACCCGGCTGCCGGGCACAGCCGTCTCGATCTTTTCCTTGTGGGTCTGCAAACCCCGGATGCGGGCTTTCAGACCCTTAGGCAGGACCTCTACTTCCTGGCCTACCGTCAGGCGCCCATCGCTGAGGGTACCCGTGACCACTGTGCCGAAGCCAGCGATGGTGAAAACACGGTCAATGGGCAACCGGGGCCGCCCCAGGTCTCTTCTGGCCGGCGTCGTTTGCAGATACTGATCCAGTTCCTCCAAGAGGGCGGGCAGCCCCTCGCCTGTGCGAGCGGAGACGGGCACGACAGGCGCTTCAGCCAGTACCGTACCCTCCAACTCCTCGGCTACTTCGGCCATGACCAGCTCCAGCCACTCCTCATCTTCGACCAGGTCCTTCTTGGTGATGGCCACCACCCCGCCCCTCACTTGTAGCAGATCAACGATGGCCAGGTGTTCGCGTGTCTGGGGCATGACCCCCTCATCGGCAGCCACCACGAAGAGAGCGGCGTCAATGCCGCCCACACCGGCCAACATGTTCTTGATGAAATCCTTGTGACCGGGCACGTCCACGATGCCGACCTGCTCCCCACTGGGCAAGGTCAGCCAGGCGAAGCCCAGGTCAATGGTCATCTCCCGTTCCTTCTCCTCCTTGAGTCGGTCCGGGTCAATGCCTGTCAAGGCCTCGACCAAAGTGGATTTACCATGGTCAACGTGTCCTGCCGTACCGATAACACGCATATTGCAACTCCTTACCTGGATCGTATCGCTTCTAACCCCGCTCGCTGTAACTACTGCTGGTAACGTGACACATCTGTGCTCTCAATGTCTGCTAGAACGAGATCGAGCTCAGCCGCCCGGCGGGCCGGGGTCTGTACCCTCGCTCACCAGTTCAATGACAGGCAGAAGAAATCTCGCAAACCAGCCCGATAGTCAGGCCGGCTGGAGAGGGGGATTAGGCGGCGGCCACAAGCTATGGACAAGACGGTACTCACTCAGTGCCGGGATAAAGCATCCCCATCCCCTCTGCAAACTTTGCATCCATCGCCCTGACAATGGTTTCAATCTCTGCAAAGGTCAAACCTTGCGTGATATGCCCCTCGTATTCCGCTTCCAGATCCAGGTGCATTTCTACCGTATAGTTATGGTAACGAGCAATGACCCTACAGTATGCCCAGGTCCACCACCCGCAGGCCAGATAAAACTCGTCCGCTGCCTGACTTTGAAAGTTGATTTCCTCCGATGGCTCGAACTCCATGTAGAAATCAGCGGGATGCAGCCGCCTAGTGGGACGAAACTGACCTCGTAGTTCAGTGTACCCCTCTTGAGCATCTGCGATCGTGTATGCTCGCGATATCTCTTGACGCACACTACGAGAAGTGCCCACCTGCCACCATTCCCGTGCGACAGAATTGATTGTTGGATCGGTTGTGATACGCTCCGGGAATGTCATGGCCCAACCATCCGGAAAAGCTTCCTCATCTACAAAAAAGAACTCGCTTGTCGGATACCGCCAACCTGGCAAGGGAATAGTCTCTGGTTCTCGTATCCAGACAATAGGGCGGCTAAACAGCGGCATATCCTCCGACCTGTATATCCAAATCCAGTTCTCATTGATATGGTGAGGAGGGTAATAGTCACTTGAGTAAGTACACGAGTCCTGTCGACAGTACCGCAATTCCCACTCCTCCCACGCCCGCCGAAGGCCTTGCCCCGTATCATGACCATAAACGTAGACTGTAAACGGTTCACCAAGGCTCGGCATTGGCAGATACTCTAGCACCTCACCACCCTCAATGTAAATGCCAGGAATTGCTGGCAGATAACCAGGAACAAGTTGAGTCAAATCTGACGGATATTGTCCTTGTTCAATATGGTAGCGCTCAATAGCATCAATGACTTCTTCATATTGAGCAGCCGCCTGTCTGATTGATTCCGCGTCAGGTTGATTGTCGGGTCGCCTTCTAACCAGGAATGTGACAGCTGTGCATCCTACCAGCAAAATTAGAAGCAAAATGAGACCTAAGGAGCGGGATGGTTTTGCTACAAACCGACTCAGCAGATAAACAACCAAACCGCCGAAAACGAGAAGCAGGCCAATAGAGCCTATCGGCAAGTAAAGGGTAAGAAAGCGAGACAAAGCCTCTTCCCCTTGGCTTGTGTGACTCTCAGGCCCAAGACCATCACGCATTACCCAAGCAAACACACAGCCGCAGATCAAAATGAGGATTCCGAAACAGAAACAAGACCAACTCACCGCTCGAGCGATGTGACCAAGACAAGATCTTTGCATACATACACCTGCACATAGCGGAGTCCGCTCTCTTTCACGCCTTGTAGATCTTGCAAAGGATGCCCCTTAAATTTGTAGAACCCATCTCTTGGTTATATGGTGGTTTATCATCTGTCAATATATTAATGTTTGATTCAGTCCAACCATATAGGCTGGATACTCCTCTTTCTGGAAACCACCAGCTATAGTCGGCAAGAACCACCCGTGGAGCGACGCCAGTTGATAGGGTCGCTCTCTGTTGGATCCTACCTCGCCTGGTCTCGATGTACACCCAGTCCCCTTCTTCTATTCCCAACCGACTCGCTGTTTCGGGGTGAACCATAACCATCGGCTCCGGGTGGCTGCCTCGTAAAGAAGCGATTTGCTTGCCCCCGGAGTGGCGGTAGGGCCCCGATGTCCAGGTGGTAAATACCAACGGATACTCTTTAGCCAATTCAGGGTCACTATGTGGTGTCTCGGGCGGTTCCTCATATGTGGGCAAGGGGTCGAACTCCCACTTCTCAAGCTGGCTTGAATATAATTCAACTTTGCCCGAAGGTGTCTCAAATCCATTGACCTCATACCTTCTGTAGAGTTTTTTACCCGAGGTGACTCCCACTTTTCTGAATTCGCTAAAGGTCAGGCCGATGGGCTTCAGAATCGCATCCAAGAAAGACTCGGTATCACTCCAGAAATAGCGTTCCAGCCCCAGCTTCTTTGCCAGCCCGTTTATGAT
>CAYFSE010000007.1:0-14175 GCA_964345725.1 uncultured Dehalococcoidales bacterium
CTTATCGGTTTCGTCGGCATACTTGTCCCTCACGCCGTGAGGCTTATCTGGGGGCCGGACCACCGGTTCTTGCTCCCTCTATCCACCCTAGTGGGCGCTATCTTCCTCGTTTTGGCTGATACTTTGGCCCGCACCATAATTCCCCCCACCGAGATTCCGGTGGGAATAATTACTGCTTTCAGCGGTGCACCTTTCTTCCTCTATCTGTTGCGCAGAAGGAAAGGGCTCGCTTTCTTTTGACGGCTGCCTGTCACCCTGAACGAAGTGAAGGGTCTTGAGATTCTTCGCTCAGAATGACAAGAGGAATAGGTGAAATGCTGAGAAGAGCAGGTATCAAGAATGATTGAATTGCATAACGTCACTTTGAGTTACGACCATCGAATCGTTCTGCACGATGTAAACATGAAAGCTAAGCCCGGCCAAATACTGGGGCTGGTTGGCCCCAATGGGTCGGGCAAGTCAACACTGATTAGGGGCATGGCGCGGGTAATAGACGTATTCTCCGGACATATCTCGATTGATGGCCGTGATATACGGACTATTAAGCGAGATAAACTGGCTCGCCTTGTGGCGACGGTGCCGCAAGACCCGGCTTTGCCCGCCGTGTTCACGGCTTTTGAAGTGGTGCTGATGGGACGCACGCCTCACCTTGGACTTCTTCGCTACGAGGGAGGAAACGACCTGGCCATCGCCTGGCAGGCCATGGCGGCCACGCATACCGATTCCTTTGCCGAGCGCAGAGTAAATGAGCTCTCAGGAGGAGAGAGACAGAGGCTTGTCATCGCCCGAGCACTAACTCAGCAGCCAAAGGCGATGCTCCTTGACGAGCCCACCGCCAATCTCGACATAAACCATCAGGTCGAGATTCTCAATCTGGTCAAGAGCCTTTGCGCGGAGCAGAATTTGACCATTACTATCGCTTTACATGACTTAAACCTAGCCGCCCAATACTGCGATTGGATGGTCATGCTGAATGGAGGAAAGGTTTACGCGGAAGGCACACCACTCGACATACTCACAGCGCGCAATATCAAGAAAGTCTACGGAGCCGAGGTATGTGTTTACCCTCACCCGATTAATAAACTACCCACAACGCTCATCACGGCCGGCGGGAATCACGAGCCGAGTTGACAGAACTCCCTGTTCGTCACAATCCCTTCCATTCCTCCCTCAGGAGGCCGAACTCCACCCGGTCGTGATATTGCCCGTTCTTGAACATGGCCTGCCGCAGACGACCCTCCTCCTGAAAGCCGAGTTTCTTGTGAAGCTTGATACTGCGGTCGTTGTAGGCGATCGCAGATGATGAGATGCGATGCAGATTCAATTGTTGAAAGCCATAGTTGATTAGCAGCCGGGCACCCTCCACACCGTAGCCCTTGCTCCAATAATCCTTTTCGCCTATGATGATTCCAAAAATGGCATTGCGGTCCTTTGGGCTAATCTGGTGCAAACCACAGTTGCCGATTGGTTTAGTTGAGTCACCTTCGATCACTTCGATAACAAGAAGGACGTCGCTTCTCGCCCTAGTGGTGCCCAGTTCCTCGATGAATTTCTCCTCGGACATCTCAGTCATCGGCAGGTACATTTCAAGATACTGGACTATCTCCGGGTCATTGAACCATTTCAGAAAATATGAGATATCCGACCTCTTAAACGGCCGTAGGAGAACGCTCTTGCCCTTTAACATTTGAACACCTCCTTCTATCCTTGAGCCAATCTTGCTGTCCCCAGGCCAATACTGGGGCAGACAGTATGGTCGGCTGAACCCCCCGTACAATAACATCCAAAAAATCAATAAGCCCGGCTTCCTTGTCTCCCCGGGCCTAGTATTCCTGATATTCTTACGATGGATTTGCGCTTCCCTGAACCTGGGTGAGGCTCATTCTACTGTGTCAAATAACCGCCTGTCAACTTGAATTACGCTTCTATCTCCCAGACGAGTCAATAGATGGATGAGCTTTATGTCAACCGTAGCCGCCTGTATAGCACAATCGATACCGTGACGCCGCCCGCCGTGCTAGTATACTGGACGCTGCTAGTGTGATTAGCAGGTATGGCTGTTCACAGAAGGGCGAGATGTGCTAATATTTCGGCTTGTTTGGGAATACGAAAAACGAAGGCCGCAGGAGTGCGAACGTCATGACAAGGAGAAACGTCATTATCATAGGCTCAGCGGGAAGAGATTTCCACAATTTCAACGTGTTTTTCAGGAATAACAAGCGATACAATGTGGTGGGCTTCACTGGCTCGCAACAAATACCGGGCATCTCCGGGAAAAGGTATCCCCCTGAACTCTCAGGTGAGCTATATCCGGAAGGCATTCCGATCTATGCTGAGGAAGAACTGCCCCGGCTGATAGAAGAATTGAATGCTGACGACTGCGTATTTGCCTATAGTGATGTCTCTTACCAGCATGTTATGCGTATCGGCGCAGTTGTAAATGCAGCAGGGGCAACCTACATGCTGCTTGGCCCAAAGGACACAATGCTCAAAAGCAATAGACCGGTAATAGCAGTATGTGCGGTGAGAACAGGTTCCGGCAAAAGCCAGACCTCGAGGAGAATCATAGAGCTTCTAAAGAAGAAGGGACTGAAAGTCATCGCCATACGTCATCCGATGCCCTACGGCGAGTTGAGCAAGCAGAGGGTGCAGCGCCTTGCTCAGTTGGGTGACTTAAAGAAACACAACTGCACTATCGAAGAGATAGAGGAGTATGAGCCACATTTAGCTCGGGGCACCATCGTATACGCCGGTGCCGATTACCTGGCTATTCTAAAGGCTGCAGAGGCGGATCCGGAGGGCTGCGATGTCATCGTATGGGACGGAGGAAACAACGACTTCCCGTTCTTTCAACCGGACTTGATGGTGACTGTAGCTGATCCTCACCGTGCTGGCCATGAGGTTTCGTATTACCCGGGGGAAATCAACCTACGCATGGCCGATGTAGTGATCATCAACAAGATCGACAGCGCAGCTCCCGAGAACGTACGAAAGGTGCGGGAAACCGTTACCACAGTAAACCCCAAGGCGACCGTGGTCGATGCTGCATCAGTTATCCAGATTGATGATCCGAACCTTATCAAGGGCAAAAGAGTCCTGGTCATCGAGGACGGTCCCACGCTAACGCACGGGGGTATGGCTTATGGCGCGGGCACCATCGGCGCCCGGCAGGGCGGCGCATCGGAGATTGTCGATCCGAGGCCATATGCGGTCCAGAGCATAGCTGAAGCGTTCAAGAGCTACCCCAGTATCGGGCCGATCCTGCCGGCTATCGGATATAGCCCACGTCAGCTACAACATCTGGAGACGACTATCAACAGGGTTGACTGTGATGCGGTGATGGTGGCAACACCCATAGACTTGAGCCGAATCATCGACATCAGAAAGCCGCATACCAGGGTTTCTTACGAACTTCAAGAGGTGGGAACGCCCGACTTGGAGGATGTATTGTTTGAGTTTGGACGGGCTCGCAACCTCACTGAGAGATCCAAAGGTGGCGGGACTCGGGGGACCACCCGTACTAATCGCAAGGAAAAACCCACGACAAACAAGCGATGATCACAGACAGAACCAAGACTTTCGTTATTGCCCTTGGTGGCAACTGTATCCTCAGGGCAGGTCAGATGGGAACTATCGAGGAGCAATATGAGAATCTGCGACGCACCGCCGACCAGCTACTGGGCTTGCTGAGCGGTGAGAACCGCATCGTAATCACTCACGGAAATGGGCCGCAGGTAGGCAACTTGCTCCTGGCCAGCACGATGGCGCAGCCTACAGTACCTCCTATGCCACTCGACATCTGTGTAGCCGCTACGGAAGGCTTCATGGGTTACATGATTCAGAACACGCTGGCCAACTGCCTTCGGCAGGCAGGAGTGCAACACAACATCACCACTGTAGTAAGTCAGGTCGTCCTGGACCGGAATGATTCTGCCTTTCACAGCCCATCCAAACCAATCGGCCCTTTCTATCCTAGGGATGAAGCGGCACGGCTGCAGCAGGAGGAAGGTTGGCACATTGTCCGGGACAGCGACCGCGGCTACAGGCGTGTGGTTGCTTCGCCCATGCCCGTCAGCCTCCAGCAAGCGAGGATCATAAAGAGTATGCTGGATGCGGGCGAGATAGTGGTCGCCGTGGGGGGCGGCGGCATCCCCGGCGCTAGAGAGAATAACCGCAATCTGCGCGGCGTTGAAGCGGTGATTGACAAGGACTACGCCTCGGCCCGCCTGGCTATCGAGATAGATGCTGATGTCCTGTTTATTCTTACCGCAGTGGAGTATGCCTATCGAGACTTCGGTACGCCTCAACAGAAGGCCTTGGACGACCTGAGCGTGGCTGAATCAAAGAAGCTCCTGGACGAGGGCCAATTCGGCAAAGGAAGCATGGAGCCGAAGATGAGGGCGGCCGTAATGTTTCTGGAAGAAGCGAACCCCAACCACCGCGGCGAACGAGAGGTGATCATAACCCTTCCCGAAACCGCTCTAGCGGCGCTCCAAGGCAAAACCGGCACGCGGATCACCAGGTAGAGTACAACAGTCGGAGTGACTAACATAGGCCAGCGAGATACAAGTCACCTCCAATCCGAAAAGAGTCAGCACACAATCTTGACACGACGCCCATATTCTGCTAGCATATCGGTGTTAGGCTGGAATGGTCAAGCCTGGCAAGGAGGTGGGGCATGACAAGAAGAGAAGCTTGGTTGTGCCGATGGGTATTTCCCGATCGGAGCTCTCTGGCAGCGTAGCCGGGAGTTGCCTTTGGTAGCCGAGGTGCATTGCTTGAGAGCAATTGGAAGCCCCGAGCTCTTCGTCTAGGAGGCTCCTGAAAATGGGCAACGGCAGTTCTGCCGTAAGTTGGAATGGGAGAGTAGGGGTGATTCGAAGTGAATAGCGATATTCGGGAGCGAGCTCCAAACTTGGAGCTCGCTCCTTTTATCGCCTGTTGCATTGCTCTGTCCTTTATGTAGGCAGACGGAACACAAGGTTTCGAATCATGCTATATTTGATGTAGTCTGGTTTGTATAATAGTAGTCACAAAAACACAGAAAGATGCGGGCGTGATTACCTCATACAGCCGAGAGTTAATGTTAGGTATCCCACAGGGAACCTTGATTGACATAGAGACCACCGGTCTTGATGCGGACCACGATGAAATAGTGCTCTTTGGTTATATTCAAGGAAGCCGCCTCGAGATAATTTGCCGGAACTCGGAACAAGAAGAACCGTTCACTGTTCAGCTTGCTGAACTCGTTTCCACTCTCCCCAGACCATTCTATGCCTACAATCTCTCCTTCGAGAAAGGATTCCTTCAAGCTAAAGGGATTGACATAGAAGGAATAGACCTATTTCAGCCTTGGAAGGAAAAAGCCGAGGCACTTTACCTCAAGTGGCCCAAGCTGGATGAGCTGTTTACTCATGCGGAGCATTATTTTGATGAGCCGGTGGTAAGCGGCAGAGATGTCCCGTCGCTATGGCAAAGATTTCTTTTCACAAGGGACGATAACTATCTGCAGCAAATCATAAGGCACAACGAGTCCGATCTGCTGAGAGAGCTTTACTTGCTGGTATATTACCGAGATAGCTACAAGGTGTGAGGAAACATAGAACCCGAGCATTAGGGCTGTGAACCTTGTACACAACTCACAGAGTATATTCAGAGTTCGTGATAGAATAAAAGCCAAACAGGAGGGTATTATGAAGAAGATTGCCGTGCTAACCAGCGGCGGTGATGCTCCAGGAATGAATGCCTGCGTGAGAGCCATTGTCCGCTGCGGGGTTAGCCACAAGCTGGAGGTAATAGGAATTCGTCGGGGGTACTGCGGCATATTGGAGGAGGACTTCGTAAAGTTAGGCAATAGATCGGTATCCAATATTGTCCAACGTGGGGGCACTATCCTGGAAACAGCACGTTGCGAGGAAATGAAGAGCAGGGAAGGCCTAAGGAAGGCAAGTGAAGTCCTCCGACGCGAAGGCATCGAAGGGTTGATAACTATAGGCGGGGATGGCACGTTTCGAGGGGCCGCAGCCCTGGGCAAAGCAGGAAAGGTGAAGGTGATTGGCATTCCGGGCACGATAGACAACGATGTGTATGGCACTGACTATACTATCGGCTTCGACACCGCTGTAAACACAGCTTTGGATGCCATAGATAAGATCAGAGATACTGCGGGCTCGCTGCAGCGCCCTTTTTTCGTCGAGGTCATGGGGAAGTGTAGGGGATTTATTGCACTGGAGGTGGGAATTGCTGGCGGGGCCGAAAATATCTTGATTCCGGAAGTAGAGACAAGACCAGACCAACTTTCCCTTGATATAAGGCGCAATTTCAAGAGAGGCAAGAAATCCTCTATCGTGATAGTTGCTGAAGGAGATGATGCGGGCGGTGCGTTATCGATCGCTCAACAGGTATGGGAGAGACTAAGGATGGAGTACCGAATTTGCGTGCTGGGACATGTCCAGAGAGGTGGCTCACCCACAGCCAGAGATAGGGTTCTCGCGAGCAAGTTAGGAGCAGCTGCAGTGGGTGCTCTGGTCAAGGGCATGTCAGGTTACATGGCTGGGGAGTCAAAAGGAGAGGTAGTCTTCACTCCTTTGAGGGAAACCTGGGAGAAAAGTAAGGAACTGGACAGCGACTTGCTGCGGTTAATCAAGGTCTTGTCTGGATAGGAACGTAAGAAAGCACTCTAGCTGACTTGCCCTTGATTTTCTTGACAACCATCACCTTGCTATCCTCTGAGGAAGCCCCCGGTTAACTTATCGTACACTTCACGATATCTTTGCGATGTTCTCTCGATCACTTCCGGCGGCAACATGGGTGCTGGCGGTTTCTTATCCCATCCCGAATCCGAAAGCCAATCACGAACTGGCTGTTTATCGAAGCTGGGCTGCGAACGGCCGACCTCATACTGGCTAACCTCCCAGAAGCGACTTGAGTCTGGCGTCAGTAGCTCATCAATAAGGGCCAATTGACCGTCGATGTAGCCAAACTCGAACTTGGTATCGGCAATGATTATGCCCCGACTTCTGGCATAGTCCCGAGCATAGCTATAGATAAGCAGGCTTTCTTGTTCTAATGCCTCAAACATATCACCAATACCCAGGTCTTTTATATCTTGATCGGTCAGAGGGCGGTCATGCTCTGTCTCACTCTTGGTGGTGGGGGTGAAGATAGGCTGAGGCAATTCCTGACTTTCTTTCATTCCTTGGGCCAAGCTGATACCGCCCACTTTTCCAGTCTCTCTATACTCCACCCACGCCGAACCGGACAGATAGCCCCGAACGACACATTCGACGGGTATGCGCTCAGCCTTGGCCACAAGCATAGAGCGGCCGATAAGGCTTGCTGCAACTGTAAGCGAGGAATCCTTTTCCCATTGAGATTGCTTCGCGCTTTCAGCCCTTGCAATGACATCCCGAAGTGTATCCTCGCTATCGATTACCTTGATGAGATGATTAGGCAGGATATGGGCCGTCTTCTTAAACCAGAAGGCAGAAAGCTGGTTGAGGACTCTTCCTTTGTCAGGGATGCCGCAGGGCAAGATGACATCGAAGGCAGAGAGCCGATCGGTGGATACGATGAGTAGTTTGTCGCCTACGTCATAAACGTCCCTCACCTTGCCGCGCCGAAACAGATGTAGAGGTAAGTCTGTATTTATTAAGACTGCTGAGCTGTTGCTCATGGCTTTCTTGTTCAGACTACGATCTTTCAGTGACTAGGATTCGATGCCACACAACCTCCTGGCGCTGCTTTTCATTCTTTCTAGGTTAACCTGTCTACCAATCATAATTCTTTGAGCCATGGGTGACCCGGCACCATGCATCGATTCCGCCAAATAGCATGCGGCGCCCAAACCCGCCGTCAGATTCTCAATCAGTCGCAGTACACGAATGCGGTTCTCTACCGCAACGCCATCAACACCCTTCAGGTACTTAGCAACATACTTGCCTATCTTGGGATGCTTAAGGTCTTTTTCCGAAGGCATGGTTACTATCAGACCGCCGGCGATATCCTGGGCCAATCTAGCTATGTCATAGGGAAATCTCGTCACGTTCAGTTTAGAGACATTGGCTCTCAGAGTATCTACAAGGTAGGTCCCGGAAGCTTCTCTGTGACCCTCATAAGCACAGGCAAGACTGCAAGACATCAGGGTCTCATTGAGCTGAACCATATCAATGATCTTGTCTCTAACGTGGGAAGCTTTGGCAATACCTTGATATTCCGCAATTAACTGGCTGGCGCCAATCAAGATATCGCCCATACCTGACTTACACGCATAACTCTGGCGGTGATAGGCAGAAAACTTCTCCACCAGGTCGCCGGCAAAGTCATATTCCTTGTACATAAAGACCCGGTCCCAGGGAACAAACACGTCGTCAAAAACAACCATGCACTCCTGTCCGCCATAGAGAATGTTGCCGACATCCATATTCGGGCTGTCTATTTTTCTTGTGTCGCACGGCTGTCTGCCATAGATGTATATAATCCCTTCACTGTCGCTGGGCAGGGCAAAAGAAATGGCGTAGTCCTCATCTTCCTCACGCATAGCCCTAGTCGGCATGCAGATGATTTCATGCGAATTGACAGCTCCCGTCTGGTGCATCTTATTCCCACGAACCACAACGCCATCCGACTTCTCTTCCACTACGTGAAGGTATTGGTCAGGGTCAGCTTGCTCGGCTGGATGGCGGCTTCTATCGCCCTTGGCATCCGTCATGGCACCGTCACAGACCAGGTCTTCATCCTGTATATATCTCAAGTACTTCAAGAATCGCTCGTTGTATTGTGTCCCATACTTCTGGTCAATGTCGTAGGTTACTATCGACAGGGTATTCAAGGCGTCCATCCCAACACAACGCTGAAAGCAAGAACCAGTATAAGCACCCAATCCTCTACCCATTCTTGACTTGTTTACCAGGTCCTCGGTACTTTGATGAATGTGGCAGAAACGATTTATCTTGTCTCCTGTTAAATGAGAGCTAGCTGTCATCACATTATGATATTGTGGAAATTTGGATTCCTCGGCAAGTTCATAAGTAGTAGCAACACAATTCCTTGCCGGTTTGATAATAGGATTATCGGAATGATTAGCAATCCGCTCACCAAACATGTAGAGCTCAAAACGCATTCTATTCATGCTATCAAGGTACTCTTTGGCAGTCTTCATCTATTTCTTTCCGACATAAGCTGGGATACAGAATTCGAAGCCACTTCTCGGGTCTTACACTGCCCTGGGAGCCAGTTTAGTTGACTCAGTTCTACCAGCCTTGCTTCCCAGTCTAGTTTTTGTCAACTTCAATCGTCTAAAGATATCATCTACATGGCTCGTGTAGTAACCATAATCAAAGAGAGAATTCAGCTCCTTTTTGCTCAAATGATCAGCTACTCTCCTATCTACCTCAAGCAAGCTCAGGAAGCTTCTCCCTTTCTCCCAAGCTTTCATCGCGTTGTCTTGCACTATTTTGTAGGCATCTTCCCGTATCAGACCCTTGTCTATCAAAGCGAGCAGTACTCTTTGAGAGAATATGACGCCATGCGTGAGTTCGATGTTATGACGCATGTTTTCCGGATAAACCCTGAGACCTTTCATTATGGACGTAAACATAGATAGCACATAATCCAGCGCCAGACAGGAGTCAGGCAGGATAATGCGTTCTGTCGAGGAGTGACTGATGTCACGTTCGTGCCATAGTGCGATGTTCTCCAGAGAAGTCAAAGCATGGCCTCTTACTAATCTGGCCAGTCCGCAGATACGCTCACAAAGCTCGGGATTTCTTTTATGAGGCATGGAGGAGGAGCCTGTCTGTCCAGCTTCAAAAGGCTCTTCAACCTCCCTTACTTCTGTTCGCTGCAGTCCTCTAATCTCAGTGGCAAACTTTTCTAGAGAGCTGGCGATAATGGCCAAAGTGATAAGAAACTGGGCATGGCGGTCACGCTGGACTATCTGACTTGATATCGGAGCTGGTGCAAGCCCTAGTCTAGCACAGGCTATTGCCTCAACCTCAGGTGGCACCGTAGCATAAGTGCCTACCGTTCCGGATATTTTGCCCACAGAGATGCTTTTCCTGGCTTCAGATAGTCTTCGATCATTGCGCTTCATTTCTTCAACCCACAAAGCCATCTTCAAACCGAAGGTAGTCGGCTCAGCATGAACTCCATGGGTCCGCCCCATCATAAGTGTGTATTTGTGCTCTATAGCCTTACTTTCCAGTACGGATATAAGCTCGGCTATATCTTTTGCCAAGATATCCGCCGCCTGTGTCAATTGCAAGCCAAGAGCTGTATCTATAACATCCGAAGAAGTGAGACCAAGATGTACGAAGCGCGACTCTGTGCCCAGGCTTTCAGCCACCGAGTTAAGAAAAGCCGTCACGTCATGATGGGTCACCTTCAAAAACTCGGCAACACGATTCAAGTTGTAGCTGGCCTTCCTTATTTTGGCTACATCTTTTCGGGGAATTTCACCCAGCTCAGCCCAGGCTTCACAAACAGCTATCTCTACTTTGAGCCACTGATCGAATTTGTTCTTCTCAGACCAGATTTTCTTCATCTCAGGTCTGGAGTACCGTTCAATCATATTATCCCCTCGCCAAGTCCTCTTTATATTTACGATAGGCTTCTTTTGTCTCTTTATGCTCGACGCCCAAAATCTGAGCGGCGAGCAAGGCAGCGTTCCTTGCCCCGCTTGCTCCAATACCCATACAAGCTACTGGCACTCCCCCCGGCATCTGGCTTATAGAGAGTAAGGCGTCTATGCCTCTTAATTCACTGGTAGGCAAGGGCACACCAATCACGGGCAAGATTGTCCAGCTAGCTAAGACACCAGGAAGATGAGCCGCATAACCAGCAGCGGCGATGATAACTTTGAGTCCCTTCTTTTCAGCCTCCAGGCCATACTCCCTTGCCTTCTCGGGTTTTCTATGCGCCGATATAATAGTGAGCTCATAATCAATGCCCAGCTGGTTGAGTATATCCAGCGTTGGTTGCATCAGCTCGCCGTCCCTCTTGCTGCCTAAGACCACACCCACTAGCGCCATTGCTAAATAGATCCTCCACAAATATCAAAAATCAAAGGCAGAACATCAAAATTACGATTCAAAATACAAAAGGGCTTTGCCAAACCGATTTTCCAAATTCTGACCTGTCATTTTGCATCTCTACTTTTGCCTTTTGACCTAATCTTAGATTCAGATTTTATCTTATCTACCTCTCTCAAAGCAATGTCTTTGCGATAGTAACAGCCTTCGAAGCAAATATTGGAGATGTTGCGGTAGACCTTTTCCCGAGCTTCAGCCATGTCCTGGCCAACACCTACCACTGCGAGAACTCGACCGCCGTCGGTATAAATCATGCGATCACTTCCAGACCTGGTTCCGGCATGGAAAACCAGCACGTCCTTATCCACACTACCTATCCCCCGTATGGGATAACCGGTTCTATAGCTGCCGGGATAACCGCCGGAAGCCATAACTACGCCCACGCAGGCCTCCGGACTCCACTGCATCTTCAACCGGTCGAGGCTGCCTTGAACCACTGCCATAAGTATATCTACAAGGTCAGTCTTGAGAAGAGGCAGAATGACCTGAGTCTCCGGGTCACCGAAGCGAGCATTGAATTCCAGCACCACGGGTTCTCCACCAACAATCATCAACCCCGCGTAGAGCACTCCCTTACAAATGAAGCCTTCTCTAGCCATAGCCCTCACAGTCGGCAACAAAACATCCGTGGCTACCTTCTTGGTCATGCGGGAGGAGAAAAAACCGGGCGGGCTATAACTTCCCATACCTCCAGTGTTGGGACCCTGGTCACCGTCCCCAACTCTCTTATAGTCGCAGGCTGGCGCCATCGGTGAGACTGTCTTCCCGTCAGTGAAAGCTATGAGGCTGACCTCTCGACCGCTCAGATATTCATCAATTATTACCCTATCTCCGGCAGAGCCGAAAATCTTGGCTTCCATAATATCGCTGAGGGCTTTGTGAGCTTCGTCCAGAGAATTGGCAATAGTCACACCTTTCCCCGCGGCCAATCCGTCGGCTTTGATGACGACGGGGGGCCGTTGTTTTTGAAGATACTCACGAGCCTCAGAATAAGAAGAGAAAATGGCGCCTTTGGGACAAGGGATGTCATATTTCTCCATCAGATTGCGGGCGAAAACCTTGCTCGACTCTATCTGGGTAGCTGCTCTAGTAGGACCAAAAGCAGGAATGCCTAACCTATCAAAGTAGTCCACTATGCCTGATGCTAGCGGTGCCTCAGGACCAACAACGACAAGATCAATTCCTTTTTCTTTTGCGGCTCTGCCCAGCCCTTCTATATCGGTGGGCCGAAAATTCAGATTTTCCGCAATGGCGGCTGTGCCGCCATTCCCCGGAGCAACGAAAACCTCCTCCACTCTGGGACTCTGAGCAATCTTCCAGACCAGGGTGTGCTCCCTGCCTCCGCCGCCCACGACTAGTATCTTCAAATCTTGCTCTCGCGTGTCAGCATTCAGACTACAGATACACTGGGTCTTCCACTTTCTGACTTGACGCCAATCGTCGAAAAGACAGCACTCGACAAGATGTCGGAGATCACCTCCAGTAATAGCCGGTCTTGACCCCGGAGAACACTTACCGCTTCTTACTGCGCTTCTTTCTGTTCTTTCTTACGCCCTTCAGCTTTACTCTGTGTGACATGCCTATAGAATCTCCTCGAATTTGTTAGCCTGAACCGGGTCGAGAGTCTGAACTAGCCCCAGCAAATCTGCAACACGCTCCTTCTCTTCTTCAATAATATGTTCCAGTGTAGTCGCAGCCTCTTCATTCTCCAAGACTAACACATGCCCATGATACTAGTTGATGGCCTGTAACTCTCCTACCAGATCCTCGCGTAACATTTCCAAATCGTCTGTCGTAGCTAGCTGTTCATCACCCATATCTTCAGAGGGATGACTCATCTCATCCTTTCCTTCTACGCTTACTCCCATTCTATAGTTGCCGGCGGCTTACTGGTGATATCGTAAACCACCCTGTTGGCACTGGGAATTTCATTAACGATGCGATCAGATATTGTAGCCAGAAGATCGTGGGGCAAGCGGGCCCAATCAGCAGTCATGGCATCCTCACCAGTCACAGCCCTGACTGCCACCAAGTAGCCGTAAGTCCTGTAATCGCCCATGACCCCAACGCTCTTGACATCGGTAAGCACAGCAAAGCTTTGCCAAAGCTGGCGATAAAGATTGGCTTTTTTGATTTCACTCATCAAAATCCAATCAGCGGCGCGAAGTATCTCCAGCTTCTCCCTAGTCACCTCACCAATGATACGAATAGCCAAGCCCGGCCCGGGAAAAGGCTGCCGCCAGATTCTATCCTCGGGTAGGCCCAGAGCTAAACCCACCTGTCGCACTTCATCCTTAAACAAATACCTCAGGGGTTCAATAAGCGTGAAATTCATTTTGGCCGGTAAGCCACCGACATTATGATGACTCTTTATCTTGGCAGCAGCTTTCGTATCTGCGGAGGTACTTTCGATGACATCAGGATAAAGAGTGCCCTGGGCCAAAAAATCAATCTTGCCTAATTTGGCTGCCTCTTCTTCAAAAATCTGGATAAACTCGTTTCCTACCAGTTGTCGCTTCTGTTCCGGATCGCTAATCCCCTTTAGCCGCTCCAAGAATCTACCGGCGGCGTCTATGTAAACTACATCCATTTTGAGGTTACGCTTGAATGTATTAAACACTCGTTCTGGTTCATCTCGACGTAGCAAACCATTATTGATAAAAATGCAAGTCAAATTATTGCCAATAGCTCGGTCAATAAGCGTAGCAGTCACCGCTGAATCAACGCCTCCAGACAGAGCACAGACTACTCTTCCAGCGCCTACTTGCTCTTTGATCTTATCTACGCTCTCGGCTATGAAATTGGCTGGGGTCCAGTTGCCCTGGCACCCACATATTTCCAGTACAAAATTCTGAAATATGGTTTTCCCGTGAGCCGTGTGGACTACCTCAGGGTGAAACTGCAGCCCATAGATACTGTTGTCTTTGCCTATGACAGCAAACGGCGAATTTTCAGTATAAGCTAGAGTTCTGAAGCCCGGAGGTAGCTCTATTACCTGGTCACCATGGCTCATCCACACCGGAAAGGATAATGGCAGACCGGCAAAAAGAGGACAACCTTCAGCACTTATGTGTAGGATCGTGTG
>CAYFSE010000008.1:0-4320 GCA_964345725.1 uncultured Dehalococcoidales bacterium
CATGCTCTTGTGGCAGGATGTCGAACGTCCCACGAGGCGCTTTGTGCACGGATGGCCTCCTTCTCTATCGCCTAGTTTATCATATTTCTAATTTGCGCTAGTTCCAGTATTCCAGTATCATGAATTGGATGGAAGGCAAGAAACTTATAGAATTGGCTAGCAGTTATCTGCCTGAAGATAAGGTAGCTCTGGTCAAAGAGGCCTACGAATTTGCTGCCAAAGCTCACCGAGGGCAAGTACGCAGAACAGGAGAGCCCTATTTGGCACATCCTTTGAATGCAGCTATGATTCTAGCTGAGCTGCACCTTGATGCTGAAACGTTAGCTGCTGCCTTGTTGCACGATGTTCCCGAGGACTGTGGCATATCTTTGGAGGAGATAGGAGCCAAATTCGACTTGCCGGTCGTGAAGCTTGTTGATGGAGTCACGAAGCTGAACAAGCTTGCCAGTAGAGCGCGAACTGAAGAAGCAAAATCGAAGGTCCAGGCAGAGAACTTGCGCAAAATGCTCCTGGCCACGGCTGAAGACCTGAGAGTGGTTCTTATCAAATTGGCAGATAGACTGCATAATATGCGGACACTGGGAGCTTTGCCCGCGGAGAAACGGCGGGCCATCGCTCAAGAGACCCTGGAAATATATGCTCCGCTGGCGCACCGTTTGGGTATGAGGGAGATGAAATGGCAATTAGAGGATTTGGCATTCCGCTATTTGAAACCGCGTGTATATCATCAGATTGCCCGCCTGCTGGCTGGGAAGCGAGCCGAGAGAGAGGGCTTCATAAGCGGAGTCAGTCAGATGCTAAGCCAGGAGCTGGATAAGGCCGGCATAGAAGCCAAGGTTTATGGCCGGCCGAAGCATATTTACAGCATATATCAAAAGATGAGCAAATACGATGCACAGGGCAAGAAATTTGGGGATATCCATGACCTTTTTGCCCTACGTTTGTTAGTGGACTCGGTTTCAGATTGTTACAAGGCGCTAGGTGTGATCCACAGTCTTTGGCGTCCCATACCTGAGGAGTTCGACGATTTTATTGCCAATCCTAAAGATAATGGCTATAAAGCTTTGCATACTACAGTAATGTGCCAAGGTACAACGCCATTGGAGATACAAATTCGAACCTATGATATGCACCGGATCAACGAATACGGGGTGGCTGCTCACTGGCTTTACAAAGAAGGGAAGGCAGGAGAGAAGTTGAAGGATGATATAGCTTGGCTGCGGCAGCTTGGTGACTGGAGGGAAGAGCTTGACAGTGAAGAATTTCTGGAATCTGTCAAAACTGATGTTCTTGTGGACCGCGTGTTTGTCTACACTCCTAAAGGGGAGATAAAGGAGTTGCCCAGAGGCGCTACTCCTCTAGATTTTGCCTTTCGAATTCATACGGATTTGGGTTATAGATGTATTGGGGCAAAGGTGAACGGCAGGCTGCAACCCTTGAACTATGCCCTTAGGAACGGCGATGTGGTGGAGATCATGGCCAGCAAAGTGGACAAGGGACCCAGTTTGGACTGGCTCAACCCTGAGCTTGGCTACATTAAGACATCTCACGCACGAGGCAAGATACGGCAATGGTTTGCCAAACAGGAACGAAGTGAAACCATCGAAACTGGCAAACAGATCTGGGATAAAGAGGTCAAGAAGTTGGGCGTCGATTTGCCTGGTGTCGACAAGCTGGCGCGCCTGCTTAACTATGACAGTGCAGATGACCTTTTTGCCGCCTTGGGCAGTGGGAGCATCAATGCTTCGCAAATAATGCTTAGACTTAGCGGAGCATTGGAGCCGACCGAAGAAGGGGTTGAAGTTCTGCCTCCGCGGAAGATCAGTCCTGTGAGCATTAACGTCTTGGGCGTAGGCGACTTGCTGACACGTTTGGCCAATTGTTGTCATCCCTTGCCCGGGGATAAGATTATTGGGTATATTACTCAGGGCCGAGGTATTACTGTGCACCGCAGAGATTGTCCTAACGTTATCCACGAAGAAGAGAAAGAGAGGTTGGTCAAAGTGGAGTGGGGTGCTGTGGCGCAAGTCTACCCTGTGACTATTCAGGTTGACGCCTGGGACCGAGTTGGCCTTGTTCGGGATATTAGTGCTATTATAGCCGAGGAAGGCGTGAACCTCACTGAGGTAAGCATGGACAATCACCGCAATGATAGCATAGCATTACGTTTTACGTTGGAGGTCAAGAATGCTGCCCAGCTGAGCAAAATAATGTCTAGAATTCACTCAGTGTGGAATGTAGTAAGCGTAACAAGAAAGGGGGAAATAAGTGTCAGCTAGCAGGCAAGGCAACAAAGTAGCCAGAACAGCGGAGAGAAAGCGGTTACGGAATCGCCTATTGAGCCGCAGTGTCAAAACGTGCATAGTTAAGGCGAGGAGTTCAGTCGATACTGGGGAAGAATCGGCAGCGCAGAAAGCGATGCTGGCCGTGAGTAACATAGATAAGGCAGTTAACAAAGGCATTATCCATAGAAACAAAGGCGCCAGACTCAAGTCGGGCTTAATGAAGAAGCTGAACAAGAAGTGATTATCTGGTAACCCATGGCAGTTGAGTCGCTTTTGCCAAGGCAAGAACGAATTATCAGTTCTGTTACACTCTGTATGTTGCGAGCTATCAAACGCAGTAAGCAATATAGGAATGCAAAAAAACAAAGGAGAATTCAAAGACAGGTTCGGCCCCTTCGATTTCTGATATTTGATTTTGGTTTAATGCGGTGCTGTCTCAATTCCAAATAGTAGGGCAAGCTCTCTTCACTCAAGGTTTGGTTTCTCCCCAGGGAGGTAACCTCAGCGTCAAACTTGGGGAGCATCTAGTCATTACGCATCGAGGCAGCGCCTTGGGCTATATTCAGGAGGGGGACTTGGTTGAGACGGGGGTGCACAAGAACAATCGGGCTACGCCCTTGGCTTCTACGGAGCTGGAAGTGCATCGCTGCATCTATAAGAGCACGCCGGCACTGGCAGTGGTTCATGCCCATCCGCCTTACGCTGTTGCCTTGTCGTTCACGGAGACAGAGATTGTGCCCCCGGATATAGAAGGGAGGGCTTTGTTGTCTAGGGTGCCGATCTTGCGTATAGGGACGGAGGAAAAGGCGGTGGAACTTGCCGATGAGATAGGCAGGTTACTGGGAGAGCACAGGGTGGTTTTGGTGCGAGGGCACGGCACGTTTGCGGCCAGCCAGTTGTTGGAGGAAGCCTACTATTATACTGTTGTCCTGGAGCAGAGTTGCCGTCTTCTTTATTTGCTCAAGGCTTTGCAGGTGAATCCCGGGGCAACTCCCGTTTGAAAAGTCCTGTTATACCTTCACTGGCTTAGCGGAAACCAGATAATACCACTCAGCGTATTTTGGATTCCTTCCCGCCATCACTTCGGAGAAGAGTTTCTGTAATTTGGCAGTCACTTTGCCGGTCTTGCCATCGCCTATCGGGCGATGGTCGATTTCGAATATAGGTGCCATGTTGGCTGCCGTTCCGGTAAAGAAGCATTCCTCAGCCACATAAAGTTCGCTTCTATCAACCTGCCTCTCGACGGTATCCATAGCCAGCTCGTTTTTGGCCAGTTTCATGACCGTGTCCCTGGTGATGCCCATAAGGATGTTATCGGATGAACGTGGAGTTATCAATTCTCCTCCTAAAACGAGGAAGATATTCTCACCGCTGCCCTCCGAAACATGTCCGTCTTGATTCAGCAATATTGCCTCATCAAAGCCGTTTTCACAGGCTTCCGTCTTGGCCAGTGCGCTGTTCACATAGGTGCCACAGATCTTGCCGCGCGGGGGGATCACGTTATCATCCACGCGACGCCACGATGAAGTGCAGCAACGAACACCATTCTCTGCGTCCAGGTAAGGAGGGAGTGTGGTCACGACGATTAGGAAATCGTCTTCTAGATCGTGAAGACGGACCCCAATAGCTTCGGCGCTCTTGTAAGCCAGGGGACGAATATACACGTCTTCTTGATAACCACTTCCTTCCACTAGCTCAGCGGTCAATTTGCATAGCTTATCAACGGAGTAGGGGAGATTGATCTTGAGGATGCGGCAGCCCCCAACCATCCGCTCATAGTGGTCCTGGAGTCTGAAAAGGCAGAATCTCCTCTCTTTGCTGTCCCAGTTGCCGCGAATACCCTCGATGCAGCCTGTGCCGTAATGGAGGGCATGGGTCAGGATGCCGATTTTGGCTTCGGATAGTGGCATGAATTGCTTCTGGAAAAAGGCGTAAGGCGGCATGCGTCTCCTTTCCTATCGCTAGCTAAAGATAGTCAATTATACTTTGTATCGCGGGTCCAAAACAAGCCCCGTCATTCCAGGCCACTCCCTTT
>CAYFSE010000009.1:0-4061 GCA_964345725.1 uncultured Dehalococcoidales bacterium
GGGCTTCGTCGAAGCCCGAGAGCAAAGGTGATTAGTTATCAATTCCGCCACCCGGCAAATAAAATGGAGGCGGCTGGGAGAATATTTAAGTTGAGAGTGCTTGCCATCAACTGCGGAAGTTCCACACTGAAGTTTCAGCTCATTGAGACACAGGGCGAGGACGTGGCTCTAGGGCAAGAGCTCCGGCTAGCTTCTGGCATCGTGGACAGGATTGGTAGCCATGGGTCTGTCCGGTTCAGCATTGAAAATAGAAAGCATCTCCAAAAGACTGTTTCGGTGGACAACCATGGTGACGCCGCACGCTTGGTGCTTGACTGGCTGGAGTCCTGCCCTCTACCGGGATTCGACAAGCTAGATGCGGTAGGTCACCGCGTGGTTCACGGAGGAGACCATTTCATAGAGCCTACCTTAATTGATGAGCGTGTTATAGACACCCTTGAGTCTGTCAGCAGCCTGGCTCCCCTACATAATGCTCCCTCACTAAGCGCTATTCGCTCCATCCAAGCAGCATTGGGGCACGCTGTTCCCCAGTTGGCTACCTTCGACACCGCCTTCCACAGTAACCTTCCAGCCAAGGCTTCCCACTATGCTATCCCAGTGGAACTAGCTGAAAAGCACCACATTCGTCGCTATGGCTTTCATGGGTTGGCACACCGCTATATGACGGAACGCTACATTGCAATTACTGGCATGCCCATAGACAAAGTAAAGCTAATTACGCTGCAACTTGGCAATGGTTGCTCGGTTACTGCAGTGCAAGGTGGGTGCTCAGTGGATACGTCCATGGGATTTACTCCCTTAGAAGGACTTATGATGGGGACACGGTCAGGAGACGTGGATCCCTCTCTGGCTGGCTTTCTCTCCCGTCGGGAAGGAGTGGATGTACAAGAGGTAGAAGGGTGGCTCAACACCAGGTCAGGATTACTTGGATTGTCTGGGTGCTCTCAGGATGTGCGGGAGCTATTGAAGGCTGAAAGTGAGGGAGATTCACGCGCCGCTCTGGCACTAGAGATGTTCTGCTACCGGGTGCGCAAGTATGTCGGAGCTTACCTGGCTGTCTTAGGTAGAGTACAGGCGGTGGTCTTCGGTGGCGGGATCGGTGAGAACGAATCTGAGGTGCGAGCGCGCATATGTGCTGGCATGGACTGGTGCGGGCTAGTATTAGACCCGGACCGCAATGCTCGAACTATCGGCGTTGAGGGTCTGATAAGTGCGGAAAAAGCGACACTTCACGCTTACGTAATACCAGTAGATGAAGAGGTGATCATTGCCCGTGACACCGCCAGCTGTTTGCGACACCACCAGAAACACGCAACTAACCCTTCGACGCAGGTATAGAAAGCATAACACCAGAGAAGGAGGAGGAAATGCCACAGAGTGAAAAAACTGAAGTAATCCGTATGGAAGAATGGGCAACCCTTTATCGCAAGAAGAATAAAGCCGCTGACCGCTGGGCAGTAGGCTATGGACCTATTCAGCATAGTATAGAAACCCAGGCTCGGGTGTTCGCCATGGCAGAGCTGCTAATCGCTCGGGGGGTGCGTGGGGATGGCTTACCACTCTTTGACATACTTTACGCAGCTGACAGAATAGCCAGCACTGCCATGTGGGTGGTTGCCCACGAGACCTATGCTCAAAATGTCTATCTTGATGGACGAGATCTAGCCCCTGAAGACTTCAAGCCTAAGCCCGAAGGTCACACTGGTGGTGCTCTCAATATGGTACCCGCTTATATCGGCTACATGGCTATCAACACTCTTACTGGTCATACCCGGTCTTGGGTAATGGGCCAGGGGCACTGTGTAGCTGCAATAGACACGGTTAACCTTCTCTTGAACAATATGACGCCGGCTCATGCCGAACGCTACTCCGTCAGTGATGAAGGACTGTCCCGCTATGTGCGCGATTTCTATTCCTATCGTCTAGGAGATAACGGCAAGCAGGATTCGCCTTTAGGCAGCCATGTTAATGCCCACACAGCTGGGGGTCTCGCCGAGGGTGGGTACTTGGGTTTCACAGAACTCCAGTATGTTCATATGCCCCTGCCCGGAGATCGGTTAGTTGTCTTTCTTAGTGATGGCGCTTTTGAGGAGCAACGTGGGAGCGACTGGGCACCACGATGGTGGCGAGCTGAGGACTGCGGCTTAGTGACTCCTATCATGATCAATAATGGCCGTCGTATAGACCAGCGAACGACCATGTCCCAACAGGGAGGGGTTGACTGGTTCATCCAGCACTTGAGACTCAACAGCTTTGACCCCTTTGTCATTGATGGCAGGGATCCTGCAGCTTTTGCCTGGGCTATCTTTGAGATGGAGTGTCGCCTTGAGGCAGCAGCTGAAGCGGTGCGCTCACACGGGGAATGCTACCCGGTACGATTACCCTACTGCATAGCTGTCGCACCCAAAGGAGCCGGTTTCTACGGCGAGGGAACCAACCTAGCCCATAATCTACCCCTGATATCTAATCCACATACTGATGTTGTAGCTGCCCGTCATTTTAATGAGAGTGCGCGCCGACTATGGGTTCCGCTGAAGGAACTCAAGGACGCAATTGATAAGTTCCAGCATCACCAAGACTCTGGGCGACCTAAAGAGCGAGAGCATACTCTTGTTCAACGCCAAGTGCAGTTGCGCCATATTCCATCTCTTGTTTCCCGGCCAGTGCCCAAGAATCGGCTGGACTTTTCCACCTGGACTAGGTCATCACCCATGCAGGCTGTGGACGCTATGTTCCTGGCTACAGTCCAAGCCAATCTGCACCTCAGGCCCCGTGTAGGTAACCCAGACGAGATGCGCTCCAATCGAATGCTACGTACCCTCGACGCTCTCAAATTCCGGGTAACTGACCCGGAACCCGGCTTACCCGAGGACATCCATGGTGCCGTTATCACCGCTTTGAATGAAGAAGCAGTGGCGGCTGCTGGCTTAGCCAATAAGGGTGGCATCAACATTATCATCACTTACGAGGCCTTTGGTACCAAGATGCATGGTGTAGTGCGGCAGGAGATAATCTTCGCCAACCACTGCAAAGAATTAGGACAGCCGCCAGGCTGGCTGTCCATACCCCTGTTGCTCACCTCACACACCTGGGAAAATGCCAAGAACGAGCAGTCTCACCAGGATCCAGCTATGGCTGAGGCAATGCTAAACGAGTTATCAGACGTGTCCCGAGTGATGTTCGTTCCCGATTATAACACTGCTGCTGTTGTTATGCGCAGGGTTTATCAAACCCAAGGTCAGGTTTGGACCCTGGTAGTGCCCAAATACGAGGCGGCAGCAGACCTGTTCACCCCAGAGGAAGCAGACCACCTCGTGGAACAAGGTGCTCTCCGACTGGATTGGGCTGGCTACGATATAGAACACCAGCGAGTGGTCCTCACTGCAATAGGAGCGTATCAGCTAGAGGAAGTGCTGAAGGCTTCGGTACGTCTCACCGAACAAAGAGTTCCTCACTCCGCAGTCTATATGCTGGAGCCGGGAAGATTCCGAAAAACACGCAGTCAGGGCGAACTGACCCATGTAGTCCCTGCTGAGCTAAGCCAAGAGCTTTACCCAGACTCAGTGCCTGCCCGCATATTTGTTACCCATACTCGCCCGGAACCACTTCTGGGAATACTACAGCCTCTACATACCGGTAGCGGCTACACACGTGCCCTGGGATTTGTTGGGCAGGGAGGTACCCTAACTGTATTGGGAATGCTGTGCGTTAACCGTTGTACTTGGGCACACATCGTGGTAGAGGTAGCTCAGCTTATTGGCCTGTCTGAGGGAGAGTTGCTAACATCACCAGAACTGGCTGCGCTGCATGGTCACACTTCTCCAGAAGGAGTTCTAGTTTAGGTGAATACCCTAGCCTGTCGGGAAAGTGTCTGTGGTGACATTGCTCACTTATTCCATATATCAATTTGCTCCCGACTGAGAGTATTGCATATATAGATCCAATAAGGTAGCTATTATGACTCCTGAACAATTCGTCAGATTGTGCAACGAGGTAACAAAACAAGCAATATTGTAATAGTTTTATATACAGTCAGGGTGAGCGAACGTACCATATAAATA
>CAYFSE010000010.1:0-8532 GCA_964345725.1 uncultured Dehalococcoidales bacterium
TTACCATTATACCATCTGCATTGGCACACGGTCTTTCGCGCTGTAGGGACTTGCGCCTCTGTCAAACCAATATTTGGCTAAGAAATCCGAAGGCCATAGCCAAGGTCTTAAGAAGACTGTCCCCTTGTTCTGAATACTGGAACTGGCGGGATCCGAACCCTAAATACAAACTACTCACGCTCATACTAAGTTTGATTCTCTGTTCATAATTCATCATCAGGCTTATCATGATATTCAGCGTAGATTTCAGGCAAGAGCTTACTCAGGTGCTGAGCTTCAACAGTGCAATGAATCTGAAACTTTCTCATGTACTCTTCACAGAGCATGGAGGACGGGGTGCTCTTATCAAAATAGACCCTGCCATTCTTCACACCATAACCAATCCATACGCGGGTGAGTTTTTCCATGCCGCCCTGAGGGCAGTAACGGGAGAGGGTTAGCCAGAGGTATGTACCGGGATAGGCTTGATGGGGTGCGTTTGGAGAGTGGAAGGATACCCAAGAGCAGTCGATCCAGCAGCCGGCCTCTTTCAGTGATTGTTCTCGTTCCTTCGTGAGACCGTAATCCCGCAAATCGAATGGATGGCGGAAGAAGTAGACTTTGTCCTCTCCCTGGCCCAGGTCGATGGATTCCACGGCGTAAATACCATCCGTCCTATCCCTACCGTTGACAAAACCATGCTCGAAATGGTCGGGGGGGCACCAGATTTTATACTTGAGATTGCCCTTGCCTTCCGGCATGCCCTTCGAGTGGACATTCAGCCAGCGGAACCACCATCCCAGCATTTCGGGGGTGCAGTTGGGGTAAACGGTGTAGATTGCCATGTAACCCGAGCCGTCGTTCATCATGCAGTAGCCGTATTCTGCTTTACTATAGCCGGTGGGTTGCAGCAGATCTATGAAGTTCTCAGCCTTGATTGCCAGGTTCGGATCGATGGGACAGGCATCAATGATCTGCTGCTCGCGAGGGCCGGGTGGGTAGAGTGGAAGATCATAGTACTTTGCCAGAGGCAGTTTCTTTTCTCCCGCGCTCAGTTCGGGTCGGTTGTTTGGCATCATCTTCTTTCTCCTTTTTTGGCTAGTCTATTTGAGATCGAAAAAGACTTAGTGATCTTGGGAAGGATGTAGTCACATAAGGGGACACCAAAGTCGTCTCCCATCTAAAGCTGGTGGAGCTGAGGGGATTCGAACCCCTGACCTCCTGCTTGCAAAGCAGGCGCTCTCCCGACTAAGCTACAGCCCCAACGCGCGCTATTGTATCAAATACCGTCTTGTGGCAAAAGATTTGTCCTTTTTAGTTTTGGAGCATAGCTGCTATACTAAACAAAGAGAATACAAAGATGCCAGACATAACCTTCTTGGGGGCTTTCACGGGAGGCATTGCATCCTTTGCAGCGCCTTGCGTATTACCGCTGGTGCCAGCATATCTGGCTAACATCGCCGGCGCATCAGTTCTCACCCCCGACCTTCCTGATCGAAGACGTATTCTCCTCCATACTATCTGCTTCATAGTCGGTTTTTCTCTGGTTTACACTCCTTTGGGAGCCCTTCTCGGCCTATTGGGCACCGCGGCGCCACAAGGAGCATTGGAGAAAGTGGCCGGTGCTCTATTAATTGTGTTCGGCATATTCCTGATAGCGGCGACTAAGGTACCCTGGCTCAATTATGAAAAGCGCCTCAACTTCACCGTAGTCAAAGGATCGGGCTATTTGAGGTCACTGCTGATAGGGGTAGTGTTCTCTCTTGGTTGGATCCCTTGTACTTCTCCCATTCTAGGGAGCATAGCGGCTGTCGCTGCGAGTTCGCAAACGGCGTGGCGAGGAGCGTATCTTCTATTTGCCTATTGTTTAGGGCTGGGTCTGCCTTTCGTCGCCGTGAGTCTGGCATGGGGGTCAGCATCACGATACATCAGGTGGCTCAACCGGCATGCCGTCGTCACTTCCGTGGTAGCTGCAGTGCTGCTTATCACCATAGGCATCCTAATGGTGACCGGTTACCTGGAGTACATCATCGGGCTTCTTACGCCAGGAGGCTACCAATATGGTCAGTAGAATGTCAAGAAAAGCGTTTGTAACACTGGCAATCGTGATTATCGCGGTTGGCGCTATAGTTGGAATCGCTCTAAGTCGTAATTCGTCCAATCCCTCAGACTCCACATTGTCTATTATTACGTGGAATGGAACAAGCTTGTCTGAGTTACAGGGGACACCGGTGGTGCTTAATTTCTGGTCTATTTCGTGTATTTGGTGCAGGTATCAACTGCCCTTTCTTGAGGCTGTAGCCCTGCAAAGTGAAGGAGAGATAAAGGTCGTAGCCATCAATACGGCTGACAGTGCCTCGAGGATACAGACCTTCTTCGGTGACTATGAACCAGCTATGACAATAGCATTGGATAAGAATCAGGAAGCTTTCGCGCACTATTCCCTGGCCTATAACAACACACGAGCATCTACTCCATTTACACTATTCGTCGATAGCGAAGGCATGGTTCAGTATACAAGAATTGGCGCCTTCCCCAGTGAAGCAGCGTTGTGGGCGACTTTGCACGATATTTTGGGAATTACTGTTCCTCAAACTTCCTGAAGACAAGCGTGGCATTTACTCCACCGAAGCCAAATGAATTGGAAAGCGCTACATTCACCTCCGCCTTTCTGGCGATGTTGGGAACATAGTCTAAGTCACATTCAGGGTCGGGAGTACCATAATTTATGGTCGGGGGGACGATACCATCTCTCATAGTGAGAACAGTGAAAATGGCTTCTACCCCACCAGCTGCCCCTAGCAAATGGCCAATCATGGATTTATTGGAGCTTACAGGCACGGTTTTGCTGTGTTCTCTTAATACCGCCTTTATCGCCTTGGTCTCCGATACGTCATTGCTAATGGTAGATGTTCCATGAGCGTTGATATACTCCACATCGCTAGGCGAGATAGCAGCATCACTCAAGGCCAGCCGAAGACACCGTGCTTGATTTTCCCAGTCAGGATCAGTTATATGAAAGCTATCGACGTTCGAGCCGTAGCCAATAAGCTCAGCATAGATCTTGGCCCCTCTTCGTACGGCTGACTCCATTTCCTCCAAGATAACAGCTCCAGCACCTTCTCCAATCACAAAACCATCCCGGTCCTTATCAAATGGACGGCTGGCCTTCTCGGGCTCATTATTTCTTCGGGATAAGGCTCTCATTTTGTCGAATCCGGCAACGGCAATGGGGATAACGTAGGCATCGCTCCCTCCAGCAATCATGGCATCTGCTTCGTCATATTGAATAAGCCTGAAAGCATCACCGATACAATTGCTCCCGGTCGCGCAGGCAGTAACCACACACTTGCTGGGTCCCCGGATGCCGAACTCCATGGAGATCTCACCTACCGCCATGTTGGGTAAAAATCCAGGAATGAAGAAAGGAGAAACCCTATCCGGCCCCTGATCACGAAGGGTGAGAAGGTTAGCTCCGAACATGTTCATACCACCAGCCGCTGTGCCTAGCACTACTCCTACCCTGCGGGAATTGTTCTGATTTATGGGCAGTCTGGCATCATGTATTGCCAAGCGAGCAGCCACGAGTGCATACTGTATGAAGGGGTCTGTCCGTCTCATCTTCTTCTTGTCCAGAAAATCTTCGGGATGGAAATCCTTGAGTTCAGCAGCGATTTGCACGTTGAAACCGGAAAGATCAAACTTGGTGATTCTGGCTACCCCTGATCTGCCCTGGCACAGCTTCCGCCAAGATTCCTCAGCGCCCGTAGCCAAGGGAGTAACAGCGCCCAGTCCAGTAATTACAACTCTTCTTGTAGGTGCCCTATTCACGCTTGTTGGATACTTATCTTCCAGACTAGAAAGAGTCCTACCTAGTCTCCCAGTCTTGTCGGCATCGCTGCAACCAAAAGATAACTAGAGTCACAAATTCCTATCCGAGCAATGGCTACTTTCTAGATTTTTGATTCGATGTAATCAAGGGCGTCTTGGACAGTTTGCAGACTTTCCGCGTCCTCATCGGGGATTTCGATTTTGAACGTGTCTTCCACCGCAGTAATCAATTCAATGAAGTCTAGGCTATCGGCATCAAAGTCATCAGCAAATGATGCTTTGGGGACTACTTTTGATTCATCAACCTCCAACATTTCCACGATCAATTTCTTTAACTGTTCGAAAGTCTCGGTCTTACTCATTGTTGTCGTTCCCTTTCTGGCTCTGATTTCTTAGGCCTAAATCACATTACTCCTGCATTATATCATCCCCCACGCTGTCTGGGGAATTGATCACCGTGGGAGTCTCTCCCTCAAAGAATCTAATTTAGCTTAGGCTATCCATATTGGGCATCGCTATCACTTAGAGCATTGACCTTGAAGATTCCTTATATGCCTACACTAGAAAATCAACCAGTATCTGATTGAAAAGCGCGCTGTGTTCGAGATTAGGAAAATGAGCTGCATCATGTATCACCTGTCTTCTGGAACCGGGGATCTTGTCGGTAACCAGCTGTGAAATAGCCAGCATGTCGGGCAAATCACTATCGCCAATCACTACGAGGGTAGGGGCACGTATTTCGCTCAGCCTGATGATTGAATCGAATGTCGGTGCTGCTTCTGGATATTTGTCAACCACTGAATCGTAGTTGTCCAATATCATCTGACGGACCAACGCTCTTGCACCTGATGAAACGATGTCCCGTCTTCTCTTTAATCCAACTACCCAGATATCTACCAGCATATCGGCGACATCTTCACGTCTATCGTTAGCGATCAGCTTTTCAAGCATTGTGTCCTTCTCCAAGGTTTCCTTATCCCTATATGCATACCTATTCAACCCCGGTGCGACGAGTATCAAACTATCAACCACCTGAGGATACGCAATCGTCAATTCTATTGCAGTCTTCCCCCCAAGAGAACATCCGACTATATTCACCGAACCGAACCCAAGATACTGGATGAGCTCGTGAATGTCTTCGTAATGCGAGAATAGTCCACTAGGAGGAGCTGTTCCCCATAGCCGCGGAAGTCAGCCGTAACAGCCCGACAAGACCTCGAGAGCTCCTGCCGTTGTCCCACCCACATCCGGTGATCTGCTATACCAGAATGAAGCAATATAAGAGGTTTTCCTTTTCCCGCCATTTCGAAATACAGCTTGGTATTGGGGATCGCGGTAAAGCCAGTTTTTACTTGCATTTCACGTTGTTTCTCGCTTGTGGTTTGGTCATAGTTCGGGGATTATATCCTGATGTATCTCACCTATCAATAGTACGCGATGAAATGCTACAAGAGAGAGCACTGTAGTTGCTCACGGAGAGGTGATAAAGAGTATGCAAACACAGGGGTGGGTTCTGTCTATTGGGCTGCCAGCAAGCTTGAATCTGAGCTTGGCTCCCCGGGCAGGACTCGAACCTGCAACCAAGCGGTTAACAGCCGCCCACTCTACCATTGAGCTACCGGGGAATGAATACCTTGCGCATCTGCTCGCGGGCACTGGCACTGATTTTGGCATTTTTGACGATTTTCCTCAAGATGACTTGCCCAAAGTCCTTGCTGTTTACGTTCTCTCAATCTGAGAGATGTAACCCTCATCGCGAGGCAGATTCGGCTTCTGGGCAGCTTCCATGGCCAATTCATCACAGCGGGTGTTTTCTGAGGTTCCGGCATGCCCCTTAACCCAGCTGAACTGTACCTCATGATACTCGCATAGCAGCAGGAGCCTCTCCCAGAGGTCGGGATTCAGCGCTCTTTCCCGTTTATTGCGCTTCCAGCCATTTGCTCGCCATCTGCGAGCCCATCCCCGTGACATCGCCTTGACCAGATACTCAGAGTCGCTGTACAACGTCACCTTGCATTGCTCTTTTAGAGCCTCTAACCCAGCAATCGCAGCCATTATTTCCATTCGGTTATTGGTAGTGTTCTGATAGCCGCCTGATAGCTCCCTTTTGTGACCCTCGTAGAGGAGGACTATTCCATAACCCCCAGGTCCAGGGTTTCCCAGGCATGCGCCATCGGTATATATGGTCACTTGCTTAATTCTTTCCATTATAGGTCTTTTCTTGATGCCAAGGCGTCAAGTTTTCACTTTTCTTCTCATCTTGGTTGGCTGCCGGGCCAGGATTCGAACCTGGGCTAAAGGATCCAAAGTCCTCTGTGCTACCGCTACACAACCCGGCACTGCATCATGTTCTGGTGCCGAAGGTCGGATTCGAACCGACATGGGGGTTGCCCCCCAACAGTTTTTGAGACTGTCGCGTCTACCTTTCCGCCACTTCGGCGTGCTCACTGTCCAGACGTCGATTCACTACAGAGTGGTCTTCCGTCCGAAGAAGGCCAATCTCCTGCTAACCTAGTTCTAACCTACGACTCCATGCGCGGTGCCGAGGAGCGGAGTCGAACCGCTGACACGCGGATTTTCAGTCCGCTGCTCTACCACCTGAGCTACCTCGGCATCAACGATATTGTAGGTTTTCGCCCGTTCCAGTGTCAAGCAAGTATATTCGTAATTATTTGACTGCCGCCCCAGGTGAGTGATGCCAGACCGGCTACTAGGTGGGCGCACCGGGTTTGATCAGGGGGATGCGAGCAGTGCACAGAGGACATTCTTGAGGTGAGTAAACTGTGGTGGGAGCGCGGAGACAACTGAAGAAGGGCAGATTGAAGTCCAAATTCTGCTCACTGCGGTCGACCAGTACTCCAATACCGATGATAATTCCGTCTAGTTTATCCACGGCGCCTATCGTCTCTCTTAGGGAGCTTCCTGTCGTGAGGATGTCATCCACAACGAGGACACGTTCGTCAGGCGCAATTTGGAAATCGCGCCGAAAGAGTCTTACCCGGCCCTGCTTTTCAGCGAATATGCTCCGCACTCCTAATTGGCGGGCGGTTTCGAAGGCTAGAATGATGCCTCCGGTGGTCGGTCCGGCCACTGCGTCGATCTTCTGTCCTCCAAAGTGCTGGGCGATAAGGCGACACAGTCTCTCAGTAAGGTGGGGATATTGTAGGATGCGGAATTTTTCCCAATAAACAGGCGAGTGTAATCCTGAGGCAAGCAAGAAATGGCCTTCTTTTATCGCTCCGGCTGTCTTGAACATCTTCAGCACGTCGTCGCTCAAACTACACCTCAGGCGCACGGCACAGGACCATCTCTTGCCCCTCAAGTGCGCGCAGCCCGGAATAACTGTAATGCTGGACTACTCCCAAACCACTTGGTGGCCAGTACACAAACCATGCCCTGCCAACGATCTTATCCCGGGGCACTGTCCAGCCACTGTGTGAATCGTTGCTGTTGTTGCGATTATCACCGAGGACGAAGTATTCATTCTCGGGGACTTCTGTCGCCGGCATCGTATAGTTCGGCGGCACCATGATATATTCCTCCTCCAAAGGAATGCCGTTGACAAAAACCTTTTCATCTCTAACCTCCATGATCTCACCGGGCAAGCCAATAACGCGTTTGATGAAAGGGTGAGGAGAATTAAATGGCGGGTTAAAGACTATTACCTGTCCTCGCTGTGGGTCCGAGGAACGGTAACCCACCTTGTTAACCATAATGCAGTCGCCTTCCTGGAAATTGGGCTCCATACTGGACATTACCACAGTGTAGCTCTGCACAGTGAGCCGAAGGAGAGCAAAAACGATTACAGCGATGAGAACAGTTATAGCGACTTCACGAAAGATCTTCATCGGCAACGACTCATTTTATCATAAGGCATGCGGTCAATTCATTCGCTGTAGCTTTACTTGTCTACACTGTTCCTTAATGTTGACATTATTAGCTGCCTTGGGCCGCTGGCTCAATCGGTAGAGCAGCTGACTCCTAATTCCAAGCTAGATGGTCTAAACAGTCCCTTTACGTACAAAATGGAAAAATGTATTGATGGCCCAAAACCCATTTTGCTCGTATAGTGTCAACTGGCAACAACCAGTCCCAAACATTTTAGTGCCAGATTAACTTCAATTAGTCTGTCAATTCCCTGACCGAAAGGCTCTTGATTATGAGGAATGTGCTTTCTGAAGCACAATGAGGACTACCCGGTATCACATTCCGTATTTCTGTGCTCGCTTTCTGAGTGCCTCTTCGCCTCCCTCTAGAATGGTAGTGATCTCTTTCCGAGGTGTACTGAGCCATAACTTTGTGAGGATAGTGAAGAGAGCTGGCCTGGAGCATGTCAGATTCCACGACCTCAGACATACATTTCCAGTCTCATGCTACAACGCGGAGCCAAGCCCAATGTCATAAGCGAGGCCCTGGGACACTCCAGTCTGGCCTTTACTTTAGATGTCTATTCTCATATACTACCGGACATGCAAGAAGAGGCCATGGCGTTACTCGACGAAGTTCTACGGACAGGCAAAAACGGCATGCATCAAAAGATTAACGCCAACGCTGAGCATTATGTCGAGCAAGAAACTAGGATTTAGCTTTAGTCCCTGTAGCTCAGCTGGATAGAGCGGCTGCCTTCTAAGCAGCGGGTCGAGGGTTCGAATCCCTCCAGGGACTCCATAACTTTAGCTATAAACTGTTCACAAAGTTCACAAAAGTTCACAAGCCAAATCC
>CAYFSE010000011.1:0-19533 GCA_964345725.1 uncultured Dehalococcoidales bacterium
TGGCTCAAGAGGAAACCGAGATATTTCTGTATCTGGGCATAGCTCATATTGGCGCTGTACATAAGCTCCGTCTTGCCGGCGCCATTTTCACCGACCCGGAGCATATCAGCTATTATCTCTATATTAGACCTTCGTCGATTCATTGCACAATACCGCTGGGAAATACTCTCAGCCTGCTATCATTATACTACCTTAATACCACTTGTCAAGACCCAAATATCTCACAGTTCGAAGTGACATAGTATTGACATCAGAGGGATTACATTATACGATAAGTCAACGGAGCTAAATCCAAGCAACCAAGACGTCGTCTGAACCAGGTATATGAGGATCACTAGGAGGTGACCGATGGACAAGATCAAGGTCATGATAATTGATGAGCAAGCACTGTTCAGAGCCGGGGTGCGTCAGGCATTATCGGGACAATCTGATCTCGAGATATTGGAGTGCGACCCGACTCAGAACCCGCTTGGGGCGGTTGAAGCCAATCTTCCTGATGTTGCCTTGCTTGGCTCTGACCTGACCAGCCTCAGCGGGATTGACCTTGGCAGAAAGATCGCTCAATACTACCCAAATACCAAAGTCATTGTGTTGAGCCCTGACCCCAATGACCAGGAGCTTTTCGAGGTTATCAAAACTGCCGCCGCAGCCTGCATGAGTAAGAAAGCCAGTGCAGATGACCTGGCTAGCACCATAAGGCGAGCCCACAAAGGTGAATATCCCATAAATGAAAGCCTTATGACCAGGCCTACAGTTGCCAGACAGGTATTAGACCAATTTCGTGGTTTCAGGAAGACCATGGAAGGCATAGCCGCTCCTCTTACCAAGAGGGAGACACAGATTCTAACCTATGTTGCCGAGGGCAACACAAACAAAGAAATCGCCCATATCCTCTCAATCAGCGAGCAGACTATTAAGAACCACGTTAGTGCGATCCTGCGTAAGCTGAATGCCAATGATAGAGCCCACGCTGTTACTCTAGCCTTGCAGAGCGGCTGGATTTCACCGGAAGCAAAACCTCGAAGGATACCTGAAGATTTTGATCAGATGTAACCGCCGCTATATAGGCAATCATCGTGATTCGCCGGAAATAGTGGCGTAGAGCCAGTCGCCCCCCCAAAAGTCCTATTGACAAAGTATCTACATGTGCTACATTGTACTTGCGGCTGGAAGATACATATTGCTATGCCCTGACTGGGTTCGGCCAGGGCATGGTGAATATCGGCGGTTCCGGCTAGACGGTAAGGTAGACTCTACCTGGAATGTTGAGAAAATGGGGACGAAGGCGCGCCAGCTGGAAATCAGTCCGGACCTAAAGGATCAGGTCAAGGACTACCTCGAAGCGAAGGGCTATGACGTGACCGAAGGAGCTGAGCTCGTCGGCAGGTCAAACGTCAAGCACGTCTTTGATATGCTGGCACAGATGGACGATGGTTTCAGCAGCTACACTATCGGTGTCTGCCTCATTAATGGCGGTGATAGAAACGTGGAAGTCCAGACCATCTTTGACTTCGCCAACAAAGCCTACGATTGTGGCATCATTGATAGGGTTCTTATCGCCTCCCCCGGGATCGGTCAACAGGCAAAACAATTGGCTCACAAACAGCGAATAAAGGTTATTGATGAGAAGCTGATTGAGCGACTGGTGGTCTCGCCGTCTAGGCAGGTAGCTAAGCCCAAGGAGCCGGTCAGGTTTGAGACAAAGGAAGAATTGGCCGAATCTCTGACCAGCCGCGGCTATGTAGTAGAGGCAAAGCCCAAAGTCAAAGGCCGGTCAGGGGTCGAATACACCTTCGATATACTGGCCCATGCCAACACCGGCCAGATCGAGCACGTTCTAGGCATAGATTTCCTGACCGGTGAGAAAGAGGTGAGCCTGGAGCAGGTGACCTTATTTGATACCAAAGCCTATGATGCTGGACTCGATGGCAAAGCCATTGTCGTATCGCCGGGGATTAGCTCCACTGCAAAGCAATTTGCCCAGCACCAAAAGATAAAGGTCTTTGAATTGAACCACAAGTGGGTTCCTGCGCCGCTGGGAGAAAATAAGCCTGTCCCGCTGGAAAACAAGCTGGTCACAACAGAAAAGCCCCGTTCCAAGCTACTGAGGCAGACACCCCAGCCTGAGGCATTACGGTTGATTCCCGAGGTGGTGGCCAGAAGATACGGTGCCATACCCCTGACCATATCCGGCAACACGCTGGAAGTAGCTATGGCAGACCCCACCGATGTTTTTGCCCTGGAAGCTTTTGCCGCCTACAGCCACCTGAGCGTCAAGGCGGTAGCTGTCAGTGCCCGAGAAGTCAGGGATGCTATCGACTTCAATTACAAAGCCTACGGGGAAATCGAGGACCAGATTTCTCGCATCTCCATCCCGGTCGAAGCAAACGACGAGAAGCTTGCCGCCGACGCTCTCGCCGATGCCCCCCTGGTTCAGGCTCTCAACCTTGTAATCCAGGAGGCAGTCAAAGCACGTGCGTCCGATATTCATATTGAGCCGCAAGAAGATAGAGTGAGAATACGCTATCGTATAGATGGCACTCTTCAAGATATGATGTCTGCGCCTGTGAGTACGCATCGGGCACTCATTTCGCGGGTCAAAATCCTCGGCGGCATGAATATCGCTGACCATTTTCGCCCTCAAGACGGCCAGTTTTCTACCAAGGTCAAAGAGCGGGAAATCGATGTCAGGGTCGCCACTGCTCCCACTGTCCACGGTGAGAGAGCAACCTTGCGGCTTCTGGACAAGACAATGGCTACCCTGGGCCTGTCCGAGCTGGGTATGCTGCCCGACACCCTGGCCGCGTTTGAGAGCATGCTCATGGTTCCCTACGGCATGATTCTGGTTAGCGGTCCTACCGGTGCCGGCAAGACCACTACCTTATATGCCGCCATCAATTCCCTTGATACCATGGGCAGAAACGTTATTACTATTGAAGACCCTGCCGAGTATCGATTCAAGGACATTAACCAGATTCAGATCAACCCGCAGGGTGGCATTACCTTTGCCTCCGGCTTGAGGTCCATACTCCGTCTTGACCCCGACGTGATACTGGTTGGCGAGATACGCGATGCCGAGACAGCCAACATAGCCACCCAGGCAGCCCTAACCGGTCACTTGATGCTATCTTCCGTCCATGCCAATGAGGTGGCAGGTGTACTGGCCCGGCTCCTTGACCTGAAGGTCGAGCCCTTCTTAATAGCTTCATCAGTTATCGGAGTTGTCGCCCAGCGTATGGTGCGCCGCATCTGTCCTGATTGCGGCCATCTCATTGAGGCTTCCGCAGTGGAGCAGATGGCCTATGAAAAGGAAACAGGAGAAGCGCGGTCTAGGTTCCTCTACGGCACCGGTTGTAAGTCCTGCTCTCACACTGGCTACCTGGGCCGGACGGGAATATTCGAGATTCTACCCATGACCGACACTATAGGGACGATGGTCTCTAGCCAAGCCAGTAGTAGTGCTATCCGAGAGCAGGCCCTGAAAGACGGTATGATATCTATGATGCGCGATGGTATGCGCAAGGTGAAGGGGGGCATTACGACTCCCTCCGAAGTACTGCGTAGCGCCTACTCTCCAATGTAGCAATTGTGAGGTTATAGTATGGATTTTGCTTATGTAGCTTATACTGAAGACAAGAGATTGGTTAAGGGCAAGGTTTCGGCTGCCACTGAAGAGGCAGCAACGCAGCTGTTGGGCTACGGTGGCTATCGGGTGGTCAGCCTTAAGGAAGTTGTTCGGTTTCTTGACATGGAAAAACTGCTGGCGCGTTTTGCCACTGTAAAGCCGACGGAAATAATCATGTTTTCCCGCCAGTTGGCGTTGCTCCTGGAATCCGGTACAGATATTGTTACTTCTTTAGACTTGCTGCAGGAGCAGACAGATAGCCAGACCCTGAAAAAAATAATCGGTGAGGTAGCTGCTGACATTCGCTCTGGCAGTGCGTTGTCCGTGGCTCTTAGTAAGCACCCCAAGGCCTTCTCTGCTATGTACCACCGGGCCATAGCCGCTGGCGAGCAAGCTGGTAACCTGGAGGTGGTGCTCAGACAAATGGCCGCACATATGGAGAAGTCCGTAACGACCGAGAAGCAGATAAGAAATGCCTTGACCTATCCTTTCATCGTGATTTTCGTTGCTGTTATTGTCGTCATTATCCTGGTCAGCTTCGTTTTGCCCGCCTTCACCAGTATGTACGCTGAATTCGGCGTCGAGCTGCCGTTAATCACCAGGATTCTTATGGCCATCACTGATTGGTTCAGCAAATACGGGATCTTTGTCATACTCGGCGTCGTAGCCTTTGCGATCGGCGTCTATCTCTATATCAGGACCCCAAAGGGGAAACACTGGTGGGATACGACGGTGCTCAAATTGCCTGTGCTCGGCCGTATCGTTCATCTTGGTGAGCTTGCCCGCTGCTGCCGGACTATGTCATTACTGCTAAGGATTGGCTTGCCTCTACCGGAGGTCATGGCCATGGCTATCTACAATAGTAACAACAAGGTTGTGGGCGACAACCTGAATGGGGTGCAGCAGGAGCTGATCAGAGGCGAGGGCCTGTCCCACCCGATGGGCAAGCGACCGCTCTTCCTGCCCTTGATGACGCAAATGGTCAGGGTCGGTGAGGAAACCGGCCACCTTGACAACACGCTGGACACTGTGGCTGACAGTTTTGAGATGGAATCCGGCGACAAGACCAGGTCGGCCGTGGCGCTTATCCAGCCCGTGATGACCATAATCATAGGTTTGCTGGTCGGGTTTGTCGTTCTGGCTATGGTTTCCGCCATGTATTCCATCTATGGCCAGTTCAGCGGCTAGACAGCCAAGCAGAGGTTGCCAGGGAAAGAATGACAAATGACAAACTTCAAAATCCAAACAAGAAAGACATGGGTACCCCATTCATACGTCGAAGGCAGCTTTGCCGTTCAGGCATTGGGACTTAGTTTGTCATTTGGGTTTTGTCATTCGGACTTTCCATCTGAGAATTCCCCCGAAAGTACCGGGTAGGGTGAGGGATTTTCTCATTTCCGACGACTGGTAATATGACGAAGGTAATGGGTGATTGAGTCCTAATTGAGAGGAGAAAGGACTATGACACTACTGCTATTGTCATTTGGGGTTTGACATTTGGGATTCAGTCTAGAAGACGCTAACGAGAATGAAAAAAGTGGGACGCAATGGCAAACCAGGGAAAGCCCTCCGGGGGAGCTCCGGCGGCTTCACCCTCCTTGAGGTGATCATGGCCCTGGCTCTCTTCGCCATAATCGGCATCGCCTTCGCCGGTGGCCTCGGCACTGCATCCAGAGCTGTCCTCATAGGTGATATTCGGACCAATGCCGAAAGCGTGGCTCGCACCGAGATGGAGTATGCCAAGGGCCAGGGATATTGCTCTGGTAACTGGTCCTACGTAGTGACCAGTTCGGGGGGCACATGCGATGGTACCTGTCCAACCTGGTTTGACTCGGCTCATCATCTTTCCGTCGAGCATACCGCTTACAGCGCCAACGTTCAGGCTGAACCATTGGCTGACCCCGATGACGGTATCCAGAAGATAACGGTGACGGTCAGCCATGAGGACGATGAGGTGCTTTCACTGGAGGGCTACAAGGTAAACCGGCCATAGAAAAGGATCTATACATCAGAAATGAAATACCAAATCAGTAATGAATGCCAAATGTCAAAGCTCAAAATTGAGGTAACGAAAACGAATGGTCCTGGCATTGAATCATTTGGATTGATTCAAGATTTGGCGCTTAGGATTTAGGATTCTGCAGATGGGCACAAGGTCGTTGCATAAACACCAGGGGGGCTTCACCCTGATTGAGTTGCTGGTGGCTATCAGCATTGCCGGTTTAATCACCGGTGGCATCGCTGCCGCGCTCATGCAGGTGCTGGACATCAACCACCGCGCCTCCAATCATATGATTTGTGTTCGCCAGGTACAGCAGGCCGGCAAAGAGGTGAGCAAAGATACCTTGCAGGCTTACAATGTGACCTGCGGGGAAGATTCTGGCTTTCCTCTGACCCTGACCTGGACAGATTGGGAGGGCGGGGAGAATGCGGTTGTTTATAACGTAACTGAAGATAACGAACTCCAACGGAGCCACACTGTTGACGATGAACCTGTGTCCACCGCTCTTGCAGTGGTGGCTGAGTATATTGACCCTGCCGAGACCAGTTGTGTCTGGGATGGCAGCGTGCTCACCTTCACGGTGACCGCCGCCGTGGGCACAGAGAGCGAGACCAGGGTCTACGAAATTGAACCCAGGCCGGGCTAACAACGCCCGTGTGCTGCACGGTCTCACTGCTCCAGAGTTATACTAGTTTGCGGAGATCGTCCAGCATTGCCACGCCTCGCTGGCAATTACGTCCCGCGTTCGGCACCTGGATTTCACTTGCCATCTGAGCTTTAGCATTTGAACTTCATCTGTAATCCGGATTTTCGAATTCGACATTTGTTGGTCCTTTGGTTTTTGCTACTCGCAGTTTCTCTGGAGGTCAGGCACCGCCCCGGCATTGCCAGGAGCCCTTCCGAGGAAAGGCGACGAAGCGCTCTCCATTGAGGATAGCGGGACTGCTGTGCTTCCCCTTCGCTGTGCTCAGGGCTTCGGCTCACCGCAGTGACACCCGCAACGTGGGCGGGACAAGCCCCACCCCTACGGGGCAGGTTCGTCGTTTGGATTTCGTTTGGCAGTTAAGCATTCGGATTCTCTGATTTGACATTCACTTGTCCTTTGAGCTTTGTCATCTGGAATTCATTTCTCAGTTGCACTTTCTATCTAAGAATTCCCCCAAAAGTACCGGGTAAGATGAGGGATCTTCTCATTTCCAGCGACTAACAGTATGACAAAGGTAATAGGTCGTGAGTCCTAATTGAAATGAGAAAGAACTATAACTGTACTGCTAATGTACCACACTCCAATACTACCGGGGGTGAAATTATGAAAACCATTGCGAAGATGGCAACCAGAGACCAGAGGGGGATGGCGATGCTGACCCTGGTCCTCCTCCTTCTTGTACTGGGCGGCCTTGTCCTGGCTCCCCTGCTGGGCTTGATGAGCACCGGGCTGATTGCCGGACAGATCTATGAGAAAAAGACGTGCGAGTACTATGCCGCCGATGCCGGTGTGGAGGACGCTATATGGAGGATACAGAATGACCCGCCCGTTTCCTATCCGTATGACTACCCCGAACCCTTAACTGTGAATGACAAGACTGTGGACGTCTCAATATATAGATATGATTGGGATGAGACATGCGGAGAAGACCTCACGTATCGCATTCTCTCCACCGTCGTGACCGACGACGCCGGTGGTACTGCCGACACCGTAAACAGCACCACAATTGACGCACATCTGTCTGTGTCGTATATGGACCTCTCTGCCCTGCTTGACTATGCCATTATCAGTAACGACACCATAGACATACAGCCGAACAACGACATCAACGGCGATGTCTGGCTGCCAGATGAAGAAGACCTCGAACTCGGCAGCCACGTGTCCATTAATGGCACAGTATACAATTCGACTGAGAGGCCACTGACCTGGCCTGAAGCTGAGGGTCTTTCCGCATACTACTTGCAGGATGTAGGAGGCGCTGTTGACCCTGGCAACTTCATAGATATCAAATACCTCAACCCGAAGACTATCGGACCGTGGTATAGGGAAGGGAGCTTGGCGGTTGATAACACTGGTGACCCTGTGACAGTAGTACTGGAAGACACCATCTACGCCACCGGCGATTTGGAGTTCTGGCAGCCGTCAGATGACTACAATTACACAATTGACCTCAACGGACAGACCATTTTTGCGGAAGGAAGCATCAGCTTTGCGTCTCAGCATATCGGTATCTCCGGCTCCGGGTGTATCATCGCCGTGGGGAATGTCAACTTCCAGCCAGCCATTACCAGCGGGGGTGATGATTTTGTGTTGGTTATGTCGATAACGGGCCAAACCTATTTCCACCCGAGCGGTGACTTCACAGGTTCTATAGTCGGAGATTCCCAGGTCCAATTACAGCCCGGATGTACTATTGACTGGATAAGCCCGGAAGGCAAGGGCATAAACGTGCCGTGGGGTCCGGGCGACTATGATAAGCTGCCGCCGGTAAGCGGAATACGGATCCTTTCCTGGGAAATCAGCTAGCAGTACCCGGGCAACCGCGTTCCACTGCTCCCTGCTGCGGCGGTTCCAGCTTCACCATTTAGCCCTGATTCGTCCTTTGGCATCTGGATTTCTTTGGACATTCGAGATTTGACATTTGGGCTTCGTTCCCCAGAGTTCTCGCTCCAAAGTACTGGGAAAAATGAGGGATTTTCGTTCTTTCAGCGACTAGTAATATGACAGAAGTAATAGGTTTTGAGTACCAATTGAGAGGAGAGAATACTACAGATATATATTACTAATGTACCGAACCCGGTACGATTGGGAGGCGAGATTATGAAGACTATTGTGAAGAGAGCGGTAAGAGAGGAAACGGGCAACGTGTTCATTCTAGTCCTCATCCTTCTCGTCGTCGGAGGGCTTATACTGGCTCCCTTGCTGGGCCTGATGAGCACCGGCCTTATCGCGGGGCAGGTCTATGAAAAGAAGACACATGAGTATTACGGCGCCGATGCCGGGGTGGAGGATGCCTGCTGGCAACTAAAGCAGATAGACCCAGACCCGAGCAAGGTCCCCGCCAGTCCAGAAGCACCACCTGTAACCTACTCAGCACAGTCGGTCAATGGCAAGGAAATAGAGGTTACCATAGACATGATAAGTGGCGTTACGGCCACCGGAATCTACAAAGTCACTTCGACAGCTACCAGCCCTACTGGATCCGAGACAACTATTGTGTCCTACATCCAAACTATGCCGACGTTCTGGAACAACGTAATCACCAGTACCGGCGACGTACGACTTGAATCCGATTCGGAGGTCTACGGTGATGTTATGGGCAACATAACTGTGGACAAGGGTACTGTCGATGGTAGCATCGGGGGACCCTACGACGCGGACAACTGGCCCTCGAGTGAAGACTTCAGATCATTCTATTGGCCGCAGGTAAGCAACACCACGCTGCCCGATGTTGAGTGCTGTGGCGGTGCCTGCACTCTAGACGTCTCAGTCAACAGCACCTTTGGCATCTACGAGCTCGGCCCTGGATTTCATGACACAAATGAAGGAAACTTCATCATAAAATCAACCGGTGACAACATTACGGTGACGCTGACAGGCCCTGTGTACATCAAAGGAGATGATGCAAGACTTGATATTGGAGGTGGCGGTCAGCCATTCTACCTTGACCTTAACTACCAGACTATCTACGTGGAAGGCAGGAACCACGACCTTTCTCACCCGAACAAGAATGCGCTCTATATTCCGCCCGGCAAGGTCACCCTGGTAGGGTCGGGAGTGATAATTGCCGAAGGCAACATTGATTTTCAGCCCAATATGGAAGCGGGCAGTGAGAACGACTATGTATTCGTGCTGTCCGTCTACGGCGGCATCAACTTCCAACCTAACGGCACGTTGTACGGTTCGGTAGCAGCCCGAGATGTCGAAGTCGGCTCAAATGGCTTCCTTGCCCATAATGACGCTCCGGCCGACCCTGAGACCGGAGAATCTCTGTTGAGCTTCCCCCTCGAGGCCGTTGATTGTAGTGTGAAGATTCTCACCTGGGATATTAGCTAGCAATAGGAGTCGCCAACGGGGTTTAGATTAAGGTAGACACCCTGGCCTCCTCGAGCTAAGATGAGATAGAGATCACAAAAATCCTCTCCCGTCAAGGGAGAGGAAACCTTCCTTCGATCACTGCGAGGCTGCTGAAGTCAGCCGGCGCGGCCCCCTGTACAAAAGAAACTCTTCCAGAATTACCTCATGACATATCCACCCTATCATTGCGAGGTTCGACAGTGCCGAAGCGATCTCCGCACGAGCCCCCACCGAGTCATTGCCAGGCATTAGATTCCTCGCTTACGCTTGGGAACAGTCTCCGCAATCGCTGCGCTGGAGGCCGCGATTGACAGCACCGACCTACTAGTTGACACGAGAGAATATCGCAAATATACTAGTACTAATGTACCGTAATCCGGTGCCAACTGGGGGTGAAAGAATGAAGAGTGTCCTGCAGGGAGCAATAAGGGACGAAAAGGGGAACGTGTTTATTCTGGTCCTTATCCTCCTTGTTGTCGGCGGGCTCATCCTGGCGCCCATGCTAGGCTTGATGAGCACGGGTCTGATGTCCGGTCAGGTCTATGAGCGGCACACGCACAGGCTGTACGCCGCCGACGCAGGTGTAGAGGATGCTATCTGGAGGATAAAGCACGGAGCAATTGCGCCTGAGTCGTGGGAGCCTTGCCAGGACCGACCTGACTGGGACCTTTACAGGTACCCGGAGCCGCTGAGTGTGGGTAACAAGAGCGTGGAGGTTGTAGTCTACAGAAGAGATTGGGATGAAACATGTGGAGAGAACCTGACGTATCAGATTTTGTCGACCGCCGCCACCGATGACGGCGGTGGTACTGCCGCCATTATTAGCAGTACCACGATTGACGCGCATCTGTCTGTATCATACCTGGATCTCTCTGCCTTGCTTGACAACGCCATTGTTAGTGAGGACACTATCACTTTGCAGCCAGGAAATGAGGTCAACGGAGACGTTTGGCTGCCCGATGAGGAGGACCTGGAAACGAGCTCCGGCGTGACCATCAATGGCACGGTCAAAGACGAAGACGATGAGTCGCTAACGTGGCCCACATCTGAGCAGCTTTCCAGTTACTACATGGTGGATGTGGAAGGTGCTCCTGACCCCGGTTTCTTTATAGATATTGAATATACAAACACTATGGGGCCCTGCTATAGAGAGGGGAGCCTGACAGTTGATAACACGGGTGATCCCGCGACATTAGTCCTTGAAGGCACCGTTTATGTCACTGGCGACCTAGTATTCCAACAGTCGGGAAGTCATAATTACACCGTTGACCTCAACGGCCAGACTAGTTTTGTGGAAGGAAGTATTGACTTTCCATCGAATCATGTCACTATCTGCGGCTCAGGGTGTATCATTGCCGTAGGCGACATTAACTTCCAGCCGAGCATCGCCAGTGGCGAGGATGATTTTGTGCTGGTTATGTCAGTCACAGGCGAGGTGAACTTCCAGCCCAGCGGTGACTTCACCGGCTGCGTAGCGGGGAATGCGCATGTCCAGTTACAGCCGGGATGTACTATTGATTGGATAAGTCCGGAAGGCAAAGGCCTTAACGTCCCCTCGGGTGTCGGTGAGGACAAATTGCCGCCGCTAACCGGATTGAGGATTGAGTCCTGGGAGATTGAGTAGTGGAGCTGCTATACTCAGATTCGTCCGCTTTCTGCCGTCCCGAAGCAGTGCTGCACAAGGAAGCAGGGGTCGCAAAAGTGGCTGGAAGATGTGTTATCATTCAACCTTCGCCCTCCCCACCAGCGGCAGCTACCCGGTTCAACCGGGAGTCCCTTCAAGCCAAAGGAGACTCGCCACGCAAACACGCGTTCGGCTTTTGGACTTGAGGTTTCTTGACCATGCCACAATTATGGCGATAGGAATTCAGTGGGCCACAGGCGACCCGCACCCGGCGCAGCCTGTGAAGGCAGCACCATGAAGGAGGCACAATGGTAAAAGGTATAGTGGGAATAAAAGTAAGGAACAACAGAGACCTGGAGCCCATATTGCTCAAGTTGAGGTCGCATGCTACACAATATCAGGGGTTCAAGGCTATGGAGAATCTTGTCAACGAGGAGAATGCCTCTGTCGTGGCCATGGTCAGCACCTGGGAGAGTCTCGGCGACTGGAAGTCATGGGCACAATCAACGATAACACAGGAACTGCTCCGCCAGGCTCAAACGCTTCTGGTGGAAGAGCCCAGGGTCACCACATACAGAATGATGCTGCCTATCGCGAGGCGGGTCTAGGGCACAGACCCACACTACGAGAGACCCATGATCGCCTCTCCCCTGGGGGGCGAGACTCGCAGTGAAGGGGAAAGCCACCCATACCCTAATCCTCTTCAGTCAAGGGAGAGGAAACCTTCCCTCGATCACTGCGAGGCTGCCGCAGTCAGCCGAAGCGGTCCGCTGTACAAAGAGTTCTTGCATAACTAACCCCTCTTAAGATAAGAAGGATCACGGGAGTTGTGGGGATTATGGAAGTAACCTCCTTAGTCCCCCTTACTCTGAGGGGGAGATTGAAGCTAGGCAGCGGTTTCGTCATTTGAGCTTTTGGATCTCATCTGGCATTCCGACGCATTTCGCCCAATGACACTTCCCTATCCTTGCCAGGGGCGCTAGCTCCGGAGCGATCTCGATGCGGCTGGCCAAGATGGGGACTCCCACGCCGCGCCAGCAATAGTAACTCCCTTTTGTCATTTGGATTCTATGTGTCATTTCGATCTTGCCATTTGGGTCTAGATTGTCATCTGGGCTTTGACGTTTGGATTCACGCCGACGTGCCCAGCGAAGGGCGGCGGCCCAATACCTTCTTCCTATTACTGATGGGTGATTGACGCAAACGTGCAGTGCGATATACTTGTATCTGGCACAAGACACAGGTGAAGTGGTGAAAATTACCGCGAAGAGACTGATAAGAGACGAACAGGGACGGGCCCTGACGATGGCCCTGCTTTTGCTAGTCTTCGGCGGGCTCACCGTGGCTTCCCTGCTGGGATTGATGACCGCCGGCCTGACCGCCGGCCAGGTCTTCGAGAAGAAGACGGGGGAGGTTTATGCTGCCGATGCCGGCGTGGAGACTGCCATCTGGCACCTGCAGCAGGGAGGTGATCCGGACGATGTTCTCGAACTCATTGTGAACGGGAAGAATGTCACAGTCGAGATGGAGGAATTGCCTCACGACTGTCAGGACCCCGAAATCTTTGAGATTACCTCCACAGCCACCAGCGCAGGCGGCTCCAGCACCACTGTTGTGGCTGATGTTACGAACATATACATGTTTGCCGAAACTGGCGACCTAAGCTCGGGAGAGATAATTGCATCCAGCGTATATGCTGACGGCGATCTCGAGTTGCACAATAATGCGCAAATTCATGGCAATGCAATTGTCGAGGGCAACCTTATACTCAACGAGTGCGCCTTGCTCGGCGGTGTCTTATGCGTGGGAGGCGATCTCACCATGAATGCGAAGGCCCTAGTCGAAAGCGACGTCTATGTTATGGGGGATCTGGTGATGACGGGAGGCGGCACAAAACCTAGCTGGATCAATAGCGACGCACATGTCCGGGGTGATGTGTACATGACCGGTGAGGCGACGATTAATGGGACGCTGTGGGGCGGTAGCAACGTGACAGGGGGCATACACATGGATAACAATACCATAATCATGGGGGATGTCCATGCCCGGTTCGAGGGAGTTCTCGACGTGTCGGGCACGATTGTGGGCGCCCGCTACTATGATTACTATGACCACGATTGTCCGCTGGGATTCGCTCCCCCGGAAATACTGGTATGGGTTATTGTCTAGCTAGAGCGGAACCACTAGACCGGGTTTCGACACAATGGTATATTAGTGCGAAACGGAGCGCCTTGGGATGCTAAGTAAGAAAGTCTGGCTAGTTGTAGGAGCCGGCGTTATTGTTGCTCTCCTTGTCGTGCTGTTCATGACCTACTCCCGACAAGTTGCAGAACAGCGGGATTTGGAGGGCAGACTGGATGAGGCTACGGCTCGCTCGACTACGTTGGCGGTTGACAGGCAGGACCTGGAGAACCAATTGTCCCAGGCCGAATCGCAGCTTCATACCAGCGAAGCGCAATATCCCCAGGCAATAGAGAGTATCGAGTACGGCGAGTACTTGTTTGAAATTGCCGAGAAGTGCAACCTGACTCTCGCCTCCCTGAACTTTCCCAGACCGGGTGCCTCGACACAAGGGTCTGTCACCTATTCGATGGTCCCTCTTTCGCTGCCCGTCAGCGGTACGCTGGAGGATATATTTGAATTCATCGACACCATAAAGACTGATCCCAGGTTTGCCAGCACCAGCGTGAATTCTGTTACTATGGGTGGCGGCGGCGGATCAGCGACGATCTCCATAACCATATATGGCTATAAAAGGTAGTTAGGCATGGCCAAGAAAGTCACAACCTTATTCATCAGAGATACCGCCATTCACCTGCTGGTAATGAAGGGCGGAAAGATAGAAAAGTGGGCTAGCGCGCCCTTGGAATCGGGTCTGGTCAGCCAGGGGTTCGTTGTTGACGAAGAGCGGACAGCCGCCAAGGTCAAACAGATATTCAAAGAGGCGCGGACACAGACAGACAATGTTATCCTCGGCTTGAGCGGGCACGATTCTCTATACCGTATTATAGCCCTGCCGGAACTGCCTGAAGAGGTGCTTCCGGAGGCTGTAAGGCGCGAAGCACAGAGAACGATACCAACGCCTCTGGAAGAGGTCTACTATTCATACCAGCGCATTCCTTCAGCAAAGGGAGAAACTCGAGTTTTCCTGGTCACCTTTCCCCGCAATTTGGTTGATGCGCTGATGAGAACGCTGCATCAGGCCGGTGTTAAGCCAAAGGTTCTGGAGTTGGCTCCACTGGCCCTGTGCCGAATCCCGAATTTGCCCCGGGCAATCATCATCAATGCCCGGTTAGAGCACCTGGATGTTATGGTCCTGGCTGATCGGCTGCCTCAAGTGATCCGCAGGTTATCCCTGCCCGGCCAGGCCGGATCTCTGGAGGAAAAACTGCCGTTTATCGCCGAAGAGTTCAACAGGACTGTTGCCTTCTATAATTCCAGCCACCTGGAAAACCCCTTGGATTCCGCTGTGCCCGTGTTTGTCTGCGGCGACCTGACGGGAGCGCCTGAGACCTGGCCATCACTGACTGACCAGGCAGGCTACCCCGTGTCAGCGCTGCCGTCGCCGGTGGAACTACCGGCGGGCTTCAACAGCGACGAATTCATGGTCAATATCGGGCTGGCTCTCAAGGAACTGCTGCCGGAGAAGGAGGAGGCAAACTACTCATCAGTGAATTTCAACGCCCTGCCCGAGGCATACGTGCCCCCGAGCTTCTCTATGGTGCGAGTCGCTATCCCGGTCGGCCTAGTCGTTGGTATCGGCCTCGCTGTCCTGATGGGAATTTTCATCCTCCAAAATCGAGCTAATATTGAGGCCAAACGCTCCCAGGTGATGGCTGCTGAGACCAGCGTCGCCCAGCAGCAAACGGAGGTCACCCAATTAAGAGCGAGTGTTCAGGCAACAAGAGGCAAGGCCGATGTGCTTCATAGCATGCTTGTTACTATAGAGCGGGGCCGAGCAGTCATTCTTGATGATTTGATCGAGATCACTGAACTGGCCGGACAAAGGGTGACCCTGGGAACCATTGGCCATACGCTCAGCACGGTGAACATCGATGGAAGCGCTCCCGATGTGGACCACATCTTTCGCTATGCCCGGGATTTAAGAGGTTCCAAAGATTTAGTCGGCGACCCCAGGTTCTCGAGCGTCTGGATTTCCTCTATCGGCGGCGGCGGCACATCGTTTAATATTGCCCTGACAAAATAGGGCACTATCCGCGGCGGAAACCAAACCCCGGGTCCTCATTCCCAAACAATGAGAATTGACGAAACCCAAATGTGAAAAGACGGCACCAATCGTGTCTCCCTTGGCGGGAGAGCGTAGCGGTCAGGGGGAGAACCCACGGTCACCTTGTTCCTGTCCCATCAACAGAAAGGAAGAAGGTCGATTCCCCGTCAATGTAGTGACAAGGTTTATATCCCCTGGCGTTGCGGGGGCGGGGACGAGCCCCACCCCTTCGATAGCTGCGGGGCTTGGGTTTTGATGCCTGGATTTCAATTGCCACTTGGACTCTCCAATTTGGAATTTTGGGGGGCTGCTATGGTGGGCCTGGTACTCTCCTCCCATTACCGACGGGGCATTGACATTAACGAGACTTGCACGGTACTATGAGTTAGTGCTAGAGTAATTGTTTGTGTCGTTGACTGTATGAAGTAGGAGTTATGGACGTTTTTGCATTGCTACGGACAGGCCACTCAAGGCGGGCCAGCGACTTGCACATGGTGGTGGGCACCCCGGCAACTTTCCGCATCGACGGCTCGCTCGAACCGGTAGACGGCCTAGGTCCCCTTACTCCTGAGGATATAAGCGAAGCCTTTCTCCAGCTAACCAAGCCTGAGGAGCGGGAGGAGTTCCACCGCCATCTGGAGCTTGATTTTGGCTACACATTACCGGGTGTCGGTCGTCTGCGCTGCAATGCCGCTCAGCAACGCGGGTCTATCAGCCTGGCTGTTCGGCTCCTGCCACCGAGGATCCCCACAATAGATGAGCTGGAGCTGCCGCAGATATGCAAAGATCTGGCCCTCAAGCCCAGAGGACTGGTCGTAGTTACTGGACCTACCGGTAGCGGCAAAACAACCACCATGGCAGCTATGATTCAGCACCTGAACACCTGTGAAACTCGTCATGTGGTCACTATTGAAGACCCCATAGAGTATGTCTACACCGGCACCAAATGCGCTATGACCCAACGTCAGTTGGGCAGTGACACCCTGTCATTTGCTAATGCCCTGAAGCATATCTTGAGGCAGGACCCGGATGTAATCCTGGTTGGAGAGATGCGAGATCCCGATACGGCCGACGCTGTCCTTACCATAGCTGAGACCGGACACTTCATATTGACCACAGGTCATGCCCCGAGCGCTTCTCAGGCAATGGAAAGAGTAATAGACCTGTTCCCTCCTCATCAGCGACACCTGGCTCAGTCACGCCTGGCTTCTCTGCTCATCGGTGTACTGTGTCAGACCCTTGTGCCCCGGGCTGACGACTCGGGGAGGATAGCCGCTGTAGAGATCATGCTCGGCAATCCGCCTGTGAAGGCGCTCATCCGCGAGGGGAAAATCTATCAGCTGCCCAACATCATCCGTACCCACCGCGACATAGGCATGATTACGATGGACGAGTCCCTGGTTGAACTGTATTTCAAGGGAACCATCACCTGGGAAAGCGTGATGGAGTTCTGCAACGACCAGAAAGAAGTGGAAAAGCTCATCGGCAAGATACCGGTCAGGCCAGCCAGATAACACGGTATCGCTGCACTCCAAGTTTCATAGCGAATATCAAAATCCCGAAGCCCAAATGCCGGAACCGCCTATTCCCGCCAACATCCTCCTTTGAGTAAGGGGGCTAGTTCGGCGACTTGCATAGCTCCCCTTGGCGGGCAATCAGCGCCCCGAGTGTTCCGCTAAGCTCCTTCCTATTGTCCGGCCCGACCTCGGGCCACGCGTAGAAAAGTCCAGATTCCAAAACCCAAATGTCAAAACCATTCCTTCTTCTCACTCGAGATTTGGGCTTCGTGAGTTGTCATTGTTCAGGATTTGGTCCTCGGGGCTTGGTACTAAGCTTTTCAAGATGACGCAACGTGCTTTCATGATAGCCGGAGGGTTATGGCGAAGTTCCTAGTTTGCTTGAGGGAAGCGGAGGAGGGCGCCTATATAGTGAGCTGTCCGCGACTGCCAGGCTGTGCTACACAGGGTGAGACTGTAGAGGCGCAGCGCCGGCAACCATCAGGGATGCCATTCAGGCGTATATAGCCTCGCTGGAGAAGCATGGCGACCCTATCCCGCCAAGCCTTGAGGGGAGTATAGCAAAGTCAGCAGTCGTCACCGTATGACTAGAACGCCGGCTCTCAACCCCGAGGATGGTCATCGCCATCCTGGAGAAGGCTGGTTACTCCATAGACCATACGGCAGGAAGGTGCTAAATTGTGCGCCATCGTGACTACTCTCACCTTATCCCATCTCTTACCACGCCAAACAAACAAGGAAGGCGTTCTACGCTCAGTAGTCAAACGCTCCCGGCGAAGTAAGGAGGAGTTCCTGTCCTTGCGTCCTTAACGGCAAATCGCCTGGCGCCGAATATTCAGTCGCTCGCATAACCCCAAATATCAAAAACCAGCTGACAGTCGCAATCCAAATGCTTAGACGTCCGCAATCCATCTCCTTCTCATCTGACATTTGGCCTTCGCCATTTGACATTCCTTTGGCCTTCGACGTCCGTCATTTGACTTTCATTTGTCACTTGACCTTTTTCATTCGACATTGTTTCGTGTTTGATCCTTGCGATTCGATATCAGCCTGCCGGCTGGCCCTTGTCCTCCCCTCGCCGGCTCCATTTCCTCTCGCTTGATGGGAGAGGATTAAGGTGACGATGACGTTCCGCACTGACTCTCTCTCGCGCCAGGGGAGAGAAGATTGGTGCTGTCATATGGCATCGATTTGTAGTTTGCGGTTCGGCATTCTCCACGATTTGAAGCGGCGAAGCAAGGCCAGACTGGCATCACGACGTCGCCGGTGTCGCCCGGGTGCGGCGCCATATTCCTGCTGTTGGTTACTATGTAGATGTAACTAGGTGAGGAACGTTGCTCCTGGCAGCGGCAACTAAGCGGAGTGACATTCCAGGCTTTGACATCGTCCGGGATTTGAACCGATGAAGCAAACAAGGACTCTGGCAAAAACAAAAGAGACTGGCGGCGAAGGTGTCTTCGCCGCCAGTCTCGGACCTAGTAAATTGAATCTGGGTCCGAAATCAAGTTGAGGTTAGGAGGCGGCAGCCCAGGTCATGAATGTCGTGTTCCACACAATGGCTGATCCCCAGCCACCGTCGTAGTCAGCGAAGCCCAATGTTATCGCGCCGCAGCCTTCGTCTGAATCCGGGTCACCGACCACGGTGTAATATGCCCTGAATGGTCCGTAGCAGTAGTCGGCGGCGTCATAAGTTACGTTGCCCGGGCCTACTGCCATCACGACGTCCGGCTCGCCCGACCAGTTAAACGTCACGTTGGCTCCCTGACCTTGAAGGACGTTACTCTCGGCATCCGCCATGGCGGATATAATAGCCGTCTGGGCCTGGTGCAGCTCGGTATTGGCTGCCTGCAGAGTTCCCCGACCGAAGAAGCCGGCAATGTTCAGTGCCACCACGGCTGCGATAACACCCAGGATGGCAATCACGACCAGCAACTCAATCAAGGTGAAACCCTTTTCTCCACGATGTATCATTTTCATTCCTTTTTACTTTTTACCTCCTTTTGTTCCTTTGTTCTTCGACCTTTGGAGCTCAGCTCCAGTAATCTGTTTTAAGTATATTCTCGTTTTCTCTTCTTTCACCTCCTTCTCGTATTTCTGGACGTAACTCCAGCGAGTTATCGGATAAAGTAAATTATAGCGTAGTTCTCATACACGTCAATCACCCGTTAGTAATAGGAAGAAAGTACAACTCCCGACCACGCGCTGTGAGACGCCGAAAACCCGAATGACAAAGCCCAAATACCCAATAGATTCCCGGTCCTAGATTCAGAACCGTTCAGGGTAGGAGGAGGTGTCGTTGCCAGCCCCGGCTTGGCGGGGCGCGGCAATCCCATTGCTTGAATTCCAGATGACGAAATCCAACTCACAAACGCATTCCAAATGTCAGAATCCAGGATCCCGTACGTTTGTAGCTTATGCTGAAGACAAATCTCCTCCCCTGTCGCAGTAGATCGATAGGTCTTGTCATAGCTATC
>CAYFSE010000012.1:0-3938 GCA_964345725.1 uncultured Dehalococcoidales bacterium
TTCCAGCCCTATTTCCAAGTCCATTTATTGAAGCATCAGCCATTTCTGCTCCTGCCTCTATCCCTGCAAAGGTATTGGCCAATGCTAATCCCATATCATTGTGACAATGTATTCTCAAAGGTACCTGAGAAATACCTTTAATCTCATCAACGAGATGCCTCATAGCTGCAGGACATGTTACACCATAGGAATCAGTCACTTCTATCATATCTGCTCCTGCACATACCCGTAGCTCGAAGCGTTTTGATAGTCTGCTCGGTGTGATAGTGGTATGTAGAAAGTCCCATGACATTCCTGAGAAGCATCATACGCATGGCCATACCATCGCCGGTGATGCCGCAAACTCCTCTCTTGTCCTTAGCAACATCAGCGCGACATGGCCCGTTGGAACACAAGTCACAACGAACTCCCCCCATACAGAAGAAGCAACGCTGGTCGGCATTGCCTCCCATCCCCTGGGCTTCATAACTATCCCACAGATTGTTCATTCCATCTGCTTTAATCCTGGCGTATACCTGACGCACGGTCTTGTGATATGAAATCCTTTCACCTTCCATGGTAATTCCTCCTTCTGATTTGTTATGACCGCAAACGATTCAATCAAACACCCATTACTAAGGATAAAATATTTTCTCATTTAGTGGAGACACCGTAAAAACCCGAAATTGAAAACACAATGGATGACGGAATTATCGCCGTAAAAAAACAAAGGTAATTCGATACTCAGCCAAGAGATTTGAATCTGAGGACTGGCGTAGTAAATTAGGTAACTAGAAGTCTAACATTTTTAGTTCTTGTAGTTCGACAAGATACTAATTTGTAAAATTACAACTGACGAGATATAAGCATCATGTTTATTCTTATCGCGTCACTCAAAAAGTACAGGCAGGATATTGCCATAATGCAAACGGTTAGCTATAAATCGAATTCTATGGTTTCATCCGCTTTGAGACTTACCAACCTGTCTCTAATACCAACCTTAATGGGCGCTGCAGTACCGGGCCTTGCCTTTAATGTTAATCGTTTTTGTGTGATGACAAGATCAATCCAGTGCTGGCGGTAGAGAATATCAAATTGCAATTCTTTTAGTTCGCTGGGCAGGTATGGGTTCAGTTGCAGCCTGTTCTGGCGAGTTTCGATACCAGAGTAACAGCGCTGTATAAGATCTACCGTTCCCGCCATAGCTCCTAAATGGATTCCTTCCGCCGTGGTACCCCCCTGAATATCGGAGATATCACTCTCCAGTGCCTCCTTGAACAAATGCCATGACAGCTCACGTCTTGAGCGAGCCAACACCCAGGCATGCACTAGCCGACTTAGCGTAGAGCCGTGAGAAGTGCGTTCGAGATAATAGTCAATATTTCTGGGGATAGTATCATACTCGAATGGATAGTTGAGGCGCTGGAATATCTCTCTTAATTTATCAGCCGATAGCAGGTAGAAAAGCATCAGCACGTCAGCCTGCTTGGACAGCTTGTAGCGGTTCGGAGTATCTCCTTCCGATTCAAGGATACGATCAAGGCGCTGAATATTGCCATATTTCCTCCTATAGCCTTCCCAATCAAGCTCTTTAAGGTGGTCGTAACCTTCAAACTGACTGATGATGCCATCATCATGAAAAACAACACGCATCTTATGGCTGATTTCCTCCCAACGCTCCAACTCCTCCTGTCGTAAGCCCAGTTTGTCCTGTAACGCTCCGCGACGATCATCCGGCAGAATCTTAACGGTTTCCAATGCACGACAGAGCACCCATACTGCCATGATATTTGTATACGCATTGTTGTCAACACCCATCGGTTCGTCAGCATCAGAATAAGCGTCGTGGAACTCATCCGGACCCATCACATGGCGGATCTCATAGCGGTCAAGAGAGTGGTCATACTGGCTAATGCTTGCCCAGAAACGGGCGATTTCCAGCAGCATCTCCGCTCCATAGAAGGAGAGGAAGCTGATATCGCCGGTAAACTGGTAATATTGCCAGATATTATATGCGACGGCGACATTGATATGGCGTTGCCGGTGCGAATTATCCGGCAACCAGCGCCCTGATTTAGGGTTCAAGTGGCGTGTCTGGGTTTCTTCTTGCCCGTCACTACTACTCTGCCAGGGATACATGGCACCCTCATATCCCGCCTGCTTGGCTGCCCAGCGTGCCTCCGGGAGCCGGCGGTAGCGGTACAGTAGCAAAGCGCGGGTAATATCAGGAATATTTAGATTGAGGAACGGGAAGATAAACAGCTCGTCCCAGAAGATATGCCCGCGGTAGGCTTCGCCATGTAAACCTCTAGCCGGAACACCAGCATCATGCTCAATAGTATGTGGCGATACCGTTTGCAGAAGGTGGAAGATATGGAGGTTAAGAACCAGCGCTACACGTTCGCTATCCTTGATGTCAATGTGGCAGCGTTGCCAGAGATGATCCCAGCTAAGGACATGACGTTTGAACAGCTTATAAAAGTCGGGGGCGCGTTCTACTTCTTTTCGTGCCTGAAGACCAGTTTCGGATATAGCGTGGTCCCTTGAAGTGTAGAGGGCCACTATCTTTTCTACAGTTACCGCCTTTCCTTCCTTTATGCTAACCGTAGAATCCTGGGCAATGTAACCGAATTCATTTGTTATGCTGGGCTGTATGGTAACTTGTTTGCCATTTTGAAACAACCTCGTACGTGCCGCTTCCGAGATGCGGATATGTGACTGGTTCGTCTCCATTTGGAGGCATATTATTTCATGGTTGAAGGCTTGGGTTTCAGCTGGAAGGAGATGCTGGTTGCTGAGTTTCTGATAACGCTTTACACCGCTATTGACCACTCGCCCGTCAAGAGATGAGCGAACACATAAGCTGCCTGACCAGTTTTCAGCTGTGATGGTTGTTTCCATACCGGCCAGGTGCGGATTTGCCATACTGATGATACGCCGCTGAAATAATCTGGTTTGCCGGCCCTCGCCGTCGATAAAGCGGATCATCCTACTCAATACGCCCTGACGTAGGTCGAGTTCCTGGCGGTACTCCAGAATATCTACCTTTCCCACATCAAACCAATCTCCATCTCCAACGCGGAAGGTAAGGGGCAGCCAATTGGGCATATTGACCATGCCTTCATTCTCTATCATCTTCCCGGCAATATCAGTATTGAGACGGTTGTAACAGCCGGCAACATAAGTACCTGGATAGTGGGTGTCATCGGCAGATGACTCCGGAGCCGCTCCCCGTGTGGCGAAGTAACCGTTGCCCAGTGTACACAAGGCTTCGCGCAGCCCCTCCTGTTTCGGGTTGTAACCTTCATAGGCCAACGTCCAGGTACCCCGGGAAACTTCTGTTTCCGACAGCACCGCCAGTTCATGGATGAACTGCACCACCTCATCAGGATTTCGCAATGAATAATGGGCGGCTGTCCGGCGATTCTCGGTACCAACCACGATGGCTATACCGTGTTTATTTAGAGCCTGAAAGGCGTCCTCATCGGTCTCGTCGTTACCGATGTACACAGGTAACACCCGGCTGCTGTCGGTATATAGCGATTCAAGCATGGAAAATAAAGCCTTACCCTTGTCCCATTCGATATTTGGTCGGAGCTCAAATATTTCTTTGCCACCGGTCTTTCTCAACTCAGGATATCGAGAAAGCACTTCATCAAACATTTTTTCAAGTTCATCCAGCTTGGTTCTATCGACCTGACGGTAATGAACGGCAATGGCAAACAGCTTGCGCTCAATCCTAGCCCCCGATATAGTCTCAGGTATCTTTAGTAGATCCTTTTCCGCGCGGTCAAGCGCGGGCAGGAAGCGTTTGCCTCGTTCCTGGTTCTGATGCGCTCCACCCGGTCCGATGATATCAAAACCGTGGCTGCCCGCGTAGGTAATGTCTTCAATATCGACCATTTTCCGCACATCGACCAAGTCGCGACCGCTGATTACGGCTACTGAATATTGTTTTG
>CAYFSE010000013.1:0-25657 GCA_964345725.1 uncultured Dehalococcoidales bacterium
GTGGTAGCCAGTCTGGTCCTTGCCGGAATGATGTTCAATCATGTGATTTTTATTGATGTAGCCATCGTGTATGCTTTGCTTTCGTTCGTCATGACACTGTATGTGGCCAAATACATACAGGGGGACAAGTTGTAATGGAAGCGTTGAACACGGTAAGTTATATATTCATAGGAATTGGCCTTTTCTTCAATTTCGTTGGGGCTTTCGGGCTGCACCGCTTTCCCGACGTATATACCAAGCTTCACGCCGCCACCAAATGTACTACCTTTGGTTCCATTTTTCTCATCCTGGCGGTAATCGTGCAGTCCGCTGGAATGTGGGCTCTGCAGGGAGCTCATTCGCCCCAATCTATAATGACCATACACTCGGTGCTGGCGCTGGTGGCGCTGGCGGTCACCAACGCCACAGGCGCTCATGCCATGGCTCGGGCGGCACATCGTAGCGGCGAGAAGCCTGCCAGAGCGGTAGTGGATGACTTAGAAAAGAAGCAGAATGATTGAAGCTGGAGTTCTACATATAATCATACCACTGGTGCTGGTTGTCTGTGCCATACTGGTCGCCGTATTTCGGGATCTCCTGTATTCAGTGGTCACTCTGGCTGTGCTGAGTCTGTTGTTAGCCTTCGAGTTTTATCTTCTGAAGGCTCCCGATGTAGCCATCGCTGAGGCAGGAATCGGGGCAGCAGTGACTGCGGCTATCTTTATCATTACCATCCGGGCGACCAAGCGTATGGAGTGAATATGAGAAGGATTGTGGGACTGATTCTGTGGCTTGTTCTGGTGGCCTTTCTGGTTTGGGGGGCGCTACTCATCCATCCCTTTGGCTACCCTCCATCCGATATGGACGATTATATAATTGAGAACGCCCAGGAAGAAACCGGGAACAACAATGTGGTAGCTTCGGTGGTCTTTGACTACCGTGGCTTTGATACACTCGGGGAAGCCACGATACTGTTCACGGCGGTGACCGGAGTGTTGCTTCTGCTACGAACACTGAAACGCCGGGAGGAACATTCCTGATGTCCAAGATTGTCCGCACCATGGCCAATCAACTTGTCGTGTTTATCCTCATCTTCGGCCTGTATGTTATTGCCCACGGACATCTTACCCCAGGTGGAGGTTTTCAGGGTGGTGCTGTTATCGTTTCTGGCGTGGTCATGCTATTGGTGGCCTTCAGCTCTAAGGAACTTAAGAAATCGCTGCGTGAACGCGTTTTATCAATAATGGAAAGCACGGGGGCCCTAATCTTTGCGGCCCTGGCTTTTGCCGGGATAGGCACTGCCTTTTTTTATAACTTGCTGGTGGGCACGCCAATCTTTGGCAGGATTCCGACTCCGGGTGCTAACCCGGGGGATTTCTGGACAGGAGGACTCGTCCCCTTGATGAACTTAGCTGTGGGCATTAAGGTGGTAGCCGGCCTTGCAGGAGTGGTTTTGGCTATGGCGCTGTTTTCCAGTGGCGAGGAGGTGGAAGAATAATGGAAAACATTCCTCTGAATTTTCCCTTCTTGGCGGCAGCGCTGCTGGCAGCAATATCTTTTTATATCATCATATTTAAAAGGAATCTGATTAAGCTCATCATGGGCATTGCCATGATGGCGTCGGCGGTTAACCTGTTTCTGGTGGCGCTGGGCTACCGCGCGGGAGGGAACGCTCCTATCTATACCGATGTGCCAGAAGGATCCATGGTCCTGCCCGTACCTCAGGCGCTCACGCTGACCAGTATCGTCATCAATGTTGCAGTGTTGGCTTTGATGTTGACCATGGTGATACAGATTTATCGCCATACCGGAAGCCTAGATTCAGAAAAGTCGAGAAAGTTGAAAGGATAGCGATTTGGCTGCTCTAATAGCTCAGTCCCCCATCCTGATTATAGCTATACCTCTGGTGGCAGCATTCTTGACACCGCTGGTAGGTATGGCGAGCAAAAAAGGCAGAAATGCACTTGTAATAGGCAGCCTGCTATTTGTAGCGTTTCTGGTTTTTGCTCTAGCGAGGGATGTGGTCATCAATGGAATCCACGTTTATACTCTCGGTGCCACTTCTCCTGGGCAGACTGTCCCCACAGGGTTCATAGTACCGGTGCGGATAATACTGGAAGTAGACGGCATGTCCGCGTTCTTTGGCATAATCTGGGCGGTTGTGTCTTTGGCTGCAGCTATATATTCTCTTTCTCATATAGCAAGTGAGACAGGGCAGAACAGGTTCTATACCCTCCTATTGCTTATGGTGACCGGCGGATTCGGAATGATGTTCACCGGTGACCTATTCAATCTATTCGTCTTTTTGGAGATAGCTTCTATTTCCGGGGGGGCACTGATAGCTTTCAGAACCAGGTATGCCGATACCCAGGAGGGCGGATTCAAGTACATAGTCGTATCTGCCATTGCGGGGCTGATGGTTCTATTCGCCACTGGTATACTTTATGGCCAGTATAACTCGCTCAATATCGCGTATCTCGCTCAGGCAATTCAATATACAACGCTAGACCAGATAGCGTTGGCCTTGTTCTTGATAGCGTTTGCTATGAAGACGGGGATGGTGCCGTTACACCTGTGGTTTCCTGATGCCTATTCCGTGGCCCCGGCCAGCATAACCGGTATGCTGGTAATAACAAGCCACGCTTGCATGTATGCTGCATTCAGAGTTTGCTTTACCCTGTATGGACGCGTGATAGACGCACCGGTCGTGGGCTGGATACTAATAATATTCGGGCTACTGACCATGTTTGTCGGAGTTACCATGGCTGTCTATCAAAAAGACGTCATGCGCTTCATGTCCTATCATGCTATCTCTCAGCTGGGGTATATGTGGCTTGGGGTAGGTGTGGGACTGGCTGTCTTGGGCAACCCGGCACTTGTAGGCGTAGGTGGCTGGGGTAGAGAGGCTATGAGCGGAGGTATTTTCCATATCTTGAACCATGCCATGTATAAGCCCCTTCTATTCTTCACTGGTGGTGCGCTGTTCCACTATACCGGCACCAGGGACCTTACCAAGATGGGCGGCCTGGCCCACAAGATGAAGTGGACTACTGTATTGTACATAATTGGAACCCTATCTATTTCCGGTATCCCTCCTCTGAACGGGTTTTCATCAAAAATACTAATCTATGAATCTGTGTACCAATTCAATCCGATCTTTACTATAGTAGGCATAATAGTCTCGATTCTGACTCTGGCATCCTTCACCAAGGCTTTTCATTCGGCATTTATGGGAGCGGAATTGCCTGAATATCAAGGGGGGAGAGAGGTTCCCAGGTCTATGATAATTGCCATGGCCATACTAGCCGCAGGCATCGTCTTCATTACCCTGTTTCCATCGCTGATTGTCGATTCGACAATTCACCCTGCTGCCGATGCTTTGATAGACCCGAACCCATATATCAGCGCAGTTACGGGAGCTGTTCCATGACGCATATTCTAGAATCTGGCTATGATTATTGGAACCCTATTGTCTGGATCATTGTCTTCATAATAGTAGGACTAGTAGTCTACTTCTTCAGGAGGCGAGGACACAAAGGATATAAGAAGGATACGGGTCAAACACGGATCTTTGTATGTGGGGAAGAGGTCCCGAAAGCAGAGGAGCGTCACGTAAGGGTAGGCAATATATACTGGGGATTTTTTGAGACTCTCAAGGAATACTATAACCAGGTTCTAAGACCCCATACCGGAATAATAAATGACTATGTACTCTGGTTGGTAGCTGGTACCGCGATAAGTGCTCTAATACTCGTTATCGCTGGACTGGTTAGATAAACTGGGCTAAAATATGGGAGATAGATTTGAGCTTAACGGCATTTAAGAGAGCACTGTGGGTATACCACCTTAACACCGGCTCGTGCAACGGATGTGATATCGAGATTCTAGCCGTGCTTACACCTAGGTACGATGCTGAGCGTTTTGGCATCAAGCTGGTGGGCTCACCGCGGCATGCCGACGTATTACTGGTGACGGGCCCGGTGATTAACCAGATGGTACCGCGAGTAAATCGCATATACGAACAAACACCCGATCCCAAACTGGTCATGGTAGTTGGTAACTGCGGCATAGAAGGGGATGTCTTCTTCGAATCTTATAGCTTGGCGGGTCCTGTAGACCAGATTATCCCGGTGGATGTCTATGTACCGGGGTGCCCGCCACGGCCGGAGGCCATTATTCACGGTGTGGCCATGGCCTGGGTAAAGCTGGAAAAGCTGGCCAATCAGGAGGTAGCTTAATGGAGAGGCTTACCTCCCAGGCCATCATCGACGGTTTTACGAAAGAACTGGGCGATGGCTTTGTTGGCGGCTCGGTGCATGAGTGCGAGGTTGCCGTCAAGAAGAATAAGTTCCAGAGCCTCTGGATCGAGGTAAAAAAGAGCGCCTTCCGTCAGGCGGTTGAGCATATCTGCCGCCTGCAGGAATACCCCCATTTGGCCATCGTCTCTTCCAGCGACCTGGGCGCCGAGGTAGAACTTATCTATCACTTCACCATCTACTATGGCCATCACCTGGAGGAGTTGAGCCTGGGGCTGCGCGTGAAGCTGCCTAAGAGTGACCTGAGGATACCCACGATTACCGACCTCATCCCTGGGGCACTATTCACAGAACGGGAAACCCAGGAAATGATGGGGATAGAGGTAGTTGATATTCCGGATAAAAGGCGATTATTCCTGCCTGAGGATTTTCCCGAAGGCATTTATCCTTGGAGGAGAGACGAGAAGGGATTACCACAAGATATGCTTAGAGTACTGCCAGGAAGGGAGCCAAAATGACGGTAGAGGAGAAGAAAAAGGCAACTTATACCGTCCCTGTAGGTCCAATTCATCCGGCGCTGAAGGAGCCAGTTAGACTGGCTCTCAATGTTGATGGTGAAGAGATCGTGGATGTAGACGTCTTCTTGGGGCAGGTTCACCGCGGTATCGAGTGGCTTGGTATGAATAGGAACAATCCTATCCAGAGTTTGTACGTGGCGGAAAGGATATGTGGTATCTGCAATATATGTCATCCTTTCTCATTTGTTATGGCTGTTGAGCACGCTGCCGGAATCACTCCTCCGCCGCGCGCCGACTATATAAGGACGATTACTGCTGAAATGGAGCGTATACATTCCCATCTACTGTGGGCCGGGGTTGCCGCTCACGAGATTGGATTTGACACCATTTTTTATCTTGCCTGGCAGGTCAGGGAAGAAATAATGGACTTAATCGAACATGTAACCGGAAATCGGGTTACCAAGGCTATGTTTCAAATTGGTGGGGTGCGGAGAGACATCACCGAAGAGCAATTTCCTAGGATCAGACAATCCCTGGACTACTACAAGAGTTTGTTTGACAAGCTAAAGAGGGTATTCTTAGACGATGTGACAATACGGATGCGGACGAAGAACGTAGGCATTCTGAAGAAGGAAGATGCGTTGAAACTACTCACGGTCGGGCCAACCACCAGAGCAAGTGGCGTCCCCAAAGATATTAGGCAGGACCAGCCTTACGCTGCCTATGCCGATCTGGATATCAAGGCCATGACTCCAGACATGCTCACAGGGACCGTGGTTGGCGATGTCTACGACCGGATTATCGTTCGATTACTGGAGGTCAAGCAATCGATCGAAATCATTGAGCAGTGTTTGGAGAAAATGCCACCTGGTCCGATACTGGCACAGCCAAAGACGGCGGTACTTCTGAAGACACTGACCAAGGCAGAGGGTGAAGGTGTCGGGCGAGCCGAAGCTCCCAGAGGTGAGGTCGTACATTATGTTCGTCTGGAAGCCGGGAGAGAGACGCTGGCTAATTGGAAGGTAAGAGCTCCAACATATGTTAACCTCATGTGCGTTCCAGCGATACTGAAGGGTGGACAGATTGCCGATGTGCCCATAGCCTTTGCCTCTATCGACCCATGTCAATCCTGTACTAATCGGGTTGTGGTAACGGATAGAGCCGCCAGCAGAAGGGCGGTCGTGGGTTATGAGGAACTTCACCGGCTTTCTGTACAAAAGACGAAGGAACTGAAACGATGAACCTAGTGATTATCATTGTCGGATCCGCCGTAGTGGTGTTCATCGGTGGCGTTTTTGGCATGCTCTACCGCGGCATTGACCGCAAGCTGGTGGCACATATGCAGGGGAGGGTTGGCCCGCCCATAGTGCAGCCGTTTCGAGACGTGCAAAAGCTGATGATGAAAGAGAGCATCATACCGGATGGTGCTGTCGCATGGTTGTTCAAGGCATCCCCATTTATCTGTCTGGTAACTTCGGCTGTGCTATTACTCTACATACCTATGTTTGGACAGCCAGCACTTCTAGGTGGATTTGGTGGTGCGCCAGGATTTGGTGATGCACTATTGGTAGTCTACTTGTTGATACTGCCATCTCTGGCTTTTGCCGCAGGTGGTTTTGCCTCCAGTTCACCGTATGCCACCGTGGGGGCACAGCGGGAGATGGTTCTCTTGATGAGCCTTGAATTTCCCCTGGCAGTAGCTGTAGTTTCTCTTGGCTGGCGCATCGGTCAGGCTACCACCGCCAATCCATTTATGTTTTCTACGATTGCCGAGTATCCTATATGGAGCCTGGTTGGCCCGCTGGGAGTAATTGGCTCGCTGATTCTGCTATTCGCTCTCCTGGTGGCTACATCCGGCAAGGGGGCCAAGGTGCCATTTGATATGGCCGAGGCTGAGACTGAAATAGCTGGTGGAATACTCGTTGAGTATTCGGGCAGAAACCTGTGTTTGTTCTACCTCGCTGATATAATAAAGGCTTTCGCAGTGTCAGCGTTGGTAGTGGCTCTATTCATCCCATATAACCTGTCTCCTCTAGTTGGAATTGGTGCGCCAGTTCCCGCTGGCATAGTGGATGGCTTATTCTTTCTGGTCAAGGTCTTTGTTGTGATGTTCATCAGCATATCTGTGATACGTACGGCGATGGCAAGATTTAAGATAAGTCAGGCAAGCTGGGTCTACATAATAGCCCTGACCGTGATCGGCCTTGTCGGGCTGATACTGGTAGCAGCCGATTTGATGGTGTAGCGAAGATGTTTGAAGCAGCAAAAACGATACTAAGACAGCTCTTTCTGAATCCGGCCACAAACAAGTTTCCGGCAAAATATGCTCCAGCATCAACTATTCAATTCCTAGACAGTGTTACAAAAGGTGAATTGAAGATGATTCCACCGGTGCCGGTGCCGCCTAAATTTCGAGGGAAAATTGCGTACAACAAAGAGGGCTGTACCGGGTGCCGACTGTGCATTAGTATCTGCCCGACCAGAGCCATAGAATTCATACCCGAAGAAAAGAAGGTGAAAATCTTCGTCTCCAGATGTTGTTTCTGCGCCCAGTGTGTCGATATCTGCCCACCCCAGGTGCTCGCCATGACAGACGAATTCTTGCTTGCCAGCTATAACAAGTACGCCGACGAGCTGGTAGTTATTGATAGCGGTGAGCTACCGGGCTCAACGAAGGAAGAGAAGCCGGCTACGGAAGCCACAGAGGAACCGACCGAACAGAGTTAGCTGCGTTACCTCAGCGGCGGGATTTCAGCGACCCGTCCTTCTAGAATAACCTCGACCAGTTCCTTCACACTTTTGCGCACCGCTTCTGAGAGGCGCTTGCCCATGTCTGTTCCCTCAGGCTGCACCCCGACCAGCATGATCTTTCCGCAAAACTCCTTTACGTAAGATACAAACATGGAGAGGGGCATGTTGTGTGTGGAAAACGACAAAACATTTATTCTCTCGAGCGGGATTGTGCGCAGGGCACCGGGAGGCAGACCCATATCGGCGGCGTCTACCAGTATCAACAGGTCAGGCCTGCGCCGGCGGATGACCGAGGTATAGCTTTCCGGAGCAGTGCTGGCGTCTATGGCTGTAATCTCTTGGGAGTGGGCAGCCTCGGCTTTGTGTTGTCGTTGGTTTAGCATGTCCACCAAAAATGTGCCGGCGGCGTCATCGGCGCCCAGCCGATTCCCGATGCCCAGAACTATGGTACGGCTCATCTTCTGTCTATAGCTGATTAGTTTTGGTTATGAGGGCCTTAACGAGCATTCTATTCCTGTTTCACTCCTTTTGGCAATAAGGGCTTTCCTCCAAGCCGATTGACACCAAGTGTTTATTGATGGCTCGGCCGCGGGATGAGGTTAGGCGGTACGCTGGGGTTTTTGAGAAGCTGGACTGTACTTCCGGTCGTTGACAATTCGCTGCTGCGGATGATAACATCTGGCTGTTTCTACCGGTGCGACGGTTTGCGAGCTACTCGACTGAAAGGAGGCGGCATAGGAGTATTGGAAGAATCGTGGCGCCGTCAAAAAATCTCAAAACAAGGAGGATCCCATGGCTTATGAGAACTTGATTGTAGAGCAGGAGGAGAACACTGGCATAATCACCTTGAACCGGCCGCCCGCCAATCCGATAAACTTCGCGGTGTTGAACGAACTGGATGATGTTTTCACCAAATGGGAAAAGGACAAAGCGGTTAGGGTCGTAATCATCACCGGAGCCGGCGAAAGAGGATTCTCAGCCGGCTTTGACTTGAAAACCGCCGGCACTCCGGATGGCGAGAAGGCTATGTCACGGGGACAGGAAGTGTTCGGCCGCATAGAGAAGTATCCCAAGCCCGTAATCGCTGCCATAAACGGCTTCGCCCTGGGTGGCGGTTGCGAGCTGGCAATGGCTTGCCACTTCAGGTTGATGCTCAACTCTCAGCAAGTGGTGATGGGGCAACCCGAGATCGACCGGGGTATTATACCCGGCTGGGGTGGCACCCAGCGGTTGCCCAGACTGGTGGGCAAGACCAAAGCGCTGGAGATGCTTCTGCTCGGCACTAGAGTCAACGCCCCTGAGGCGTTGAGCATTGGGCTTGTTACCAGAGTATGTCAGCCAGGACAGTTGATGAATGATGCCAAGGAACTCGCCAAGACGCTGGCAAAGAAGGCGCCGATTGCTGTTCAGATAATCCTCGATGCGGTAACCCGGGGTCTGGAAACCAGCACCGACCAGGGCGTGAAAATAGAACTGGAAGGCTCACAGCGAGTGAGCAAAACGAAGGACGCCATGGAAGGGGCGATAGCCTTTATCGAGAAACGAGAGCCGGTGTTCACCGGCGAATAGTCTTCAAAGGCGAAACCAAGAAATAGAAGGAGGTTCTCTGATATGAAAGTTGAAGACATCAAGAAGATTGCGGTCATGGGTGCGGGGGACATGGGACATGGTATTGCCGAGGTGGCGCTGCTTGCTGGCTACGAGGTGGCGATGCGGGACATAGAGCAGAGATTCGTTGATAAAGGGCTTTCCAGGATTAAAGAGAGCCTGAATAAGCTCATGGAGAAGCAAAAAATCACCGCGGATAACCAGAAGGCGATGCTGGCTCATATCACGACCTTTGTTGATATTGACGAATCTGTTAAGGACGCCGATTTTGTTATTGAAGCAGTTCCTGAGATTATGGATCTCAAGAAGCAGGTTTTCCAGGCACTGGACAAAGCCGCCCCTAGACACGCTGTATTGGCTTCCAATACCTCCAACATGAGTATCACAGAGATGGCTGCGGCCACCAACAGGCCGGAGCAGGTCGTTGGCATGCATTTCTTCAACCCTGCTGTCCTCATGAAGCTCGTCGAGGTCACAAAAGGAGAAAAGACAAGTGAAGAGACAATACAGGTGGCATATAATCTGGCGCTGAAGATGAACAAGGCGCCGGTCAGAGTTGAGAAGGACTCCATCGGGTTTGTCTATAACCGGATCCAGGCGCCGACCGGACTCTTGGTTAACCTCATATTGGAGAAAGGCGAGGCCGCCCCTACGGAAATCGATGCCAAGATGAGAAAGATAGGTATGCCTATGGGGCCGTATGAGCTGATGGACTACGTGGGGCTGGACGTTGCCTATCACAGTGCTCTTTATTTTGCTGAGAAACTCTCTCGAGACTACGCGCCACCCAGCTGGCTGAAGGCCAAGATTGATGCTGGTACGCTGGGGAAGAAGACCGGCAAGGGTATTTTTGACTGGTCTAAGGGCAGACCTGAGATAGACTTGTCTAAGGCGAAAGAGGATTTTGACCCTAGCGCTTTGATTGCCCTGCAAGTCAACGAGGCGACTAAGTTACTCGAGGGTGGGGTAGTCAAGAGTGCAGACGAAATTGACAAGGCCATGGTTAACGGAGGCGGTGCCGTAATTGGTCCTTTTCAGCTTGGCAAGAGTGTAGGATACGACAAATTGGCTAAGATATGTGAAGACCTCGCTAAGAAGTACGGTGTCAAAGTGTTCGAGCCCACTGAAACGTTGAAGAAGGGGAATATCTCATAGGAAGCCCAAGGCAGGATCTGGGTGAATTGAATCAAGCCGGGGCAGCACGCGCACTGCTTCTCTTGTGATTCGGCTCCGGTTTCATCATGGTGCCAACCGTCTTCGTATCTTGACCTTGTCTCCCTGCAAAGTTGAGCCTGTTTGATGGTCCTATGTGTCATTCTGAGGCCATCTTGGAAGAATCCTGGACGTGAAGGTGAGTGACAGAGTAGAGATGATATACTATGAGTGATTTGGGGCAGTGCAATAGATGAAGACCGGAAGAGGATTTCTGCTGTTGTTAATACTGGTTCTTGTTGGTGCGCTGCTCTTTAGCTTTATCCCTTATTCCGCCGGTGAACATCCTCGTCGTGCAGACCGATTGGCAGAAGCGACGAAGCTCCTGGAGCAAGAACTTCTGCCGCTGGCTGGAGCTGGCTTTGTCGGCATCGGCCATTCTGAAGCTGAGGGCGAAGTCATCGTCTTTGTCGAGGATGAACAGGCGAGGCAAAGAGTGCCCCTTCGCTTCGAAGGCTACACAGTTCAGACCGAGGTTACCGGGAAGATACAAACACTCTCCACTGAGGTAGTGGAGCTGCTGTCCGGGGTTAGTGACGAGAGACGAGACGAGGTGAGTCCCCTAGTTGGCGGGATAAGCCTATCAGCCTACGTCAGGAGAGGGATGGGAATACGCCCGTATGCCGGCACGTTGGGCATGGTCACCTATGACAACAAGGTTCTGTCTAATGCCCACGTTATCGCTACGAACCCGGACACGGGTGAGTTTCTCAACATGGCAACACCCATCATCCAACCGGGGAGTTACGACGGTGGAACGCTAGACGACCGGGTCGGAGCACTCGAGGCCTATATACCTATTGACTTCACGCCTAATGCTAAAAACTATGCAGATGCTGCTATAGGCAGTATTGACGACGGCGTCGAAGCATCTGCTGGCGAGCAGTTTGGTGAAGGAGGTAACTACTGGGTTGAAGGGTGGACCGAGGTCTCCAAAGGAGATATCGTACGAAAATCCGGGTACACGAGTGGCGTTACCTCCGGCGAGGTCATTCACACCAATGTCTCTGTCGTGGTCTGGTATGGTGACCGCTCGGCTTACTTCGTGGACCAGATCGTGGTAACTCAGGACAACTGGTCATTCGCAGCGCCGGGCGACTCAGGCTCTGCAGTGGACAAAGACGGAGAATTCATCGGGCTGCTTTTCGCTGGCTCCGAAAGGAGTGCGGTCATCAGCAAGGCCGAGCATATCATTGATGGGCTTGGTATCGCTGTGGAGCCTCCGGCAGGCCAGTATAGCCTCACCATAACGAGCACCCTTGGCGGCTCGGTCACCGAGCCCGGCCAGGGGATGTCCCTCTACAACGCTGGGGAAGTGGTCGCCCTGGTTGCTGCGCCTGACGAACACTGGCACTTCGTGGAATGGACTGGCGATGTGGACACCGTGGCCAACGTTACTGCCGCCCACACCACCATCACCATGTACGATTCCTACTCCATCACCGCCAACTTCGAAACAGACGAAGGCTGGTGCAGCCTGACCACCTCCAGCACCGACGGCGGCTCGGTAGGCGAACCCGGCGAGGGGACTTATGTCTATGAAGCTAACACGGTGGTTGGCCTTGCAGCTCAAGCCGACCAACACTACCACTTTGTGGGGTGGACTGGCGATGTGGCTACCATCGGCAATCCCGGGGCTGCCTCGACCAATATCACCATGTACGATTCCTACTCCATCACCGCCAACTTTGGACTGGACGCAGACTGGTATAGCCTCACCATCGCCACCACCTCCGGTGGTTCGGTAATTGAGCCCGGTCAAGGGACTTTCGTGTATCAAGGTGGCAATATCGTGGACCTCATCGCTCAACCTGACGAAGGCTATGAGTTTGTCACATGGACTGGTGATGTAGATAGTATCGCTGATGTCAACGCCGAACAGACAACCATCATCATGAATGACGCCTACTCCATTACTGCCAATTTTGAGTCCTGGCATCCTGAACCCGTGGCGCTGTTGGTGGTTTCCAGCACCGAAGGCGGTTCGGTAACCAGCCCCGGTGAAGGGACATTCCCGTGTGCTCTGGGCAGCATGGTTATCCTTATGGCTGAGGCGAGTGATGGCTACCAGTTCGCGAACTGGTCGGGCGATGTGGGCGCAATTGCTGACGTTAACGCTGCCACCACCACCATCATTATGGACAGCTCCTACTCCATCACAGCCGATTTTCAGGGAACTTCCTCACCGTGCTGTACTGTCACCTCAGCCTATGGCACGCCTATGGCTAAGGAAATCGGAATTCTTCGTCAGTTCAGAGATGAATACCTGCTCACCAATCCGGTCGGTAGAACCCTGGTGGATCTCTATTACACGGTGAGCCCGCCCATCGCCGAGTTTATAACCGAGCACCCCGGTCTGAAGCCAATAGTGAGAGCCGGGCTGATGCCCGCCTTGGCCCTGGGCACTATAGCTAACACTCCTGGGGCCGAGAAGATAGCCATAATAGGCTTGCTGGTACTGTTTTTAGTGGCATTGGCAATCCGGCTGGCCAGGCGGCGAAATGGAGGTCTGAAGTATTCCTGACGACGAAGCTCCCCCCTTGATGGGAGAGGACTAAGGTGAGTGTGAAATTGAGAGTGAGCCTTTACATCTATGATGTGACCTCTTGGGGTCGTGTGATCCTACCGCCACGGAAATTCCTCTCAGTCGACATCGTCCCCTCCCCACTTGATGAAGAGGGTTGGGCTGAGGCAAGGTCAGGGTGAAAGAGAGAGTGAGAATCGTACGGTGAGATTCTTCGCTTTGGCCCAGAGAGATATCCCACTCTGTCATTGTGAGGATGAACAGTCGGCCGAAGCAATGTCACGCCCGAGCACAGGACTGCTGCCGCCCGGCTAGTTGGCCTGAGATTGCTTGCCTAAACCAGGAAAAAGCATTGACATTCTTTCGAGGGGCTATCATTCTTATATTAAACATCCCTCTGGGTGGCCCTCTGTGTTGCCGGAACATGTAAGATTTCTCCCGCGAGGGTCGCCATGCAGAGGAGAGGGGGTGAGGTGTCAGAGCGGGCTAGCAAGCGGTAGGCACGATTACTGAATTCCATCCATAGGTTTTGCTGAGGGAGGCGGTAGATTCTCTACCGCCCACGGCATGCACCGCTTGGATGACAAATCTGAAAAGTCCCCGAAAAGTACTGGAAAAGCGAAGGATTTGCTATCTTTTTGCGACTAATACTATGACGAAAGTACTGGTTGATGCTCGAATCGAAGAAGCGATAAGCCAAGATAGACAGCAGTAATGAGAGGAGGCGGAAAATGAGAAGAGGGTTAATTGGTGCACTATGCGTGCTGGCGCTGGTGCTGGTCGGAGGCTGTGGCGGTGGTGGTGATGTAGGTCATGAGCCGGTGCCGCGCATCAGTGCGCTGGCGACGAGTCTCACCCTGCGTCCTGACGGTACTGGGGCCTATAACGGCCTGAGTGATTATCCCAGTTCTGGGTCAAACTGGGAGAAGGTTGATGATGTGTCACCCGATGGCGAATTGACCTATGTCTACGCAACTGAGGGCTCATACGAAAATGACGCTTACACTCTAACAAATCACACCACTGAAACAGGAACTATCAACTCCGTTAGAGTTTACTTCCGTATCAGGATCTGGAGTACTTACTGGGATGGCACGGGTTATTGTCAACCTTTCCTGAGGCTTGGCACGAGCGAAGTAAACGGGACTGAGCAATCACACAAGTCGGTACCTTGGAGCACCTATAGTCAGACGCTGCCTCGCCCCGGCGGTGGGAGCTGGTCCTGGACTGATATCGACAACCTCCAGGTAGGTATTAGGCTAAGACAAAGTTTGGCGGGAGCCATCTACTGCACCCAGGTTTATGTGGCTGTTGACTATACGGCGAACCAGACCCCGGTGGCCGATCCGCAAAGTGGTCTGACAGTCGATTCTTGTAGCACATTGACTGTAACGCTTACGGGAAGTGACCCCGACAGTGACCCCCTGACCTATACGATTTCCACGTTACCGCTTCACGGCGACCTATACGACGGCCCAAACACCAGCGGGCATCAGATTGTTTCTGGTGACCTGCCATACACGGTCGGTGATTCCAACCACAGAGTAACCTATCAGGCCAACGACAGCTACAGTGGAGGGGATAGCTTCGGCTTTAGGGTCAATGACGGCATGGTTGATAGTACTGAAGCTACCATCTCCATTACGGTCAGCGACGGTCGTACTACGTACTATCACGACTTTGATTTAGACGGGGCAACCAACGACACTGACACGCAAGTTGTCTGTAATGATCCAGATGGCAGTGGGATAGCCTGGGTAGGCATAGCTTCTCGTCAAAGCGACTGTGATGACCGTGACGACAGCGTGTACCCCGGTGCCCCTGAGCTTTGTGATGGCAAGGACAATGACTGTGATGGCTTCATAGATGAGGGAGCAGTTGGGGCTACCTGGTATCAGGACAGCGATGGTGATTTGTACGGCAACGCCACGGTTTCACAGCAAGCCTGCGCTCAACCCTCGGGCTATGTCCTTGATAGCACCGACTGCGATGATAGCAACGCCGCTGTGAACCCTGGGGCCACGGAGGTGTGCAATGGCATCGACGATGACTGTGATGGGTTCATAGATGAGGGAACAATTGGACCTACTTGGTATCAGGACAACGATAGTGATGGCTATGGCAACTCAACTGTGTCACAGCAAGCCTGCAGCGCGCCTGCTGGCTACGTCGCGGATAACACCGACTGCGATGACAATGACGGCACCGTCTACCCAGATGCTCCTGAGCTCTCTGATGGCAAGGACAACAACTGCGACGGCAAAACAGATGAGAAATACTATTACCCTATTACAGGACCAGTACCGCTAACGCATATCCTCCTTACCTACAGCACCAGAGGTGGCGCAGTAACGGACCCCGGTGAGGGAGTCTATTATATGCTTGCCCCTGGCGCGGTAGTTAACCTGACGGCCACCGCGGATGCTGGTTATCGCTTTGTGGGATGGACTGGCGGTCCGGACATCATTGCCGATGTTAATGCTGCCACAACCAGCGTTACCATGAACAGAGACTGCGCCATAGAGGCTAACTTTGCAGAAATACTAGAGCCGCTGGAGATAGGGCAGTACAATCTGACTGCCTCCAGCACTTCAGGAGGATCGGTAACTGTCCCCGGCGAGGGGACATTCACCTATGGCGCCAGCACGGTGGCTGACCTCGTAGCTAAGGCAGATTCTGGCTACAAGTTCGTCAATTGGACTGGCAATGTGACCACCGTTGCCAACGTCAATGGTGCCACCACCACCATCACCATGAACGGAGACTATTCCATAATCGCCGACTTCGCCAAGATACCTCCGGGCCGAGTTACCCTCACCATCTCCAGCGGCCCCAGAGGGTCGGTGACCACTCCCGGAGAAGCGACCTTTACCTATGATGAGGGAACGGTGGTCAACCTGAAAGCCGAGCCTGAGGAGAGCTGCCGCTTCCTCGGCTGGACTGGCGACGTTGACGATGTGGCCGATGTCACCGCTGCCTCCACCACCATCACCATGAACGAAAACTGCTCCATCAATGCCATGTTCAAATTTGGCACAGGATGCTTCATTGCGACGGCAGCTTACGGCACTCCGATGGCCGACGAAATACAGATTCTACGTGAGTTCAGGGACGAATACCTGCTCAGCAACCCGGTGGGGAGGACCCTGGTAAACATCTATTACGCGGTGAGCCCGCGCATCGCGGAGTTTATAACCGAGCACCCCGGCCTGAAGCCAATAGTGAGGTTCGGGCTGAGTCCTGCCATCGCTATGAGCACACTAGCTGTGGATATGGCTCTCGGCGAGAAGTTGGCCGTAGCAGGCTTGCTGGTACTGTTTTTTGTGGCACTGGCAATCTGGCTGGCCAGGCGACGAGGTAGGAGTCCGCAGTACGTGTGAGGCTGAAACCTGTCTTAACTTTTTGGCCCTGCCAATGACAAGATTGGCAGGGCCAAAGTCTATCAAGATCCCTGTCTGTCACTGTCAGGAACAAACCGACCAGGCAATCTGGTGGGGGGCACGGGATTGCCGTGCGCGTTTCATGTGCTAGCAATGACGAACTCGGGGAATGTATGGATCAGAGTCTGTTCACCCTCACCTTGGTCCTCTCCCGTCAAGGAGAGGAGATTGCCACGCTTGGCTGGCAATGACGTAAGGGCTTGAGGTAGAGAAGAGAAGCGCTTTTAGGAAAGTCCGTTTTTTGCTACAATTGAGCGCCGGGCAATGGGTTATTACTTAGGCGTAGATATCGGCTCCGTCAATGCGAAGCTGGCGGTCGTAGACGAGAAGGGGAGAGTCATCCAGTTTGATACCGAGAAGGTTACTTCCAGTCCTGGCGCCGCAGCCAGTTCACTTATCACCAGAGTGGGCGAGAAGCTCAATCTCAAAGAGATTATTGCCGCTGGCGTATCGGGCTCAGGCAAGTCTGTCATCCCCGAAGAGCTGGGCTGGACGGAATACAGCAGCTCACTTGCGATTGCCTCCGGGCTGCTCCATCGTCACCCCGACGCCAAGACTATCATACAGATCGGGGGCCAAAGCACCCTGGTGATAGAGCTGGAAGACGGCTTGAAAAAGCCGTGGAAGGTGGCATCCAATCCCCTCTGTGCTGCCGGTACAGGGAGGTTCCTGGAGCAGCAGGCATACAGGATCGGCATCAGCATGGAGGACTTTGCCAGGCTGGCACTGGAATTCAAAGGAATCGCCCCCAGGATAGCCGCCCGGTGTAGCGTCTTTGCCAAAACCGATCTCATCCATCTCCAGCAAAAGGGAGCCCCACTTGATGCTATGCTCTACGCACTGTGTGAGAGCGTGGCCCGGATGGTGGCCTCTCTCAAGAAAGGAACCTTCCAGGAGCCTGTCTATTATGTCGGCGGCGTTGCGGCCAATCCTGCCGTGGCTAGGTCGCTCAATGATATGATTTCCGCCCGGAACGGGCATCCCGTGGAAGTAATCATTCCCGAGGATTACCTTCACATGGAGTGCCTGGGGTCGGCATTACTGTCGATAGGGAAAACCTCCAACGGCGTTGTGCTGTCGGAGACAGAGGTCAAGCAACGCTATTTTGAAATGCCCAAGCTGGATGTCATTACCGTTCAAGAAGGAAAAGACAGCCAGAGAATAGAAGAACAATGCGTCGGCTACATCGGGGTTGATGTGGGCTCCACCAGCACCAAAGCCGTGATAATGGATGAGTCGGGGACACGTTTGCTGGCGAAAAACTACCTAATGACTGCAGGAAGGCCCGTCGAAGCTGTAAGGCAGGTGTTCAGGAACTTGCTCCAACAGGGCGCAGACAGGGTCAGGGTAGCCGGCGTTGGCGTCACCGGCTCGGGTCGGTACCTGGTGGGCGGCTTCATCGGGGCAGACCTGATCAAGAACGAAATAACGGCACAGACCAGAGCGGCTGTCGAGATGGACGCTGAAGCCGACATAATCGAGATCGGCGGACAGGATTCCAAGCTGGTCATTAAGAGAAACGGCATTGTCGTGGACTATCACATGAACAAAGCCTGTGCCGCTGGAACAGGAAGTTTTATTGATGAGCTCGCTGAGATGCTGGGCGTTTCGGTGACTGATGGGCAGTTTGCCGACCTGGCATTTGCTGCCCCGCATACCATTGATTTGGGAACGCGATGTGCGGCCTTTATGGGCCAGGCGGTGGCTTCGGCCCAGCAGGATGGAGTACCCCTGGAAATAATCACCGCCAGCTTGGCCAACTCCATAGCCAAGAACTACCTATCCAAGGTAGTGGAGCACAGAAAACTAGGCGACAAGGTTATCCTGACTGGAGCCGTGTTCTACAACAAGGCTGTAGTCTCCGCCTTTCACCAGCAGCTTCAAGGCAAGAAACTGATTGTGCCGGAGCACAAGGAGGTCAGCGGCGCTATAGGCGCAGCCCTACTTGCCAAAGAGACCATGGCTGGGCAGAAGTCGAAATTCAAGGGCTTTCGGGAGGTCGTGGACAGAGAGTGCAAGCTCACTACGTTCGTGTGCAAGGGCTGCGACAACAATTGCACTATTACCCGCATGGAGATGCCCGATGAAGAGCCCAGTTTCTATGGTAGCCGGTGCGATAAGTACGACGCGATAGCTAGCCATGCCAGGAGAGAGACATTCTTCGATAAGAGGGAGCAACTACTATTTCGAGACTACAAGAAGGATTCGGGCACAGGACCCAAGGTGGGCATTCCCAGAGGACTCCTGGTCTACGACTATGCACCGCTGCTCATCGGCTTCCTCAATGCCCTCGACGCTAGCGTCGTTCTTTCCAACCAGACTAACAACGAAATCATGGAGCAGGCCATCGAGTTGGGCTACACCGATAGTTGTTTCCCTCTCAAGCTTCTCCACGGGCATGCGGCAGTGCTTAAGGATGTGAATTACATCCTTTACCCCTGCGCTATTCGCCTGGGTAGAAAAGATGGGGATGCCAACCAGAAATACTCCTGTCCTTTGGTTCAGGCTTCTCCGTTCATAATACGCAATGTGCTTGACTTTGGGGAACGGCTGTTGATACCGATAATCGATTTCAGTCAGGGCGATGATGAGGTGACAAAGAACCTTGCGGACGTCGCCGTGCAGATGGGGTTTAGCAGAAAGAGAGGGAGGGAAGCGGCCTTGGCCGGCATTGAAGGCCAGCGAAGGTTCGAGGCTGACCAGGCAGTGCTGGGCCGGCAACTACTGGAGCAACTGCACCGGGGCGATCAGCTAGGCGTGGTGCTCTTATCCCGGTCTTATATGTCACAGGATGCGGGGGCAAATCTGGGCATAGCAGAGAAGCTCGCTCAGCTTGGAGTGGTGCCCGTACCGCTGGACTTTTTGCCCCTGGAGTCGGTGAATGCCAAGGATTACTCCGACCGTCCTTACTGGTTCTATGAGAACAAATATATAGCCGGCGCGGCTATAACTGCCTCAGACCCCCAGCTTTACGGGCTGTGGTTGACAAACTTCGGATGCGGCCCGAACTCCTTCATAATCCACATTGTAGAAGATATCATGGGGGACAAGCCTCTGGGACAGCTGGAAATAGATGAGCATGCCGCTGAGGCCGGTATAGTTACCCGCCTGGAGGCCTTCGTTGACACGATTAAGGGATTTGCCCATTCTGCCGGGAAACTTGAAGCGCCACGGAAGGAAGATATCTATCGACAAGCATTTCCGCCCGTCGTTGATGCCACGAAGACATTTATTATTCCCAGAATGGCGCCACATATTGAGCTTGTAGCTGCGCTTCTGGAGGGCAGTGGTTTCAGAGCATTTGTGCTTCCTGAAGCCAATGAGCGTAATCTATTGTATGCCGATAAGATAACATCGGGCGTGGAATGTTTGCCCTATCGGGTGACTTTGGGCGACTTCCTGAGGTTCTGTTACGAAGATGGCACCGACTTGAAGAATGTCGAGGCAGTCATGGCCAGCGCTTATGGTCCTTGCCGCTTTGGCAAATATGCGCTGGAACAGATCAAGATACTCAAAGAGGTGGGCTTTGACCTTCCCATAATGACGACCGTATCGAACAATGCGTACCGAGATAGTGACATCAGCCCTCGCTTTGCCCGCCTCGCCTGGAAGGGCTGCGTGGCTATTGACAGTCTCCAGAGATTACTCTGGCGCACTCGCCCTTATGAGAAGCGGCCAGGCTCGGCAGACGAGGTGTTCAGCGAATACTTGGACAGAGTTGTCGGCCGCGTCCGCAAAAAGGAGAGTTTCGATGATGTGCTGCGTCAGGCTACTCCTGATTTCAAGTCTCTCGTTGACCCTGAACTACCCCGTAGACCTATAGTAGGCATTAATGGCGAAATCTTTTTGCGCTCCAACAGATTTAGCAACCAGGATCTCGTTAGAGAGTGCGAGAAGGTTGGACTGGAGGTCGTCGTTTCTTCCATCGGGGAATGGATGAAATACATTTTCTACCGGCACGTTGAGGATGCTATCGGGGACCGCAAATTCTTGAAGGCGCTTGCTAGCTATGCGATAAAGCGTGCCTGGGAGCATGATGAGCACAGGGTAATGAGATATTTCCGGGACCTAATTGATGAGGAAGAGCCTTCGACGGGACAGTTACTGGCGCAGACAAGCCGTTGGCTCTCTCCGAGGTGCGGAAGTGAAGCAGTCCTCAGCATAGGCAGTGCAATCGAATGGTTGGAGAATCCTCACTTTGCTGGTGTGATATCGGTAATGCCCCACGGCTGTATGCCGGGCGGAATCGTGGCTGCCATGTCTGAGAGATTCAGCGCCTTATATCGCAAGCCCTGGATTAACCTCACCTATGACGGGTTCGTGGAAAACACAAACCGCACGAAAATCAATAATTTTGCGGAGATCCTCAGATTTTGCAGCCAGGGGGCAAAGAAAGGCTCATCGTAGTTGTTCGGTAGCTGCCCGTTACATAGGCCGAATACGTAGGCATCTATTCTGGGCCGTTGATTCAAACCGTGGGATGTTTTAGTTTTCAAAAAAATGATATACTAAAAGGGCTATGTCTCGGTCTCATGTTTATCAATCGCTGCGGGGCGTTGTGGAGCCTTTGCTGCTCTTCATTATAGGTGAATTGCTGCCCATACATGGCTATGAGATTGCCAGAGAACTGGAGCGCAGGAGTGAAGGCTATTTCAATCTTACAGCAAGCACTCTTTACTCCGCATTGCGACGTTTGGAAAGGAGAGGACTTGTGGCAAGTACGTGGCAGCAGATTTCCAGGCAAAGGCGGCGGTGTTATGAGTTGACCGAGAAAGGCCGGCAGATTCTGGCTGAAGAATTAGCTCAATGGCAGGATTTTCTTGGTGCTACCGAGCGCATAATAGACAGCCAGTGATGTGGAAATCCAAGTCCTAGGTGCCCATCTAGCTGAAGCAAAAGGGGCACGATTAACATCTTTACTAATAGACGGTGTTCTGGCTGTAGATGCCGGTGGACTCACCTCCGCTCTTTCTCTGCTCGACCAGAAGAAGATAGAAACCGTCTTGCTCACGCATCACCACTTCGACCACACTCGGGATCTAGTCACTCTGGCTGCTAACGCCGGCTACTACTGGCGAAAGCAATTGACAGTTTATGGTCTGCGCTACACGCTTGATATTGTCACTGACTGCCTTCTTGGTGGCAAGATGTACACCAATTTCTTCGAGTATCCCGAAAAGGAGAAACCGACTGTTATATTTGACGCTATCGAGCCTTATGGCAGAAAAGCCGTCGTCGGTTACTATGTCCTGGCAGCGCCGGTGAAGCATTCCGTACCTGCCGTCGGCTATCAAATCACTTCTTCGGATGGCAAAAGCCTGTTCTACACCGGCGACACCACAGCGGGAATATCCGACTGCTGGCAGCGTATTTCTCCCCAATTGCTTATTACTGAAGTCGCCGGCCCCGATAAATATGAAGACTGGCTCAAGAAGGCTGGCCATCTTTGTCCAAGGCTTCTGAGAGAAGAGCTCACACAATTTCACCGACTCAAGGGTTATCTGCCTCGCGTCATCGCTATCCATATCGGGAATCCATATGAGCAGGAGATTAAAGAAGAAGTAGCGCAAGCGGCCCAGGAACTGGAGGCAGACATAAGCCTGGGCTACGAAGACATGAAAATCGTCTTGTGATCGCCACTCACGGAATCACTGTTATTCTTTTCTATTGTCAAGTGGTTACAGTTTGGGACTCAAGGCTGGCGCCATAGCGATTCCTGCTATGGCGCCAGTAGTTACTTATTCTACCTTTGGTAAGTCAGCCAGCGCTTTCTCTACCATCTCCTTAGGATACTCGTAATCCTTGAGTTTGCCCGATAAGTACTCGTCATAGGCACCCAAGTCGAAGTGCCCATGCCCGCTGAGGGCCAGGAGAATATTCTTCTTCTCGCCTGATTCCTTGCATTTCAAAGCTTCGTCAATGACAACTTTTATGGCGTGCGATGGTTCCGGTGCCGGTATAATGCCCTCAGCGCAGGCAAACTGCACCGCCGCTTTGAAAACCGGTACTTGATGCTCAGCGCGGGCCTCGATGAAACCCAGCTTATGAAGGTGGCATATAATAGGGGCCATGCCGTGGTATCTCAGCCCCCCGGCGTGGACTGGGGGTGGGACGAAGCTGTGTCCCAGAGTATACATCAGGACAATGGGTGCCATTCCGGCTACATCGCCGTAGTCCCAAGTATAAAGACCTTTGGTCACCGTGGGGCAGGCCTCGGGCTCGACGCAGACAATCTGGAGCTTGGGCTTCTTTCCCGTAATCTTGTCCTGGATAAAGGGCAGGAAAAGACCGGCGAAATTGGAGCCGCCACCAATACAGCCCACCAGGATGTCTGGGTAAACATCGAGCTTCTCGAGCTGTTTTTTGGCTTCCAGTCCCACGATTGTCTGATGAAGCAGGACATGATTCACAACACTGCCCAGTGAGTATAGCGAGTCCTCGCGTTTTGCGGCATCCTCACAAGCCTCGCTGATAGCTATACCTAGGCTTCCCGTACAATCGGGATCATCCTTGAGGATTTTTCTCCCTATCTCCGTGTCCTGGCTGGGGCTGGGTACTATCTTGGCACCCCAGGTCTCCATCATCACCCGGCGATATGGCTTCTGGTAATAGCTCACCTTGACCATGTAAACCTTTAGCTCCATGCCCAGAAACTGGCAGGCCATGGCTAAGGCGCTGCCCCATTGCCCGGCACCAGTCTCGGTGCACAGGCGCTTGCACCCCTCTTTCTTGGCATAGTAGGCTTGGGCTACGGCGGTATTCGGCTTGTGACTACCGGCCGGGCTTACCCCTTCGTACTTATAGTAGATCCTGGCTGGGGTTCCCAGGGCTTTCTCCAGGCGGTAACCTCTGATTAGTGGGGTAGGGCGCCACATGTTGTAGATCTCCTGCAACTCCTCTGGTATCTCGATGTAGCGCTCGGTGCTGAATTCTTGCTCATCGAGGGCGCGTGCATATAGCATCGGTGGTAAACGTGTTGGCTCTTTCGTCGCCGGATGCCGTAGTGGTGGCAGGGGCTCAGGCAGGTCGGCCTGAATATTATACCAGGATCTAGGCATTTCCTTTTCAGTTAGGATAACTTTCGTATCCATTTTCCCTCCTTTACATTCTTTATTCGGCTACCAGAACTAGGTTAACTTACTACACGTTGACCTCCTTTTACAATAGGGTCTCCCTAAGAGATTCAATAAAAGAACAGACATTTCTAAGTGACTTGTCCTTGTCCAGCAGCTGGATAATGCGGCTGCCCACAATGACGCCATCAGCTACCCTGGCTGCTCTCTGGGCTTGTTCGGGGGTCGAGACTCCGAAGCCAACACAAAGAGGCTTTTCAGTCCTTTTTCTCACACTGCCTACGAACTTTTCCAGTTCGTCGGGGAGTCTGTCCCTGGCGCCAGTGACGCCCGTCAGCGACACCAAGTAGACGAACCCAGTTGATCTGCTGGTCACCAGCCTGATGCGTTCTTCAGTGCTAGCCGGGCTGAGAAGATAGACAAGATCGAGGCCGTGCCTTTTTGTCCATTTTTCCAGTTCTTTTCCTTCCTCGGGTGGGAGGTCAGGTATGATTAACCCATCAACATCCGCATCGGCGCACCTGGAGCAGAATTGCTCCAGCCCGAACTTAAGCACAGGGTTGTAATAAGTCATAAACACCAGCGGAATTTCTATTTGCCGTCTTAGTTGCCGAGCCGCGTCAAAACAGACACTGGTGGTGACTCCTTGCCTGAGTGCCTGATAGCTTGCTCCTTGGATAGTGGCACCGTCGGCGAGGGGATCGGAGAATGGGATGCCCAGCTCGATAATATCGCATCCTGCGCCGGCGAAAAGCGCCGCCGCCTTCAGGGTTGTTTCGACAGTGGGATAACCTACTGTGATGTAAGGGATGAGGGCAGTGTGCTTTGCCTGGGCGAAAACCGAGTCGAGGCGGCTCAAAGCTTAACCCCCAGTGCCTCACGTGCAATGTCCATGTCTTTATCGCCATGCCCGCTCAGGTTGACGACAATGATTTGGCCCTTATCCAGAGAACCTGCCATTTTGGTCGCGTAAGATATGGCATGGGCAGGTTCGAGCGCCGGAACAATACCTTCGATCCGGCATAAAAGCTGGAATGCTTTGAGTGCCTCCTCATCATTCACTGCCACATAGGTGGCGCGTCCAGTACTCTTGTAGTAACTGTGTTCAGGCCCTACGCCGGGATAGTCCAAGCCGGCAGAAATACTGTGCGTCCCTAGAATCTGCCCAGAGTCATCCTGAAGTACGAACGATTTCGCCCCATGCAAGACCCCTACCGTGCCGGCAACCAAAGTGGCGGCATGTTTCCCTGTCCTGATTCCCTTTCCTGCCGCCTCCACGCCGATAAACCTAACGTTCTTATCGTTCACAAATGAATGGAAAATCCCGATGGAATTGCTTCCTCCGCCCACACAGGCGATGACGTAGTCGGGCAAGCGACCGCACTGAGTCAAAGTCTGTTCCCTGGCTTCTTTGCCTATGACTGATTGAAAATCGCGCACCATTACTGGATAAGGGTGAGGACCTACCACTGAGCCTAGAAGGTAGTACGTATTTCTGACGTTAGTCACCCAGTCCCTAATTGCCTCGTTGATGGCATCCTTCAGCGTTTTCGTACCCGAGGAAACAGGGCGCAGCTCTGTGCCCAACAGCTTCATACGGAAGACATTGAGGGCTTGACGCTGAATATCCTCCTCACCCATATAGACTATGCAATCCAGCCCCAACTTGGCACAGATGGTGGCAGCGGCTACTCCGTGCTGTCCAGCGCCAGTCTCAGCGATAATCCTCCGTTTGTTCATCCTCTTGGCCAGGAGACCTTGTCCCAGAGCATTATTTATCTTATGGGCTCCGGTATGAAGCAGGTCCTCCCTCTTAATGAAGATTTGCGCCCCCCCGCACTGCTTGGTGAGCCTTTCAGCAAAATAAAGAGGTGTCGGCCTTCCCGAATAGTCACGGGACATGGAATCAAATTGAACCCAGAAGGATGGATCACGCTTTGCCCCTTGATAGGCTGCCTCCAGTTCACCCAAAGCAGGCATAAGGGTTTCAGGCACAAACTTGCCGCCATAGTCTCCAAAGTAGCCTTTACTATCTGGTAGCACTATACACCTCATTCTGCCTGAGTCGAATCCTAACCGTTTTTCCCATTGCACCCGTTACCTACGTACACTCTCTATCTCTCTCACTAAGTTCTCAAACTGATGTGGATACAAGGACTGCATTCCATCGGAAAGGGCGTGTGAAGGATCGTGGTGCACTTCAACTAGGAGCCCATCGGCACCTACAGCTATGGCTCCCTTTGACAAAGGGATAACGTACTCCCTTCGTCCGGCAGCATGGCTAGGGTCAACCACT
>CAYFSE010000014.1:0-3536 GCA_964345725.1 uncultured Dehalococcoidales bacterium
GCCGCGTCTTGAAAGGGGCGTTTGAAAGGCTTGAGCTGCATAAAGCGAAAGTTTTACGTGCAGTTCTTAGGGGGCGGGGAGGCAGTAATGCCTCCCTGCTACCCGGCAACCACGCATTGCGATTCGCCCGAAGCGCGGGGGATGAGCGGGAAAGTTCGCAGGTTGTTTGTTCGAACTTCTACAACTGTGTGTCCATATAGGTGTAACCCCTATCCCCCTGGTGCAGGGGTGACAGCACCTTCACGTACGGTTCGGTAGCGGGGGGCGGGGTCAGGAGGCCCCGCCCTACCATAACTTAGGCACTCCATTCCTTCTCAGCCACCCTATGACAAGAGCTGTCCTATTGCATCAGCGTCCACCACCGATTTTCCCAGTTCCAAGCGCGCCCTGACAGCCTCGTCATAGAATCTGTTCCATCTATGCTATACACAGACATCGCCTGTCTGTTATGACTATAAGCTCTCTGCCAGAGTGCAATCTCGTCGTATGCGTCTTCATCGAAGTTGCCCGGAATGATCATGTTGGCCGGGCTGAAGATAAATCCACGCTCCAGAATCCGATTCATCAAGGTGCTGTGACTACCGCTGCCGACGTCAGTATAGACTGTAACAAGCCTGTCTGAATAGGCCGCTCCAGGCCCACCTGGACGACTCCTGTGCACGAGGATGTCATCATATCGATCGCCGCCATATTCGCCTGCTACCATGTGGCTGGCAATCGAAGGTCCGCCCTCAATGCGGATTTCTGCGCCTTCTCTCAGCTCAAACCTAATCTCCCCACGCGCCATCGTCGTCGGTTCGAAAAAGTTGATAGTATTGAACGGGTATGTCGTGTAAGCAGCAATCCAATCTTCGGAATGATAACTGAACCTTCCAGAGGCGAAAATCGTCGTTGCTGCTCCAAAGATGGGATGGCTAGTCGAACCCAGAAACTGGCCCGTTGCAAGGTTAAAGACGAGTATCCGCGCCCCTTGCCCGTCGATCAGGGCAAGCTCTGTGCCACCTACGCCGGCAAAATCACCCGATGTTGCCGCCGACGCTATGAACGGAGTTTCTGCCATTTCTGGGAGTGGTATGAGGGGCCTCTCGAAGGGGGTCCAACGGTCTGTAGGAATCAGGTAGTAGTTGTTATCTGCCGTGTGCTCGAAGCGGTAGCTGCGCAGCTCCCCAGTGTCTGCTTTGTACAGGACTATTTCTCTTTTTGAGCCATCCTGATCGAAATCACCAACTTCAAGGAAGTGGTACCCCGGAGCCACCTGGTCCTGTAGCAGGACGTTGAAGCGGGTGTACTCACCGATTCCAAGCAGACGCAACTCGCCCGAGTTTGCATCGTACAGTACAATCTCATTCTTGCCATCATTGTCGATATCGAGTGAATCGGCGCCATGGCCCATTGGTTCGATTATCAGCCTGTCCAGCAGTAGGCTCACTGGGTTACTGTGACCATCTTCGCTAATTGAGAAAGCAGCCGCTGCACGGCCCCCACACGGGTCAGCGCCCCGGCAGCCTCCACATCCGTCATTCCAGTTAATGCCGATCACCTCTTTACGCCCGTTCCGGTTGATAAGAATCGGACCACCCGAATCGCCCGACCGAAGGCGGCTTGGGTCTGCCTTCAGGCACAGAGCCCAAAACTGGTCTATATCCCGCCAAAATTTGTCGACAATTTTGACACCGCCGATTCCTCGGTCGCCAGAGCCAACGCCAAACCCCCATATCTCCATACGTTCCTCTGGGCTTGGCAGGTCTCCCCGGTAAAGACGCAGTGGCTCAACCCACGTCGGAGCGGGATGAGCGAGATGAACAAGGGCTAACGAATTGGTGAGCGTACCTGCACCGTCTACGCGCACGATGCGGTCAACAGCGATAAAATAATCATCTCCCGGGCGATCATCACTAAACTCTACCACGGGATGCGTTCCATCCGGGAACGGGGGAAGATAAACATCTCGCCGATGGGAGATGGTGCGATCACTGTATCTATTGACGCAATGACCAACCAGCAACACCCAGCTTGGAGAGACGAGGACGCCGCTACAAAATGCATCACCAATTACATCGTACTTAACGACAGCAGATGCGGCCAAAGCTGAAGGAACTGAAGATATCTTGTTTTCTATTTGTGCAGGGGCCGAGTAGGCCGATTTCATGGTCATCGCCGTGAAAACGGCGATGACCGCGATGGTGAATACTTTTCCAAGTTTCTCCATTCTTCTCTCTCCTTTCAGTCAAATGTCCATCAAAAAATTCGAGTAAGTTTTACATTCGCACTGTGAGGGGTGCAAAGATTAAGCTGAGCGTCGCAACCGGAGTACGCAGGCGAAGACACCCTCGCCAACCAAGATGTTGTCTGGCGAGATCCGTTCTGCCTTTGCGCCCGCTCCAGCGCCTTGTTACATAAAATAGGGGACCTGGCTATGGACTTTCCACTACCCTCTTCCTCCCCACTGCCTCCAAGCCAGCCTCACTGCCGGCCTTATCATCTCTGACTAGCCAGCCAGCATCGGGGCCGAAAGACCAGAAATTTGGCCCCGTGCCCCGCCTTTAGATGTCCGATTTCATGGCCACCTCCTTATGCTCTGAGAGCTTTCTCGGAGAGTCCCAAAACGTGCCTTTACGAGGGAAAAACTGCTTGGAACGCCCCCCGTCTTAACGATTTACCTCCACCCCAACTTGGGCAGGGACTGCAAAAGATGGTAAAAACAAGGGATAAATGGAGTCACCTTGGCAGAAATAGGTTTTATCCCTGAATTTGCTCAAATCTTTCGCTATCACTAACCGACTTTCCGAGAGATCTCAGACAAGAACCACGTTCGGGGGGCAAAAGCGCATAGCGTCGCAAGCCGTTTGGCATCCGAAGTTATGCAGCCATTGCTAGCGGCTCAACACTCACTTCAAAATAGTTTCGAGATTCGATGATAACAGCCAAACTGCCCGATTCCAGATCATTCCCGTCCACGAGGAGAGCTCACTGAAAGGCAAGTCAAGCTCAGCGACAAGTGCTTCGTCTTCCAGAGGCCACGCTTCGGCAAATCGTTTCTTATGCGCTTGGATTTCAGCGACAACTTGTTCCAGTTCATAATCATTCGAGCAAGTGGCAACAAACCTCACAATTCGATTAAATTCCCAGACAAGATAGTCATACTTGCGCCAGAAGTCTTCAGACTTAAGATACGCTTTGCTCCTTACTCGCACGCTGAACCGCTTCAAAAACAGCCCGCCTGCTCTCTGGTTTAGAAGTGAGTCTTTGGGGACTTGAAGGTTGCCAGATCGAATGTGACCGTAAAGCAGTGAGATGACTGAATTCAGATCGTTACCCACTTCCTCGATGAATTCTATTGCCTTCTCTCTGGTCTTGTCTCGTCGCGCTCTACGATCACTGAGTCTACTGAAAAGATAGCCACCAACTGCGAGAGATATCACAGTTAAAACTATGGGTTGATTGAAAAAAGCAAGAAGTGTATCCATACGCGTTCCTCGAAAAGCGAATTAGAAAGCCCCAACCTCGGATAACTTATTGTCTTGCGAACTGGGTCG
>CAYFSE010000015.1:0-3135 GCA_964345725.1 uncultured Dehalococcoidales bacterium
AGCGCAAAGAGATTGCCTTCCACCTTCAATCGCTTTCTCAAGCCATCTTCCAGCTCTATCGCCATGGCGCTCTGACCGTCCGTCCGTGCGATAGTTTCAACGTCGGGGCAAAGATGGAGCAGGCCGGAGGCAATCGCCACTGAGCTGCTGCATTCTGTCCGGGCCACCTCTCTGGGAATAACACCTCTGCCCGAGCCAGATACGCCGTTGTCGATAGTCTCTTCGAGATTGAACTCCTTATCCAGCCTGGCGATAGGCGAACTGACCCCGCCCTTGGCTGGAAGTTACTTACTCGGTAGCAGATTGAACGCTCCGTCATTCTCATCTGGGAGTGCCACTCTAACACTGACGAAGCCGATATCTACGCCTAGCCCACTTTGCTGGGTGCTCCATTTTAGCAAGAAACAAGCTCTCTTGGAACAGGGGAAGTAATTCAGGGACACCGTGCCAACCAGGCCCGCTATAAATCTAGTATCACGCCCTGAGAATTCCACGAGGAAACAGCGTAGTGTAGAGCCGCTTTTTGAGCGGGGAACTCAGCTCGGTCTTGCATTAGCTAGTTTGAGCACTTTGTTCATTACATCGGGCCGGTTATCTCTGATCAGGAGAAGCGCTTCGACTTCAGGACGGCGTTTGATCTTGCTGGCAAAGGCGGACATTAGGAATGCGAGTGCCTGGTTCTGTTCTGGGGACGTGTAGGGCGCAACGCAGTTACTCGATATACTCTGATGGGTTCTGATTTCCCCTTAAGTTTTTGTGCCTCGAGTTCGTTGGTTTCTATATAGTGCTTTGTCTGGTTGTACGTCTCGGCACCAATCCAGACCTCACCGCCGGTAGTGCTGCCGCAGATGCGTGAAGCAGTGTTGACGGAGTCCCCAATGACGGTGTATTCGCTGCGTCCGGCCGAGCCTATATTGCCAGCCAGAGCCACGCCTGTGTTGATGCCGATCCCGAATTGGACCGGGAGCGGCCGAGCATCTCCTTGCCCTAGTTCGGCAAGCTTCTGCTGTGCTTCCCAGGCTGCCCTTACTGCCAGCAGCGCGTGCTCCGGCTGGGATTGCGGCGCGTTCCACACTGCCATAATATTGTCGCCCCCAAACTTGTTGACTATGCCATCATGCTGTACCACAGCATCCGCCACAACCGACAAGTACGTATTGAGCATTTTCACTATAGCTTCAGGGGACAGCTGCTCACTTATCGATGTAAAGCCACGGATATCAGCGAATAGCACACTTACCTCCCTTTCCTCGCCTCCAAGACGGAGTTCCCCAGCGTCCGCTCGACTGACTATCTCCCTGGCTATTTGCGGCGAAATATACCGACCGAAAAGCTCCTTAACAAACCGTTTGTCCGACTGCTCAGCAACGACCATGTACAGAGCGTTACTGACATAGACTACTGGTAGTAGCAATAGGGGATAGAATAGGTCCAGGATATATCCTCTATCGAAAGCCAGGAAGCCACCCGCCAGACAGGCGACAAATAAGCCTACCGTTATTCCCACGCCCTTGGCTATATCTTTACGGTACCGTGTCCCACATCGGGGCAAGGCAAAGGCAGTGATGCCAACGAGCAACAGCATAATCATTAGCGTAGTGGTGGTGCCAGGCTCTGTAAGAAAATGCTCTCTGAGAATGGTATCCATGGCAGCGGCGTGTATAAAGACTCCGGGAACCTTGCTGGCCGAGGTGGGGATCGCCCAGGTGTCGGGCTCACCGGTAGCCGTCATACCGATCAATACTATCTTGTTGTTGACCAGCGACGGGTCGAAGTCGCCGCTGATAACATCACCGTAGGAGACATACGGTCGGTTTGCATTATCGGCGGAAAAGTTGATGCGTAGACGGAATGAGGTATCAATCGGAATGTCACGACGCAACAAGTTGACGGCGCCATTTTCCAGCAGATATTCTTGCGGTAGAGGCATGGAGAATAGCCTGTAGAGTGCCGCCAGTGTTAACGAGGGATAGATCTGTCCTGAGGTTGACTCAACAATCAACGGTAGTCGCCTTACTGTGCCATCGCCATCGGGAATCACGTTGGCATGTCCAGTACTACTGGCGGCCTGTTCCAGAGGAGCCGTGGGCAACAGGAAATCATCGTAGGTAATCTCAGCACCGGCTCGGGAGACAAGTTGAGTGCCAACCATGGCCAGGACAACATTGTCCGCTTCGGTCATTGCTGCTGCCAGCATTTCATCATCAGGGGAACTATCGGTGAAGATGACGTCAAAGCCGATTACCTTGGCTCCGGCCTGGCTCAAGTTATCGATAGCCAGGGTATGGAGACTGCGTGGCCACTCTGCCCACCTACCATAGGCTTCAAAGGTATTGTCATCGATACCAGCGATAGCGATATTAGGAGAAGGGGGTTCGGAGGTGAAAAGCTGGTCCGAAAACCACAGACTGATGCTATAGAATGGTTGAACGAGTGAAGCCACAAGGATAAGTAGGCCCCCCACCCCTATGAGTACCATCGTATGATAAAGGCGCTTGCGTCGGCGTCTAGCTATTCTGAGCTTCGGTAACGGACTAAATGTAATCTTGATTAGCCTCTAGGTATGTGTTTCTGGCTGGGGATTTCTGAGATGGACTCACCATAACAATACACGACTACTATCTTATCACAATCATGCTGGGCAGCGTATTAGCATAGCCTAGCAGGCCAGCTAACTCTTTTCATGATGGTGGTTGGTCACTGAAGTGAATTGAATAGGTGCCTGCGGCCGCATATCCGCAAGCAGCCTCACCACCGCCGTCAGGAGTGCATTTGCCCCAACCATCAGGAAGGCTATTTACATAATACGTAACCTGTGCTGTCCCCGCCCACACGCGATAGGAGCGTCCTCCAGCGACCCTAATGTTATGAGTCTTACCAGATGTTAGGTGATGACTGCCATCTACTGGATATCCAGTATCCTCGTCTGTAGCCCACGAATCGATGTCATCATCCCAAATATATATTGAGGCATCCGGCCCGTTGTCTATCGTAACATTAATCCTGGCGAGCGTTTCACTGGCAGTGACAGTGACGGTGACCGTAGCCGTATCAGTACCGGCGTTACCATCGCTGACGGTGTAGGTGAAGCTATCGGCGCCTGTGTAGCCAGAGTCTGGTGTGTAAGTGACATCG
>CAYFSE010000016.1:0-2578 GCA_964345725.1 uncultured Dehalococcoidales bacterium
GCTGTTTGCCGTCGTTCACAGCATCATTGCACAGCCTGTCACTTCTCTAATTGTGGCCTTGATCACGGCAGTCTTGGTGTCCGTCTGGGTGATTCTCTCTCGTTGGGTTAGCATCACACAAATCATCACCGCATGGTTGGCACTCGCTGTCGTAGTATTGGCCGGCTTTGTGATCTGGCCTAGGACAATGACGGTGAAAGGCTTCGTCTACGATATGGCACATAACCCTATCAATAATGAAAATGTCAGACTTTTTGATTACAGTGGTAAGATATATGAAACCCAAACCGATGCCGAGGGATATTATCAATTCTTTGACGTGCCCTGTGGCAAGTATAAGATGCAAGTGCGCACCAGTGCGATAGAAGGGGAGACAAAAGGGTTCTTGGTGCGGGTGGTACAACAGAACCTCACTGTGCCTGAGATTTTGGCTACAGCATCGCCTACAAGAGTTGCTGCCGTCACTCCCAATACGCCAACAGCTACACCTGTTGTATCAACCTATACCCCATCGCTCCCACCTACACTGACATTGACGCCCACACTAACAGCCACTCCAACGAATACACCGACACTGACGTCTACACTAACAGCTATTCCGACCAATACTCCGACACCGACGCCCACGCCAGATGCCGTTATCGTTGCCGCTGTTAACCTGCGAAGCGGCCCGGGAACGGCGTATGACATCAACGGTACTTTGCGTCCAGGTCAGGTACTTACAGTAACGGGTCGCATCGCTGATGCAACCTGGCTACAGGTCATCACCGATCAGATGCAAGAGGGCTGGGTAGTCAACTGGGCAAACCTCGTGACCCTGAACCTCCCTGTTGAAGAGATTCCCATCGTCTCACCGCCACCCACCCCGATACTAACGCCCACACCAACTGCGACACCCACGCCCACACCTATGTCTTTCCAAAATTTCGAGCCAGATAATGGTACTCCTCCAGGAGAGGGTAATTACTTCTGGGATGCCTGGTTTACGACCTGCTCATTTGAGTCCGCAGTAGTTCGTGAAGGAAGCCGGGCAGTCCGTGTCGACGCACATGCTGCAGCGAATGGCAATCCAGGTGACCAGGGCGGTACAATGGGCATCAATCCTTCTTCAAGCAAGCCAATTGATCTTTCCTCCGCTACAACTCTCTCTGTCTGGGTATACGATACCCAGGGAAACAATGACGTAGAATTAAAGCTTCGTGATTACAACGATGCACTTTCCAACAAAGTCTGGTCAGAAATGCAAGCTGAGCAAAATAATTGGACTGAAATCACATGGTTTCTCTCTGAATTTACGGGCATCGATTTGACTCGAATCAAGAATATTGAACTTTATGAACGGTGGGATGGTGTCTACTACTTCGACGCTGTGAGCTGGCAATCTACCCCGGCATTTGAGCCTATGACCTGTCCCTATCAAGCTGACACCAACAAAGATACGATTGCCCAACTCATCCAGGCTGAGAGCGAGGCAGTCAACAACGAGGACATTTCTATCATCCAGGCTATCTTTGCCAAAGATGCCCTCATACGGGATGGAGCCAGCGGGGAGGAGTGGAACGATCCAAGCACCCGTTACGCAACTCTCTTCGCAGATGTTGACTTTACCAACGCTAGCCACTTCGAAATTCAGCCAGTCGGGGCTGGGATTACCGCGAATGCTGCCTGGTTTACCAGTGGGAGTAGCGGCAACTATGTCACGAAAGATGGATCTTCAGACTCCTACAATAACCCGCCTGGCTCAGATCACTGGACGTTCGGCAAGAATAGTTCTGGCTGCTGGGTTATCACCAATTTCACATTCAATGCCAGCCATATCTCATTCCCACCATAAGTCATCGCTAGCCGCTGGTCAGTCCACCAGCAGTGGCACCGGACTGTCATAGATGACCAGACGCGCTTTTGCAGACTGCGTTGCACTTCTGCACACCTGACCTAAAGGGGGCTATCATGTCATACAAGTCAAATGCACGTCTCTGTCTGATCATTTCGCTCGTCATTGGCATTTGCCTGAGCGTTGTTCTCTTGTTAGGCTTGCGCTCTTCTCAGGCAGCTACATCTAACCCTCTTGCACCTCTTGCGCCTGCCTACATAATCGAGATTGTCCCCGACCAGATGATACTCAGCGGGCATGTTGCCACCCGGACCAATACTATTGGCCATTGTCCTGAACCATGGCTGTCCGATATGCCAATCGGGAGCATTATTCTCGGCGTCAACCCAACATCTTGTGACCCAAACGACTGGAATGGAGGCTCGGCCACGGCTGAGGTTTCTCTGCCAGATTTCTACTCCCCAACCGTGTTAATGCTCAAACTGTCTTGGCCCGACCGAGATGGTAAGGGGCTGCACTCGCCCGAGAAAAACCGAACTGGGACGATCACCTTCGACGGGCAGCCCTTGTGGAGCAAGCGTACCACTCGCTTGAGCACCTTCAATGACCACTATTATGCCGCCGAGCACGAACCGATCCTGACGACCATTGTGCTCACCCAATCTATCACGCACACTCTCGCTTTCAGCGTGTCGGCCCGGACGGCCTGGGACTTGAGCCGGATCGAACTAAGCGCCTACCCCT
>CAYFSE010000017.1:0-12898 GCA_964345725.1 uncultured Dehalococcoidales bacterium
ACGAGTTCTGATAGTGTCAGAGCCGATATCGAGCGCTATATGGCATCCAACCCCTGCCCTGCCTGTCAGGGAAAGAGGCTGAAGCCAGAGTCTCTCGCGGTCACCGTTATGGACAGAAACATCATGGATGTCACAGCATTTCCCGTTACAGAGGCTTTGGGTTGGATGGAACAGCTCGGTAATAAAATCAGTCATCGGGAACTCACGATAGCCAGGCAGATCATCAAGGAGATCCGGGCCCGGTTGGGCTTTTTGAGAGACATAGGTCTGGGCTATTTAACTCTGGACCGTCCTTCAGCAACATTGAGTGGTGGCGAGGCCCAGAGAATTCGTTTGGCTACGCAGATTGGCAGCGGGCTCAGCGGTGTCCTCTATATTTGTGACGAGCCTACCGTTGGTTTGCATCCCGCCGATGGTTCCCGGCTTGTCACCACGCTGAAGCGCCTCAGAGACCTGGATAACACCATAGTCATCGTAGAGCACGATGAAGCGATGATGAGAGCTGCTGATTACATTATCGATATGGGGCCCGGCGCTGGCAAGCAAGGCGGAGACGTGGTCGCCACCGGGACACTGCAAGACATAATGACTTGCCCTCAATCAATAACCGGACAGTATCTGAGTAGGACAAGGCAAATTCCCCTGCCACCTGAGCGCCGCTCGGGTTCTGGCAAAGAGCTGGTGGTCCTGGGTGCCAGAGAGAATAACCTGAAGAGTATCGATGTCCAAATCCCCCTAGGCGAATTTGTCTGCGTCACTGGCGTTTCGGGCAGCGGCAAGAGCTCTCTCATCAACGAAGTCCTGTATAAAAGACTGGCGCGCCTCTTCTACCGGGCCAAGGAGAGGCCAGGCGACTGTGATAGCATTGTGGGCACCGAATACGTTGATAAAGTTGTCAACATTGACCAATCACCGATCGGCCGCACACCGAGAAGCAACCCCGCCACCTATACCGGGACATTCACCCCTATTCGAGAGCTTTTCGCCACTGTTCCTGAATCTAGAATGCGTGGCTATCCCCAGGGGCGCTTTTCCTTCAACGTGAAGGGGGGCCGATGTGAAGCCTGTCAGGGGGCGGGCTACGTTCAGATTGAGATGCAATTTCTGCCCAATGTCACTGTCTCCTGCGAGGTGTGCAAGGGAAAAAGATATAACCGGGAAGCGCTCGAAATTCAGTTCAAAGGGAAGAACATCGCCGAAATCTTGGATATGACAGTGGAGGAAGCTCTCCTTTTCTTTGACCACTTCCCTAAAGTCAAACACAAGCTGGAAACGCTTCGAGACGTAGGTTTGGGGTATATTTGCTTGGGTCAACCAGCACCTACCCTCTCGGGAGGCGAGGCCCAGCGAGTAAAACTAGCTACGGAATTGTCTCGCCGCTCAACAGGAAAAACGCTCTATATACTGGACGAGCCGACTACCGGCCTTTCCTTCTCAGATATTGCTTGCCTCCTAAAGGTCCTGCAGCGTCTGGTGGATTACGGAAACACGGTAATCATCATTGAGCATCACCTGGATGTGGTCAAGAACGCCGATTGGGTGGTTGACCTCGGCCCGGGAGCTGGCGATGATGGCGGCTACCTTGTAGGTGCTGGTACACCCGAAGAACTGACTCAAAACGATGCCTCTTTCACTGGACAGTATTTGCGTGGTATATTATCGACACCGCAGGAAAAGGTGTTGACATGACATCAAAGCTCAACAGAGAGGAAATTCTTGATTCCATCCATGGTAATGTTCAAGACAGAAATATGATTAAGCATATGTTAGCCACCGAGGCTATTATGCGGGCTTTGGCCAGGGAGTTCGGAGAGGATGAAGAGGAATGGGGCATTACCGGGCTCATCCACGATATTGACGTGGAACTGGTTGAGGGAGATATGAGCACCCACGGCAAATTGGGGTCTGATCTTGCCCGCGAGTTAGGAGCCAATGGGACTATGGCCCATGCCGTTCTGTGCCACAACGAGGCCCATGGCGTTACCCGAGAAACGAAGTTAGACAAGGCTCTTTTTTGTGCTGACCCTCTGAGCGGGCTGATCACTGCCGCCGCCCTGGTCCGCCCCGATAAATTGAACGGACTGACGAGTAAATCGGTGATGAAGCGCTTTCGCGAAAAAAGCTTTGCTGCCGGAGTTGACCGGGAGCAGGTGGCTGAATGCCAACTCATCGGACTGGAACTAGAAAAGTTTATGACCCTGGGCATCGAAGCCATGAAAGGAATTTCCTCAGAATTAGGATTGTGACATTTTTGGATTTCAACAGATTGGGCAGTGCGAGGCCAAAGCCTCGCACTGCTTTTCTGAATACTCCGTTCGCAGAAGTAGCGTTCCTATGATAATGTTTTCGATTGGGTACATGCCCGATTGCGGAGACGGTCTAGACGCCCAAGCTGCGATCAACTCGCCAGCATCTCCACAAGCAAACCGCTATTGCGCATCGTTTGATGTGTTTGTTATAGTTGACTATAGCTGTTTATGGTTGAGAATTGAATGTATGGCCAGACAGGGAAGGAAGTAGATATGGTGGCAGATACAGAAATTGCTGATGGAAGAGACAGAACCACCGTACAAAGAGTCAGAAGCTCTACCTAAAAGCAGAGAGATAAAGGGGGCCCTCATGGCACACTCCCACGATGCCATAGTGGGCCTGAACCACAAGGGCACCGTAATACTCTGGAATAAAGGTGCAGAACGAGTTTTTGGCTACTCAAGCGCAGACATAGTCGGGCAGCCAGTAACCAAGCTAATCTCCGAGAAACGGAGAGGGGAGCACACACTTGTAGTAAAGGCTTTCTTGACTGGGAACCGCGGCGTGACAGGGGTCATAGAAGGCGAAGCATTGAGGAAAGATGGCTCCACATTCCCCCTTGAACTGTCTTTATCTATTCAGCAGCAAAACGGCAAATTTTGGGGACTTGCCGTCGGAAGAGACATCACCGACCGCAAGAACACAGAGCGGGCACTAAGGCAAAGCGCGGAACGTTATTGCAGCCTTTTTGCCACCTGCCTGGAAGCAGTTCTTTCTGCGGACGTACCAAACAAGAGTGGAGTAGTAGGTAACAAAGCGCTTGAGCAACTGTGTGGTTATTGCCTGGAAGAACTGACCGAGATGAAGCCAGCAGGCATCCTCCCATCAGAAAGTGGGGAATATCTTTCCAAGCAGGTAGACAAGATACTGAGCGCAGATGAACCTATATCGAGCATAGTTCATGATATCCTCAGCAAGGATGGTAAGAGAATACTAACAGAGCGATATTTGAGTCTCATCAATAGAAAAGACAGACTCGTAGGATTTCGGGAGTTTCACAGTAACATCATCGAGCGCAATATAGCGGAAGAACAATTGAAGAGTTCTTTTGTCGACTTAACGAAAATCGTCTCTCGCGTGATTGAATTCTATGACCCCTATACGGCGGAGCACCAGCAAAGAGTAGCTGAACTGGCCCGTATTGCAGGTGAGAATATGGGCTTGGCTGACGATCTAGTCGAGAGGCTTTACTTCAACGGATTGCTGCACGACATCGGCAAGATTTCCATCCCGAAGAGCATCCTGACCAAGCCCGGTGAACTAGCTGAGGAAGAATGGGCCCTTATCCGTGCCCATACTAAACAGGGCTACAGTATATTGAAGGATGCAAACCTTCCCTGGCCGGCAGCCGACATAGCGCTGCAACACCACGAACGATTAGATGGTTCGGGCTATCCTGACGGCATCACAGGGGATAAGCTAAGTGTGGAGGTCAGTATTCTCGCTGTCTGTGATGTGGTGGAAGCCATGAGCTCCCATCGTCCTTATCGTCCGGCAAGAACCGCGGCGGATGTTCTAAAAGAACTCAAAGACGGCAGGGGCACAAAGTACGATGCCAGTGTGGTGGACGTGATGGCGCCTATGATTGAAAGTGGAGAGTTTATGTCTGCATGGGATCGTAAGAACTGAAAGAGTACGACCGCAGACGTCCTTGATGCATAACGACGCCCTCAATGTTTTGAGAGAGCCAATAATTGATGTATGCTTATAGAGCTGTGCGGCAGCATATTCTGCCAAGAAAGTCAGACTTATGGGTGTGAGTGAGATAGGCCCCGCCACTCCTTTCTATGTGATTGTACTACTCTGGGTAGCTAGAGTCATAATCTGGACATTCATTTGTGCTTTGCTGGCCTGGCTTGGGATTAGGGTGCTGGATGCGCTCACTCGGTCTATCCATATACGGGATAGAATAGGAGAGAACCCAATTTCAGTAGGCCTATTCATAGCCGGTTTCTTCATCCTGATCGGTTTGGTTATCCACGGCGTGGTGACCGGTCCTGTTTTAGTTGGAGGTGGCCTGCTGGCAAGTCTGATCGATCCCCGAAGGCTGGGCCTAGTTGCCGTCACTTTCCTGGTGGCTCTCCTATTGGGAGTGGCCTTGCTGCACATCGTGGACAAGCTGACGCCAAAAATTCCCTTCCTCAGCGTTGAACAAAATCCAATCGCGGTGGGCATATATGTCTTTGGGTACCTGGTTTTCTTTGGCCTGATAATCCACGGTGCCTTGATAATGCCTTTGTGAGCCATCATGCCAAAACATGTGAGGGCCATTGTGCTCACCCTAGCTATCCTGGCAGTGTTGGTGCCTGCTTGTATCCTGGCTATACCGTCGGCAGAATTCTATCAAGAAGGCGGGCAGATTTTCGATGATTGGGACATATGCCGTACTAACGCCTTCGGCGAAGACGGTTTCTTCCAGATCTCTGCCACGGGTTTTCATCCCATTATCGTGGGCGAGAGTCTGGGGCAAAATGCAGACCAGGCTTATCGTATGGGGCAGCAATTTACCCTAGAATACCCGGACATGCATCAAAGAGCGGAGGAGATCTTTGCTTTTGCGCGTGATACCGTTAGGTATACCTCCGATGAAAGTCAGTTCAGCTTTGCAGAATTCGCTCAGAATGCGGACGAGCTGGCAGTGACTATTGAGGAAAAGGGCGTTGCTCATGGTGATTGCGAGGACTATGCGGTATTGCTTGCTGTCATGTACAAAGGTGCAGGGTTCCGTTCTGCTATAGTGTTGGCGCCCGAACATGCTGCGGCGCTGGTCTACTTGCCCGAATACAGAGAAGCCAATCAAAGCTTAGCCGTTAGCGGTGATCCTGGATGGATCTGGGCTGAAGCCACCGGTGGAAATAATCCTCTAGGTTGGATGCCAGAGGAATTCTTGGGAACTGAGCTGGAAGTATACGAAGTTGAGGATGAAGCCATAAACAAGGGAGAGCCACCCGATAAGCCTTCCATTCCCATTACTCCGAACAGTGGCAGTAGCGGAATTCATATATCCCCCTTCTTCATTGTTGTTGGCCTTCTGTTTCTTGTCTCTCTGTTTCGCAGGCGGCGCTGAGTCAACCCGGTTCCGGCTCTATCCAAAGCGAAGTCGGCTTACTAGACAAAGAACTTAAGCGCGGCCGAATGGATTCAAGCCCACGTCCTCAATGCCCCATGCCGGGAGGACTCGGAGTTCACACTGAGACTCTGTCGGCATGAAAGGAATCGCCTCAGAGTGGAAATCATGACATGTGTTCCAGGTCCTCAACGACTTCCCTGAAGTCTTTGAAAGGCTTACAATTCAGATTGTTCTCTTTGCTATACGCTAGCAAATCGCCCGTAGCAAACACACGATGAGCATGTCTTGCCGGCGCAATATCGGAATCGCCGTTCCCTATGTATATCACCCTGTATCCCAGCCTGAGAAACGATTCGATATATGCTTCTTTGAAGCCATCATTTTCCACTGTGCCATCCGGGCCTACATATCGGACCTTCATCCCTGCTGGGTGAAAGGAAGCCTGAGCAGCATGCACTTCGAGGTCTGCCAGCCCCAACTGCTTCATCACCGCCCCTATGTAGAAATCCAGGCCGTTGCTGACAATGACGAATCTCAAGTCTTTTTCCAGGCAGCGCTTCACCAGTTCGTGAAATCCAGCGCGCACCTTAACATTGCCTTGCAGAGCCTCAAGTAGCCTATACTTATCCGCTTTCACCATGGCAAAAGCCCTGGTATTGAACTCCCCGACCGATATCCTGTGCTCCTTATACTGTCGCAGCAATTCCCGCCAGTCCCCCTGAGCAAACACATCCAGAAGAAAGAAGCTAATGTCTTCTTCGGTAACTGTGCCGTCGAAATCAGATTGAACCAAGATTTTCATTCCTGACACTCCAGTACAATGTTCGGACTTTCCTTTGCGACCTCACTTTCTATGCTTGGCGCTCGGAGACAATCATGGCTACATTAGCACACTGTGTCACGAAGATAAAGGCAGGGCGATCTTTCTGAACAGGCAAATTGACAGCATCTGCCTTTGAAGCTATCATTCAATCTTCGTGGAAGACATAGACCGCACCTCGACGCTTGCTCAAGCAGGCGACGCTTTTCTGGCACGCTTGCCACCCGGAGAAAGAGCGAAGGTACAGACCGAGATAATCAAATTCGTCAGATGGCTTGGCTCATCTAGGCAGGTGAATGATATCAGTCCTGTGGACGTAGCCAGCTATGGTGAACAGATTACCCCATCGGCAGCCAGGCCCCTGAGGTCGTTTCTTACGTACATTCGGAAGAAGAGTTCCAGCAGCATAGCCTTGGCTCCTCACCTCAGGGCAAAGAAGACTTCTCTAAAGACGGTCGCCGTTTGGCAGAGCGGTAATCAGGGTCACGTTGCTCTCACGGGGGAAGGTTACGCAAAGCTAGAGAGCGAGTTAGCCAACCTGAAAAGTCAGCGATCTCGAGTTATCGAGGAGATACAAAAAGCAGCTGCCGACAAGGACTTTCGGGAAAATGCCCCTCTGGCGGCAGCTAGAGAGCAAAAGGCTCATCTGGAAGGAAGAATCAAGGAGATAGAGTCAACCCTGAATCAGGCCAAGATAATAGGGGAAGACCGGGACACGACCACAGCCAAACTCGGAGATACAGTCGTACTTCGTGATTTATCCTCAGACAAAGAGTTCACCTATACTCTGGTCGACTCGCGGGAGGCAAATCCGGTCAAGGGTAGGCTTTCTGTTGCTTCTCCCTTGGGCAAAGCAATCTCCGGCAAACAAATCGGACAAACAGTCGAAGTTGCTGCCCCTGCCGGCACATTCCATTGCCGTATTGAAAGCATTGTGGCCCTGTCATCACAAGAGAAGGAGAAGTGAGCCGTGAACCTGAGAAGAAAGTGACAGGCACAGATACCTGAGACGGGGCCCAAGCTGCACTGGTCTTCATCAGCTTCGACTGCACAGCGGTTTCATAGTTTGTTGATTGCCTAGACGTGTGGCATAATGAACTGAACCTCAGGAAGCGGAGGGATCGCATAGTGGTCTAGTGCGGGCGCCTGCTAAGCGCTTACTCCGAGCAAAATCGGGGTCGAGGGTTCGAATCCCTCTCCCTCCGCCAGTTGGAAAAAGAAAGGTTTGGCTCGCCGTCTGCGAGGGCTCGCCAGTCGATTTTAGGCGCAAAATTGAATTTTTTTTGTCTTTCAGAATGAAGTTCGAGCCGACATTCTTGCCAGATTCTTTGGCGGCAAATTCTTCTGATTTAACCTACGTCATCCGACCCCAACCGAAAGAGCCCTCGGGCAATCAAGAAGAACCATGTTATCAAAAGCACGTATCCAATGCTAAAAAGAGTAGTGATTATGTCCGAATGAATACCTACAGTTAAGTCGCCCACAAATAGAAAAACGCTTGCAGGAATTCCCGTATAAACAATTACATTACTAAAAGTTTTGTCCCTGAGCATAACAAATGAAATTATCAGCACGGTGAGCATTACGGTGCTTCGACCAGCGTTCTGTGTCGCCAGAAAGAGTATTATAGCTATCACCGACAAGGCAAAAGCGACTAGCGACCACACTCTTCTGGTGTTTCTGAAAATCGTACTGATACTGAAGCATATAACACTGACAAGCGACAGGATGAATATGTCCAAAAGATTCAGCCCATGCAAATCGGCATGAACATCGCTGAACCCAGCATGGAGAATGAATATTTTAACTAGCCAGTTATTTGGGATTAGCGATAACCAACCGCTCGCAGTTTCAGATCGAAGAACCGAGGCGATTTGACTTATCATTCCAACGAACAATAATATTCCTGATATTAGAGCGCTCACTGCGCCAATTTTGCGGAGGCAACCCCAGCGATCATTTCTTGTTTCACTACTTGTGACTTTATTCATCATAGCTATTTCAATAAATCCTCAATAGAAACACCAAGTGCTTTGGCAATTTTAGCCATTAGCTGAACGCCTGGCTTTTTTACAAAATCACCCTCTATCTTCGCGAGTGTGGAATACTTTAGCTCGGCTCTCCGCGCCAAGTCATCTTGGCTCAACCCTTGCTTCATTCTTAACTTTTTTATGTTAGTCCCAATTGTTGCCATACTATCCAATTTTTGATAGTATAAAAATATGGTTATACTTTTATTAACAAGATTATGATAACAGATTTCTTAGTTCTTAATAAGAAAAGGCCGCTTCTGGCCGGAATAGAGTTCGAGCCGACTTTTTTTCAGGTTCCTTGGCGGTTTGCCTTTTCACTTTCGCTTCAAGGCGAGGCGGGCGGAAGGGGGGTGTAGGGGGAATTCCGCCCGCCGAGCCAATCGCGCGCAAAGTCAGTTCGGATTTTTTCAAATACACACCGCCAGTTGGGAAATGGGGCGTCGACTAGGCCAGGTCGTCAGCCGTTTTGTCTCCGAGAAATAAGCCACCTTTCAATTCATCTAAGCTCAAAGGCAAGCCTTTCTTGTTGGCAGAAAACCGAGCCTCCAGGTTAGACGGAAGGTCGCAGAGGCATCAGGCGTTTCAATAGAGGATCTGCTAAAATAACGAATGAACCACGAACGAAAAATGAAAATCCTGTTCATTGCCGGTTTTGGTCCTATTACTCAAGATGAGAAAGCGAGTAGGAAGTTGTACGCGGATGCGCTCGGAATATCATTTGAGGAAATGGATAACGGCTATTTGCATACAGGAGAGCTAGAAGGAGCAAAGCATTTTGCTCTATGGCCGCTTTGGCAGGCCGCAGAATCATGCTTTGGCTCTTCTGAGTGGCCGGCACATTTGCCGGTTCCTCAAGCGTGGCTGGAGTTCGACGTCGAGGATATTGGTTCAGCAACGGAGGAACTGAGCAGACTAGGCTACAGACTTCTCGTTTCGGTTCATAGAGAGCCCTGGGGGCAAATAGTGTCCCGTTTTCTGAGCCCTGAAGGCATCTTGGTTGCGGTTACGCATACTCCGTCGATGCGCGAGACAACATGAAGTGGAATCTGGCGTCAAAGAAGAACTAGACATCGGCCCGAATCTTTCAAGCACATGGTTATCATCGTGGTTCCTGCCTGCCTAGAAAACCTCCAGCCGAATACTGTGAATTGTTTGCCCCACGCAGGCACCGCCCCCATCGAGCAGTCACCCGATCCTGTAGTTCGTTGATCTGGTCTTCGGTGATATTCTTGAACCTCCCCTGCTCCATGAGATATTCCCTCAATGGCTTCAGGTTGCCCTTCTGGGCAATGGATTCGCTGGTCGAAGTGAGGCCGAACACGCCGTCTTCAACCTCATAGAGTATCACCCATCCCTTTTCCACCGCGAGATTGCCGACGCTGATAGCGTTGTTGAAAGGGAATGACCATCCCGGGGGCAAATATACACTGCCGCACTACAGTGAAATCCATTGTGATTTTGCCGCCAAGCTTTGCGCACCAGTGACTTGAAATCGTCCCTGTCAATTGCACTTCTGGGCGAGGGCAAAGGAGTCGGGAAACCCTACAATAGTTCGCCATGAGCCTCTCTCCGGCTACTTCACAACCCTATAAGCTGCTCGCCTTCATCCAGCAGCTGCCTCGTCCTTTCCAAGCTTCCAGCTTCAGCATAGATGCGGACCAGCGGTTCTGTGCCGGAAAAGCGGATGAGCAGCCAGGACTCGTCGCCAATGAAGAAGCGAAAACCATCTGTGGTATCCATTTTGGTCACTCTTGAACCAGCTACGGTGGCCGGGGGACTGGAGCCTAACCGGTGCAAAATCGCCTGACGCTTAGTTGCGGACACATGAAAATCCCTGCGCTCATAGTAATGGGGGCCAACCTTGCTGTACAGGTAGTCCAGAAGCTGAGACGGCGTCTTTCTTGTTTTTGCCATGAAGTCAAGAAAATAAAGACCAGCAAGTATGGCATCCCTCTCCGGGACATGTCCACGAAAGCCATATCCGCCGCTTTCTTCCCCGCCGATGATAGCGTTCTTCTTCATCATCAATGGAGCGACATATCTGAAGCCCACGGGGGTTTCATAAACAGGTGCACCGAACAGCTTCCCCAGCCGAGAAAGCATCATGGTAGAAGTGAGCGTCCTCACCATGCCACCCCGTTCGCCACGGACTTCCAAGAGATAGAGACAAAGCAAGGCAAACACTTGATGTTGGGTTAAAAAGCGTCCCCTTTCGTCTATGATGCCGATACGGTCGGCGTCTCCATCGGTGGCTAGGCCTACGTCAGCCTTCCGTGCAACGACCGACCGGGAAAGCCTGGTCAAGTTCCTGGCAATTGGCTCTGGCCGGATCTGAGGGAATGCAGGATTCCTTTCAGCGTTGACTTCGGTGACCCTGAGGTTACCACCTTGAAGCATTGCCTTGAAATAGCCAATGCCGGCACCATACATGGGGTCAATTACGACACTTAATCTCTGGCGGCGTATCTTCTCCATATCCACGAAGCGACTAAGGTGCTCGAAATAGGCAGGAGAAGGATCTACATAGTCAACGGCGCCTTTCTTTAGGGCCTTATCCAGAGCAAGCCGTTTCACACTGACTCCGCTGCGGGTCAGAGAAGCGATATTCTGTTCTATTCGAGAAGTCACCTTATCGGGAGCACTGGCGCCGTTCCGAGATCTATATTTAAATCCGTTCCATGACCCAGGGTTGTGGCTGGCAGTTATTACGATGGCCCCTGCAGACTTCGTAGCTGGGACGGCAAAGCTCACCACCGGGGTAGGAGCTGGCTTGAGGCAGAGGTGGACCTTGATATCGTTGCCGGCCATCACTTCAGCAGCGGCGGCAGCAAAATCCTCAGAGGCGAACCGAGTATCATAGCCAATGACCAGACCCCATCTATCGAGTCTGTCTTGCTTGAGATACTGTGCTACTGCCTGAGCACAGACCCGCACGTTATCAAAGGTGAAATCCTCGGCGATGATCCCTCGCCACCCATCAGTACCGAATTTGATCGGATTACCCATAACAATCTATTGTGTCCACCGTGCTCATAGTCATAGAAACCAGGGGAATCTCAGATTCCTAGTGGAGTCTCTCGTCGGTCCCGAGACGACGAACGACACCCGTAGTCCACCACACCAAACCACATCTGAGGTGTGTGCCTGCTCGATATGTGAGCTTGCTTGAACACCGCCGCGGTCATGAGAGATGCCACCCCAAGGTATGTCCGGCTAAGCTCTCCACAACTCTTGTGACCATTGCAGGAGATTCACCAGCGGATCGATGAGCGCCTCCCTCACAATTGCACGCACGAAATCGTTGTTCGCTATGAAGTCCGCCACAGGTGGACTGAGCGTGTAGTAAGCATCCACAAATCGCGAACCCGCGGTATTCTCCAGTAATACTTGGTCTCGGAAATCGCGCAGTATGTTAAGCTCCGGGGCTGTCTCTGTGCCATAGGCCGCCGTGGCGATGAGGCATCGGTCCCTCAACCAATCCCAAAAGCCTCCCCCGGGCGGCCAGACACCAATCTCGTCGAACCGCACTTCGGCCCCGTCGCCCCAGTCAGTTCCAAGGAGAGAGACTCTCAAATGAGTCGTTCCAGGCGGCGCCTCTATCGTATCAGTTTTCTGCACATAGGAGCCAGCTGTGTCACCGGTGAACAGCATTCTTGTCGCACTCAGCTGTCTTCCTTCCTCCCCCTCCCAGAAGTCGACAGTGATGACGCCGGTGGCGTTGCCGGAAACATATATCCAGCCCCAGATCTCATAGTCCAGTACCGCTTCCGCGTTTTCGATCCACTGGGTGAGTGTCTCACCATCCTCGTCTATCACTGCAGCCCAGCTACCTGCATAGATGGGTCCGGTACTTACGCGCGCAGCGTTCCCAGTTAGCACCCAACCGTACGGGGCTTCGTCTTCTCCCTGCTCGAAGCCCTGGTTCACGACCATTCCTCCTGCCGCTACATAGCTAAGAGGCGACAGCATCAAAACCCCCGTCACGGTGAGCAAAGTCGCCAGCATCATTCTCACGTATCTACCCATATCCTACCCCTTCTTGTAACAGTCTAGTCCTCCGCGGGTTTTAGCTCCTACCCAGTATTATATCATACGCCGCATCGCCAACGCTTTTCAAGAACTTCGTCAATATTGATAAGGAGTTAACAAACTAGGTAAGAAGGGCTCGTCCCTGCCTCACTCCATCCCTTGATATCAATTTGGCAGGCTAGGAGAGACTCGATGTAGTTCGTGGGGAAACTCACGCGTTACCAAGCACACCTTACAGGCAATACTTGTAACAACTGAATAGTGGAAGGAAGGAAGACTTCAAACGCTTAGCGACAGACTTTCAAGTCTATCGACCGACCTGGGAATCATCAAGCTTCCGCTTATGACTCCTTAGAAAGGAGGTGATTCAGCCACACGTTCCCGTACGGCTGCCTTGTTACGACTTCGTCACAGTCACCAACCCCACCTTAGGCGACTGCTCCCCGACAAGTCGGGTTAGCCCATCGACTTCAGGTGTTGCCAGCTCCCATGGCGTGACGGGCGGTGTGTACAAGGTCCGAGAACGTATTCACCGCAGTATAGCTGACCTGCGGTTACTAGCAACTCCGACTTCATGCAGGCGATTTCAGCCTGCAATCCGAACTGGGGACGATTTTCGGGGATTAGCTCCGGATC
>CAYFSE010000018.1:0-14450 GCA_964345725.1 uncultured Dehalococcoidales bacterium
CAGCAAGCAAGCGAAGAAAGAATCAACCTCGTCAACGTTGGTCTTGTCGCCGCCCAGCGCGGCCTGAAGATCAGTGAACAAAAAGAGGCAATATGCCAGAATTATGCCAATTTGGTCACACTACAGGTCAACACCAATGCGGGAGTCACCACGATATCGGGCACAATTAGAGACGGCGAGGCTGACATCGTTCAGGTCAACAATTTTTGGATGGATATCGTACCGGCTGGCGGACATTTCCTCTTCTGTGACCACATTGATCGGCCGCGGCTTGTCGGCGCCATAGGTAATATTACTGGCAAAGCCGATATAAACATCAGCTCCATGCACCTATCCAGACTCCAGCCCCGAGGGAAAGCTCTGATGATCTTGGCCCTGGATGAGCCACTGCGTGAAGAGGACCTGCAGGAGATACGTGCCCTTCCTGGTGTTTACAGCGCAAAAGCAGTGCAATTATAGCTCGTATTTCCTGCGATCTCGCTCAGTCCACGAGATTCATGACCAAGCCAGAGGGGAGCTTGGGATGAAAGTAGGTCGATTTGCGTGGCATCCTGTCTTGGGCATCGGCAACAGCCTTCACCATCCCCACCTGGGGAGGACGTAACACGAAAGCCAATTGATACTTCCCTTCCCTTATCTGTTGGTGGGCTTCCTCCAGATCCACAGTATAAGCGATCTCCAGGTCTTTGGCTCCACCCATGACGCTGTCCAAAATAACATGATTAAGAATGCTAACGCCAAACTCCCGATAAGGCGAGGATTTCCTACCCGGCATCATCACCTCAAGGGAAACATCCCGGTGTTTCTTCAACACGACCAATGAGCCAGGCTGTAAACCCAGGATTGCCAAACAGCTATCAACTGGTAGATACCTGTCACCAGTTCCCAGTGGAATGGACTCGACGGCAAAGAAGTCTCTGAGTCGATCTCCCAAGCTGATTAAGCTTGAACGCAATATACCACGCACTAGTCTGTGCAGAGGTAAAACAACAAGTCCGGGGTCAGAGAACTCAACTAATTCCATCATCACATAATTAAAGGCTCCTTTGCCAGTTGCAGACTCCTCCTGTTCTCTTTCCCGCTGATAATCTAGAGCTGTTTCGTAGCGGTGATGACCATCAGCAATGTAAATAGGCTGGGAGGACAGAAGCTGACCTAGCTCCTGCTTGATTTCTGGGTCAGTCATCGCCCACAGGACATGAGCTTCTGCACCCTCACCTTGACGCTCTCCCCCGACGGGAGAGGGAATTGATGTCTCGGCCATGGGCCTAGCTCGAGATCCCTCAGATAATATCGAGGCAATCTTTCGCTCAGAATCCTGGTAGAGACAAAACAATGGACTGAAGTTAGCTCGGCACGCCTGCATTAACTGCAAACGGTCGCTTTTAGCCTTAGAAGATGTCTCTTCGTGAGGAAATATACCCCTGCCCCACGGTTCGAGCTTAACGCGAGCTATCAGCCCACGCCTTATCATCTTCTCTCCGGAATACCTGAATTGATGCTCATGTAGATAGAAGGCAGATACACTGTCATACTCAAGGACACGTTGCTTCAACCATTGCTGAAACGTCATTGCTGCTCTTTCATATCTATCGGTTGTCGGCTCGGGGAATTCCAGTCGAATGGCGTTGTAAACGCTCCTTTTGTAGTAGAGTCTCTGTTGTTCAGGAGTGATAACGTCGTAGGGGCGACAAATAACCTGGTCTAGATCGCCAACTATTCTTTGGTTGTAGCGTATACCTCGAAATGGGGAGACTTCCATTCAGTTAAATCTCAAACTCTAGGCAAATTCAAGATTTCCAGTCCCAACACCGAAACTCATTTCCTTTCGTCCCGGCCTATCAGGATAGCAGCGTCAATCAGCCCAACTGCCAGGAAAGATGACGGCTCCAGATTTCATGCTACAAAGGGAAATGGTAGTGCTTCTTCACCGCCGTCACGCTATGATCCAAGAACATCGCGCGCGTTCTGAGCCTAGCGCGCAGCAAGCAACTCCGAAACTATCTCGCTGACTTCTCGGCCATCAGCCTTGCCTTTTAGCTGAGGCATGACCTGAGCCATGACTTTGCCTTTGTCACTCGGGCTCTTAGCTCCAACCACATCCATCGCTTGCCGCACCAGAGCGATGACTTCTTCACGGCTCATCTGCTCGGGAAGATAGCTCATAAGAACAGCCAGTTCCGCTTCTTCCTGCGCTACAAGATCACCTCGGTTTCCCTTCTTGAAGGCTTCGATGCTCTCCCGACGACGTTTTACTTCCTTGGCAATGATATCAAGTACTTTGCTATCGTCGGCCGGCTTTTGCTGTGCAATTTCAGCATACTTTATCTCAGATAGCAGCAACCTTAACGTAGAGACTTCCACTGCTTGTTGGCCCTTGAGCGCTCCCTTCAGGGCCTCCTGAATCTTATCCTTGAGCGTTATTTCTTGGCTACCAGGACTCATGGAAGTCCCATCCTCTTTTCTACGGTGACCTCGGGGATACCAATGAACAAATCGCGGATGCTACGAAAACTGAGCTGTTTCGGGGCTAATTATCTAAAGCTCTTCCGCCTTTTCGCTGCCGCTTTCTTTCTCCTCTCTTCGCTAGGTTTTTCAAAGTGCTTCCGCCGCCGGACTTCGGCCAGAATGCGGTCTTGCTGCACCTGCCTATTGAATCTACGCAGCAGCGCCTCGAAACTCTCACCTGAACCAAGCTTTACATCAGCCATATCAAAACACTGCATTTTACTCCGACCACACCGGCATGTCAATCAGGGAAGGCAATATTGTGCTTGACAAGTAGCACCAAAAATGCTAAGAATATGACATCTGGGAAAGACGATATGGCAGAGGACATGGCGGCACCGGAAGAAAGATCCAAATTTGATTCCGTAACTAGGTCCGTAGCAAAGAGGGGCTTCTCTTTTTTCGTGAAAGCCGTAGATAAGTATGCCCCTGATAGGCTCCTGCTGTTCGGCCTTAACTTCCTGGACAAGCGTGTACCGAATAGACTGATTTCTTTCACAGTCAAAGTGATCAAGAAACTAGCTCCCCGTAGGCTGCGGTCCACTGCTATTGCGGCCGCTGATGAGTATGTCCCTGACGACGTAGCGAACTCGAGAAAGGCCTGCGCTGTCATTGCTGGAGTAGGGAAGTACATTCCAGACGAGATAATTCCACCGGAGTCGGCAGGAAGGTGGGAAAATCTTAGAACAAAGTTCCATATTCCAAAACTAGTGTCGAGCGGGCGGAAGTGAGCCTGTTCAGTTGAGGTAGCTATTCACGTTATAGCTTCTCACGATACTAGTGAGAGCGAGAGAAAAGCAGGGTTATTGAATGCAGTACAAGAAGGTCTGCGTCGAGTCTTTTGGTTATGAACTCCCCGAACATATCGTTACATCACTGAGCCTGGAAGAAAGACTGGCCCCGATATACAATAAACTGAATCTTCGCTATGGCCGCCTGGAGATGGGGACTGGAATTCGCGAACGGCGATTCTGGGACGATGGAGTGACGCCGAGCCAGGCGGGCATAAAGGCAGCAGAAAAGGCTATCAGCAAGTCTGGAGTCAACAAAGAGGATATCGGATGCCTGCTTCACACCTCGGTATCCCGTGATTTCCTGGAGCCAGCCACAGCTACGGTAGTCCACGATTCTTTAGGTCTCCCACCCACAGCTACCATTTTTGACATCTCCAATGCCTGCCTGGGTTTCATCAACGGCATGGTAACCCTGGCAAATATGATTGAGCTGGGTCAGATAAAAGCAGGAATTGTAGTCGGTTGCGAGAACAGTAAACCCATAGTTGACGCAACAATCAGCAGACTCTTGAGAGACCCAGATGCTACCAGAGATGAACTCAAATTCGCTTTTGCCACCCTGACCTTAGGCTCGGGAGCGGTAGCAGTGGTGTTGACCCATTCCTCCTTGTCGCAAGACGGGCACAGGCTTATGGGTGGGGTGACGCGCGCTGCTTCCCAACACAATGATCTTTGTCGTATAGAAGCCGATGCCTCTTTCCTCGACCTGGATGAACTCCCGAATATGCGCACGGACTCGACTGAACTGCTTAAGAACGGAGCAAAGCTGGTGCCTGATACTTGGGAGGGCACGAAACACGAGCTCGGATGGCAGGACTCCGACATAGATAGGTTCTTTACTCACCAGGTTAGCGCCGTGCATAGCAGACGATTGTTCAGGACCCTAGGACTCGATAAGGCAAAAGACTTTACCACTGTCGAATATCTAGGAAACATTGGGTCGGTTTCCCTGCCCGTTACCATGGCTATCGGAATCGACCAGGGCTGTCTTAAACGCGGCGATAAGGCAGCTATGATGGGGATTGGCAGTGGGATAGTCTGTCTTATGCTGGGTCTGGAATGGTAGAGGAGAATGGCCTTGGCAAAATGAAGTCAGGGAAATACCACCACTGACAGCGACGCAGCTGGATAGATTCCTTCAAGCCCCCCAACATCCACGTTTTCGGTAGAAGTGTCATCCTGGGCTGGCAAATAAGCCTAACGAAACACGGATTGTGACTACTGGCGTTGGCCTGATCGCGCCAAGCGTGAAGGATTTCGGGCGAAACTCAAAGAAGCTTGCTCACGAGCAAATCGGAAATACAAGAACTCAGCATGTGCTACACAGGAGAGGTGTCGGCTGGCATACGCCACGTCGGCCCACCCAAGTGAAGAAGAAGCATTTGTGTCAGGGAACCAGGGCAGGCTTCAATCGCTATCTGTTCCGCCCAAGTGGCAATCTTTGACGCCAAACTGAACGTGGCTCCCACTGAAAAATCGAGGGCAGGTGTCTACCTTGGGAGCAGCTCTTCCTTATGATTGGCGGCTTTCTGTCCTCTTCTGAGGACTGTGCCCCCCTCCAACAATCGACCTGGATCGCTCGGGACCTGAATATCATCTTGGCAACTAGCTATCAACCAGCTAAAAGGTATTGACAAGATTGTCTGTATATTGAATAATTCGTTCGGAATGCTGGGAATCAACTCACTCGTCATTGTGGGAAGATTTGAGAAACAAAACTGAACGTACTCTTAGATAGCAGATGGAGTGTACGTGACCAAGGAACGGATCAGAGCCAGTATTCCAAGAATGATGGCCCAAGTCATTCCAGACGAAGGCCTGAGTAGTTTTTGGGGCCATATACCGATGCGAGAACAGGTGGGAGGGGAGTCGACGGACTTCCCGGGCATCGTCATGGAGCTGCGAAGACGCTATCGTGTCGGAGCACCTGGTGATGACTATATACAATTAGGCGCCCTGTATAGCTCTATGACCTATCTGGGGCCACGGACGAAAGACCTTTAGATTAGGATGGTGCCAACTTTGTTTTTCTCTGGGCCGGATCAGTGTCAGATTGGGGAGAGGCATCCCCAGCAATCCCGGTCGATGCAGGACAGGAAGCACAACCCGAACACGGCATTCGATTCCGAAAGACAGCGTCACATCGCAACAGCCATCGTCTTTTTGATCATGGTAGCCCTGACAGCAAGTATGGTAGGTTGCACTCTTCCTCCTCGTCAAATACAGGATTGGTATGACCTGGATGCTATCAGAGACAACCCGGCCGGTCATTACCGTCTGATGAACGACCTCCACTCCGCTTCTCCCGGTTACTGGACTGTAGCAAGCGGCATAGCAGACTATCGAAAGGGCTGGCAGCCCATTGGAGGTCCCGCCAACCCCTTCACCGGGAGTTTCAATGGGCGCGGATATGAGATAAGTGACCTGTTTATCAACCGCCCCGATGAAGATGAGATCGGGCTTTTCGGTTGTGTCGGCGAGGGCGGCGTCATCAATGATGTTGAAGTGGTGAACGCTGCCATAACTGGCAGGCAATATGTTGCAGGCGTGGCAGGAAGAAATCTGGGCACTCTGAGCAACTGCTATTTCAGCGGCAATGTTAACGGCGACCATAGCCTCGGCGGTCTGGCGGGGGTGAATTTCGGGATCATAAGTAACTCCCACTACAACTACAGCGAAGTCCTTATCAACGCAGTAAGCACGATTACAGCGGGAGCCTTGTTCGCTGAAGACTTTCAACAGTGGCTTGCCGCCGGCAAGTTTTTGGACATCGGCCAGAGGCTTTCCCAGGAAAATGGTTGCTATCTGGTGAATGATGTCAGTGACTTTCGGGAATTGCTCGCCTTTGGTCAGGATGGTTACCTCAGATTCAGATTGACAAACAGTCTGGACTTAGGCGGTGAAGCCAACTTCTATGTTCCCTATCTGGCTGGGGAGTTCGACGGCAATGGTCACAAGATCCTGAACTTGACCCTTGACTCCGATTCTGCTTCGCAAGTCGGATTGTTCGGATATCTTGCTCCAGGTGGCAAGGTCACCCAACTGGGTGTCGAGAACGCGGATGTAGCCGGGACTTATGTCGTTGGTGGTCTAGTCGGAGGGAATAATGGTATCGTGAGCGACTGCTATTGCAGCGGCAATATAGCCGGCGATGATTGCGTTGGAGGTACAGTCGGATATAACTGGAATGGCAGCGTGAGCAACTGTTACTCTACCGACAGTGTGGCTGGCAAGAACGATGTCGGTGGTCTGGTGGGGATTAATGAGGGCACCTTGTCCAACTGCCATTCGAGCAGCAGTGTCACCGGCTGGGATTCTGCCGGCGGTCTGGCCGGAACAAACAAAGGCAGCGTGGCCAACTCGTATTCGAGTGGAGTTGTCACTGGCCGGTATTCCGTGGGCAGCCTCGTTGGTAGTAATGATGGCAGCCTCAGTAACTCCTATTCCAGTGGTAGCGTCACCGGCTGGTACTCTGTTGGCGGTCTGGTGGGAGTCAATTCGGAGACCTTGAGCAATTCTTATTCCATGGCCAGCGTGACTGGCAAATCAGATGCTGGCGGTCTGGTGGGAAGCAATCGCGGTCCTATCACATACTCGTACGCGATAGGCAATGTCGCCGGCGAGCAGGACGTTGGAGGTCTGGTGGGAAGTAATCACGACACCGTGAGAGACTCCTACGCCACTAACGTCGTGACTGGCGAGTGGAATACTGGTGGTCTGGCCGGAAGTAACTACGACACTGTGAGAGACTCCTACTCCGTAGGCAGCATAGCTGGCAATTACTACGCTGGTGGCCTGGTGGGAGGGAACAACGGCACTGTGAGCAACTCCTTTTCTGCAGGCAGCGTGGCAGGCAGCTACTATGTTGGCGGTCTCACGGGATCTAACTCAGGGAGTATCACCAGCTCCTATTCCACGAACAGCGTGACTGGCTCTTCAATTGTCAGCAGTCTGGTAGGAATCAATGGTCGGGATGGTACTGTGACCAACTCCTTTTCCACAGGCAGCGCGGCTGGCCACTATTATGTTGCAGGTCTGGCAGCGGTGAATTTCGGCACAGTTGCTAACTCGTATTCAGCCGCTAACGTGACCGGTAACGAATATGTTGGTGGCCTGCTGGCTGTGAATTGGGGCGGCAGTAGTAACAGCTCTTTCTGGGATACAGAAGCCAGCGGACAAACTACTTCGGCTGGCGGGACAGGCAAGACCACTGCCGAAATGCAGGACATCATCACATTCTTAGGGGCAGGGTGGGACATATCGTCAGTCGCCCCTGGCGTGATCAACCCCGCCTACAATTGGAATCTCGTTAATGGGCAGACCTATCCCTTCCTGAGCTGGCAATCCGCTACTTGATTCGACCAAAGGTCGGAGTGTCTCGGCGTCCCGTCACCGGCGTTGAACTTCGCTGGCCATGACAACGTCAATCTTGTACAAAGTCGTAACGTCGCCTTCCGGAAAGTGCCAATTTGTTAGACCGTGCTGTATCTTTCGTGGTATAACTTCGCTTGATGTATGAAGGCCTCTATCCTTGTCTTTGCGTTGGTTTGCTGTAGCCCATCATATATCATATTGAGCACAGGAATGCGGTTGTGCTCCCTTTGTATCCCTCTATAGACAGCAGTGCACAAAGTTCCAAAAAGGCAATTCAGAATGATGAGATTGGCTATACCACTGCAGCCCTGCATAGCATAATTCTTCGCCTTAGCCACATTTACAGTCACTATAGGGTCTATATCGTCACTTACATAAGGTGCGGCCAGCGTGACCATATCCTCAACTCTGGGGATAATGCAATCTGGAAGTCCGTCTGCCATCATTCCCTCAATCTTTCGTTTCCAGTGCATAAACGGAAACCTTCTAAGATAATAGTAGAGAGCCGACAGATACGCTCTCCTAGCGAAGTGGGTCTCCGGGTATACCTCATTAAAATATACTAAGTAGTCTGTAGTGGTCGGTCCAAGCCTCGCTTCAGCGCCCAGTGACTCAAACTCTCTGATTATATCGTTGTTAGCCCAGGAGTTCATACAGGTATAGAACTCTCCCACTATACCTATGATTGGTCTGTCTTCATTCTTGGTTGGGATTTCGTCCATAGCCGCTATTGAGCGGTTGAAAGCCTCCCAGAATTTGCCATGGGCAATTCCGGAGGCTATCTCCTCTATGGTTTGCGCGTAAACCCGATCACTCTCGCCTTTATTTGCCTCATAAGGGCGAATATGCAGCAACTTCTTCAGCAAGACGTCTGTAGCTAGCCAGCCCTTCCAGAGAGCTCCCGCCCACCTCAGTCCGAATAACCCCGTGAATTCATCATGACGGATGGAGGTAACCGGGGCAACCACAGGCATATGCCCCAAACCCAATCTCTTAAGAACCAACTTCTGAGATAACGCATATTGACTCAACCTGCATGAACCATCGAAGTTAAGCATCACAAATGCTGCCCTATCGGGTTCAAAATCGTCAAGTTCGGTCATTCTGACCAAATCCCCCGTGGTGAGCAAGTAGGGATGACATTCCTTCCCGGAGACGTATCTTCTTCCCATCTCTTCCGATAATTCATCAGGCTCGGGCAAAACCCGGGCGTGTAACCCCACGGAGTTAAAAGCAGCAGCCCAAATTATCGAGTGCCCAGAAACATAGGGGGTATAGAGCGTTCTATCCAGTTCCCTAATCCTTTTTGATGGTTTGAAGATACTCATCCCACCACAGGGTCTGATCACACTGAGGTCTTCCTGCCGTTCCTGCTTTACCCCTGTTTTCGGTCTGCCAAGGGTATCAAGAAAGGCTTCAACCCTGGTGGTCATTCCAGCATCACCGCTGTGCTCATCTACCTCCAGAAGTAGATAAGGATCCTCTTCCACGGTTTCTTCGAGATACTTCCAGAAGAAAGCATCAGGACCACAGCCATAATTGGTGATCATTATAGGATTCAAGCTGGGGTTACTCTTAGCCGTTATCGCTGCCCGCAGAAGATTCTGCTCATTCTTCCAAACCAGGTTGGAGTAATGAGGCGGCAGCTCAACCTCATCCAGCGGCAGTAGATCAAACGGTATGGCCAGTATTCCCAGACGGCGCAACTTCTTGGCGATATTCAGATTCAACCCTAGATCATGAACATTGTAAGGCTTTCCTATTACCACCACGGCTTCATTATCCTTCTTAAGGGTTTCAAGTATCTGTTGACCTCTTTCCCGACGAACCCTTTCAAACTCGTCTTGGGCCTTAAGCGCAGCTGTTATGGCTGAGCCGACCTCCTTCCTCTCTTTTCCGAATTCCCTACCTATCTTCTCCATCTCCGCCTTGAGGTTCTCTTTTTCCTTTGCCATAAATATGGTAGGACTTATGATTCTTGCTTTGTCTTTGAAAGCTGGCCTAAGCATGAAGGGGATACCCTGAATCAAGGGGCAGTTGTAACTCCTGGCCACATCATCAATATCCTTTTCTAGGTCAATGATGCTGGGCAGGAATATACGGTCAACCCCTTTTTCAATGAGATTTGCCACGTGCCCGTAGGCAATCTTCACCGGATAGCAAGCCTCAGCCAAGACCTCTTGCAGTCCCTTGTGGATGAGTCTCTTGTTAGTCTTGTCGGACAGCACCACCTTAACTCCCAACTCCCCAAAGAATGTAGCCCACAATGGAAACTGCTCAAAGAACATGAGAACTCGTGGAATGCCTATCACCGGAGAATTGGGGGCAAATTCATCCTCATTAAAATAGCTCATGAGCATTTCTTCTCGCTCTTTGAACAGATCAGGAAGAACCTGGGCAGTGCTTTTCTCGCCTTCCAGCTCATATCTGTCGCAAATACCACCGTAGAAGGATTTGAATTCGCCTCCGACGGATATCTTCTTTATGTCACAGTGGTTGGGGCAATGCTGGCATTCAAACGATTTGACCTCATATTCGCGGTCGGTGAGGTCAAACCCTGCAAAGTTGCTTTTCCCATCCCCATGTCTCCTCTTCATGGCAATCAACGCAGCCCCTATGGCACCAGTCACATTGTGCTTCTGCGGAACCCTAACCTTCTTCCCCAAAATACTTTCGAAGGCAGCTACTACACTCTTATTTCCGGCGACGCCTCCCTGAAAATATATCTTCTCGCCAATTTTCTTGTTCCCTACCACCTTTTCAATGTAATTATTGGCAATAGAGTAGGAAAGCCCCGCTAAGAGATCGACTTTCGGTGAACCCACCTGCTGGTGGTGTATTAGATCAGATTCCATGAAAACGGTGCACCGAGTCCCCAAATCGACAGGAGCCTTGGCGCTAAGGGCAAGCTTACTAAACTCCTCCTCAATATTTATAGCCAATCTATCAGCCTGTTCCTGGAGGAAGGAGCCAGTACCGGCAGCGCAAACCTTGTTCATCTCGAAATCTACGACTGCACCTTTCTTCAGGCGGATATACTTTGAATCCTGCCCCCCTATCTCAAAGATGGTGTCTACGGTCTCATCCATATGTAGTGTGGCCTTAGCCTGGGCAGTAATCTCGTTAACTACTAGGTCGGCGTCAACAAAGTCACCTACAAAATAACGGCCACTGCCAGTAGTGACTACGGCTTGGATTTCAACAAGCTCTTTGATTTCACGCCCTATCTCTCTTAATCCTTTCCTAACTGACTCAATCGGGGCGCCCTCGGTCATGAGATACTTCGTCGCCAGCAGCTTCCTGTTTTCATCCAGAACAACGATGTTTGTGCTCACAGCGCCGACATCAATTCCTATATACACCTTGATCCTTTGTTGCCTTCCAGAAATGGGACACTCATCTAATGGAGCACCACCGTCCCCGTTATAGATCAATCTCCTTAAGTGCCCTACCTCAGCTCCACTGTTCTTCCTAGCTAAATAGCGCCGCAAGACCTCCGCTGCTACTCCAAGCCTAGTAGGTGTGTCACTCTGTCTCTCCGAGGCCATCATTGCCGCCCCAATGGCTCCCATGACCCTGAAGTACTCGGGAATAATCAATTCTCCAGGCTTGAGTTCCAGCAGTTCTTCGAAAGCCTTGACCACCCCTTTGTTGGCAGCAACGCCACCTTGAAAGGCTATCGGCTTCACGAATCTCTTCCCTTTACCTAAATTGCTTATGTAATTTCTAGCCAAGGCATAACAAAGCCCAGCTATTATCTGTTCCTGCGATGTCCCTTCTTGCTGCAAATGGATCATGTCAGATTTGGCAAAGACACTGCACCTGCCTGCAATCGTGGCCGCCTTCTCAGCTCTCGTGGCCAGATTGCTGAACTCATCTATCGAAATCCCCAGACGATATGCTTGTTGATCAAGGAAAGAGCCAGTTCCAGCAGCGCATATCTCGTTAAGCGCATGGTCAACGATGACCGTCCTTCCACTTTTTTCGTCTCGCTCCAGGAAAATCAGCTTTGAGTCCTGCCCTCCAATCTCAATAACTGTCCTGACCCCAGGATGGAAATATGCGACAGCCTTTGCCTGAGTGATAATTTCATTCTGTTTACCTACACCCGTGAGATCAGCTATGAGATCGCGTCCGCTGCCCGTGCATACGGCCCCACATAGTTCAGGAAAACATCTTTTCAGACCCTCAAAAACATCAATGAGTACTGAAATAGGCTGCCCCCTCGTCCTCTCATAGACGCTTTCCAGAAGCCGGAGTTTCTCATCGATCACAGCTATGTTTAAGCTGACCGAACCTATATCTATCCCCATGAAGGTCTTGCTCTGGCTTGTCATTCCGATCCCTCAACTTTTGTCTTCACCGCTAGGGCAATCTCAGCTGAGACCTTTCTACCACCACGGCACGCCGGCCAGGCTAGAGCCCCCGAAACGTCCCCGCCAATGGTCAGCTTCGTCCTGCCATTCTCAGGTTCCAGTGCGTAGAAGCGTGTCAACTTAGTGCCAAATTTCTTCCCCTCCAAAACCACATTCCGCTCCGCGACAAACTCGGTGATCGTCATCAATAATACAACGGCGAGCCCGCTGACCTTAGCTGTCACAGAAAGCTGCGACCCGGTTGTCAAAGCTCCTTGGGAAACCCTCTCAATCTTCTTGATGGACGGCATCCATCGAGGCCATTCCTCGAGCTTATCTATGAGCGCCCACACTTTCTTGACGGGGGCATTAATGTCGATGCTACTCTCGAACCTCATGCCTGCCAAATTCCTCCCTTACGTCGTATCTTAGAAGTATTATACATCCTCATTCTACCACTTCTCCAATAACTGTATGAGTTTGACATCTTCTTTGTTAGTAAGGATATTCTGGGTATAATATATAGATGTCTAAGTAGTGCAATGAACTAAGAAACTAGCTGTGCAAGCAGACTGGTAGGCTGTACCGTGAGGGGTGGGTGTATGGGTGATACTCTGTCAAATCTCAATCTGAGGATTGGACGAGAGATGCCTGAGACGGATGACAAGGTCGGATCCCTTGAGAAGCTCCAGAAGAGTATGACTGACTCTAGATCCCTCTTGGAAAAACACGGATCAAAAGATCAATCCGTGATAGATGCCGTCAACGCCCTCACCAGGCTCGACGAGCTGGTGGTAAACCCTTCCGAAGAGGACCTCCAGGAAATTGGGGTCCTGTTCGAGAAACTCCGTAACGCAACTGATACCATTACTAAAATCGCGCCACTATTCGCCGGCACAGTCGGCCAGCTCGGTCAATGGTTTCAGAGGACGGTGATGGAGAGTTCCCTCGTAGTTGGCAAACATACCATCGAGATTGAGCCGATCGAGACGCAGGGTTACATCCTAGATATTGGTGGTGGTGGAGAGGGCATCATCGGGAAGCTGAATGGCAGAAACGCCATCTCGATCGACCTCAGCTTCCTAACTCGCCAAGATAGCGACAGCTTGAAGATATTGATGGACGCATCGGATCTAAAGTTCCTGTCCTGCCAGTTTGAAGTTGCCGCAGCGTTCTTCACCTTCATGTACATCGAGAACGACGGTCACCCGAAAGTCTTCAGGGAGGTCTACAGAGTCCTGAAGGACGGGGGGAGGTTCCTCATATGGGATTCGAGAATTCCGGACAGCTTCGAGGACAAACGGTTCTTCGTCTTGCCTCTGGAGATATTACTCCCGAACGAGAGAATCGAGGCAACCTACGGAGTCAAACTGGACCACCAGAGCCTCCCATATTTCAAGGCGTTGGCATCGAGATCGGGCTTCGAAGTCACAGGGGAATGGGAGAAGGAGGAGATATTCTTCCTCGAACTGCAGAAATTACGCCCCGATAATGCCCGTGAGATCAGCTAGCAGAGGCTTCACGCGCAAGGTTCCATTTCATACGTGAAATGACGTTTTGGGACATCTAGCTTGGAATCAGAAGTTATCACTGTTATTCCCGTCGTTATTATTATTGCCACGGGTGGTCTGCTATCTTTGATGTGTTGCTTCTATGATCATTCAAGCTTATAATTGCATTGAGACGAGGCCGCAGTGAAGAAGTTGACTAGCATAGTGACCTTTGCAGTACTTCCGGCAGGCCTAGCTGTCCTTGGCTAACGTGATAAGGACATTTCAATTGTTGATGTTATCGTTCCCGACAACGAAGTAGTTAGCAGTGCACGCAAGGAAAGCAATGCCTGTGCAATTGCCGCTACTGCTATCACATAATGATTGGAACACCTAATGAGTAACAAGAAGCTGGCAGGAATCATCATAAGCGGTATCATAGTTGTCATCGTGATTGTAGTCATCGCCACACGCCCACCAGCACCCGAATTTCGCATTAACGTGATACCTGAGCAGTTAAGGGGACCCTCTATTGCCGGACAGCACTGCATGTTCCTTGTGACAATTAGCGATGAAGGGCAAGAAAATCAGCTTCCTGCACGTATATCAGCACAGGCTCCTGATTCACAAGTGGTCGTCTATCAGCAGAATATAGTTGAGGGACAGGTTGCTGAGGTAGTTGTCATACCAACACAAGCAAGCATTAATAAAACTATTGAGGTGACTATCACTGGAAATCAAAGTAGCCGGACTGACGAAAAGGTTGTTAGCTTCGACGTAGTAGAAGGAGAAGACGGTCTACAAGAATATGCAGTAGAGTTGCTGGATAGATTTGTTCCATGGCTGGCGACGAGCCATTTTGAACTTGGCATCACAGATGATACAGAATGGAATGGCACTATAGTTAGCCCTGAATGGTTGGTTGTGTC
>CAYFSE010000019.1:0-7856 GCA_964345725.1 uncultured Dehalococcoidales bacterium
TTTCGCTCTCCTTGCTTTCTTCGCCTCCCGTGTTTAGCAAAGCTATCTTGGGGTCAGTGACGCTGAGGAACTTCTTAGCGTAGACTGAGCCAGCGATGGCAAAAGTCAGAAACTGATAAGGTTTGCAATCCACGTTAGCTCCAAGGTCTACCATCACAGTATTGGCTGCAAAGCTACCCAGAGAGCCAACAAGTGCCGGACGATACACGCCATCTAGCATGCCGATAAATTGAATAGCACTTATTGCAGCTGCTCCACTAGACCCAGCGCTGAATAGCGCATCCGCTTCCCCTGATTTCACCATCTTTGCCGCTACAGCAACAGAACAATCAGGTTTGCGGCGAATTACGTCGACCGGCGACTCGTTTTCCTTGATGAATCCGCTGGCCCCAACAATGTGGACAGATGAGCCGTTGGTGACTTTGCACTTGGTTAATTCCTGTTCCAGAATGTCTGCGGAGCCCACCAGGAAGATTTCCACATCGTCCTTCTGGGCTGCCAGCACTGCCCCTTTGACTATTTCCTCCGGGGCATAGTCACCACCCATGGCATCCACAGCCACTCTTATTTTGCCATTTTGAATAATTCCTCTATTCTTTGCCACTTGATAACTTGACTATTGCCTCCCCTGTGACTATCGTTTCGCCCCTTTGATTACGGCACTCAAAATTGCAGTTTGCGTATGATACATGACTTTTCTGCTCAATGCAAAAGATCTCACCGGTGATAGTCAAAGTATCTCCGGGCCGTGCCGAATCCTTGAACTTCGCCCGAAGCTTACCCCCCGACGCCCAGCTTCGGCCGAATGCCGAAGTCATCATCTCCGATACGTAAGCTAAGCTAAGCATGCCGTGCGCAATAGTGCCACCAAAAGGAGTCTTGGCGGCGAAGGACTCATCTATATGGATAGGATTAAAATCGCCAGATGCCTCAGCGTAAAGATTAATCTTCTCCTGGGTGATATGTCTTACCACAGGACCGAGAGGCTTCCCTTCTTGAATATCTGTTAACATCTCATTCTTAGGTAGGCAATGCTATACCCGCCCTCCCCGATTGCACCTTCTCTTTGTCTTTGTCCAGAATCTCGAGCCTCAAGCCTAACATACTCATTTTGCCTCGAGCTATCTTTTGCGCCACTTCTATGCAGCACTCTATAGTAGCGCCAATCGGAACCAGGTTCAGAAACTCGAGCTCTTGTGAAGCATGTATGGCGATGGTGCCAGGTGGCAGGGGAACTGACTTTGTCATAGCAGCTATGGCACAGGCCGCGACGGCCAAAGGGGGAACAAATCCATCGCCAGTGCTGTCCACGGCTCTTAGATATTTAGAGACGAAGGACTCCTTCAGTTCATAAGTGACGGGAGGGAATTTGTAGCCGGGTGTTAGCTCTTCATAGCTTATGGTTTTGTCGGGCATCGAACAGTTCCTGATACATCGGCTTACTATGTATCTTACATTATACGCTCCCGCTGATTCTTGTCAACATTTGCTGCCTGTCCATATCTCTCGACGGTCATAACCATTCGACAGTGGACCTGGGCGTCCTTTCAACTCAGTCATAATCAACCGATCCGCACGACATGTCCCGGACTACTGGGACACAGCAGTAGAAAGACAGCTCTCGAGTGCAGACTCCATGGCATGTAGAAAATTCGCACCTGGTTTGGTAGCAAATGGGCCCGGCAGGATTCGAACCTGCGACCAACCGGTTATGAGCCGGCCGCTCTGCCTCTGAGCTACGAGCCCGTTCTTCTGGCCATGAAAACGTTCAGCCTTCATTGCCAACAAGCTTATGTGAAGCGGGACACGCGACTCAAACCCGTGACACCCTGCTTGGAAGGATTGAAAGCCGCTGAGCCCCGTTTTCCTTGCCTTGTGAACCTGAAAAGCAGGAGAAGACCACCTCTTTCCGTTATTAATCAGGTGACCGCTTTCTCTCTACGTCCCGCAGCTTGCCCGACTGATTCTACCATACTTGACTGAGGGGCGACAACAATCAGTTGCCAGCGATGCAAACGTCTTCCTTGTTGGCCCAAAATATGTCCCATGACTGACATCTCTTTTAGCGGTAGCCTGTGCTTTCAGTTCGAATCCATTTTGAGGAGCCAGACATCACCTGTATAAAACCAATAGGAACGTTTCTTGAACTATGAATAATTGCCGCTCCTTCTCTCCGCGAGAGATGTATTAGTAACCACAAATTACCAGCTTCATCTCTATTTCAGCTTCTGTCTGGCACCTTCCCTACTGGGCCTTCACGACAGAAAACCACCGGTCATCAGTGGAAATGAGCGCGATCTCGATTTCGACGAACGTCAGCGTCATTTGACCGCCGCGATAACGGGCATCGACATTACCGCCGCAAAGACGTTCCGTTCAAGGATTCGGCCCCATTACTAACTTCCGCGCCACGAATGTTTGTTCTATCACGGGCTAACCTATATCCCAGTTCTCGTGCAGTGGCGAAAGGTAAGATGGTGAATTGCACAGGAAACAGTGACACCAATATACACTTGAATACCACAGGGGCGTCTTGAGTTTCATACCTAGCGCGAATGATCTAGCAGAAGTCCCCGGCGGTTTTGGCACCAGGGAAGGGGAGTACTACCACTCCCCCTAGCTTTGTCTTGGTGGGCGGGACTGGATTTCAAGCAAGGCCCTCCGGGCCACGAGATCGAAATCATTGCTCATCTGGTCTTCCGTGCACTGATAATGCTTCGTCCTTCCGATAGCCTAATACGTTCAAAGTCTTCAAAGTCAGCCTCTGCTAACCAATCCCGGTGCTCCTGTTCTGTGTAAGCTTGCCCGTCATCATACAAATTAATAAAGACCAGATTTAAGCCTACCTTTTCTGGAGGTGAGGTTCGCGAATTATCTATAATACCGGAACCTCCAATGAATATTGCACCACCAGGGTTCACCACTTTGCTCACATTCTTGATCATACGCCGTGCATTATCAGGTGAAAGTGTCTGTATCAGTGAGAATAAGGCCGCAATGTCATATGATCCAGGCAAGGAATCACAGAGCATGTCGGCTGCCACCACTTGAACCCTGTCACAAGCATTTGCCTCCTCGATAAAACGAGTTGCTATCGGAGTGACCGTCGGCAAATCTACGACTGTCGCCTGAATATGGGGACGTGCCTCGGTTACTGCAATAGCTAACCCACCCGAACCGCCACCAACATCCAATAGAGTGTGGTAGGAAGAGAAGTCATATCTAGCCGCCAAATCGCGCCCGGCAGCAACAGCCTCCGGGTGCTCGCCACGAAAGAATTGCTCCAACTCATCCTTTGACATAGCTGAGTAATCATACTTCGCTTGTGGCACTCCAGTTCGAATTGACTCCGCAGTCTTTAGTACCGCTTTCCATAAGTTCGAATAAAGTTCGTGACAATCTACCATGCAGGATGGACTACCTCTAACTAGGTAACGGTTAGCTGCATCACTATTAACGAAAAGTTCGCCCTCCACATTCAACAACTTGGCCGCCGCGAGCGCGTATAAGAGTGGCCTAAGTTTCGCGGGGCCTACACCTAATGCAACGGCAACCTCCTCTGCAGTCATAGGGTTATCTTTCAGCGGAGTGAACAGATCAAGTTGCATTCCAGCAATCACGGCAAATGGAGGATAGACCGACTGCAAAACTCTTAGTACTGGGTTTTCTGGGCTTACATCATTTTTGTTCTGGATCATAGTATCTTACCTCTCACTTCGATTCTCCTTGATTGGCTGCCGCTAATACCTAGACCTCATCATACACCGACAATCTAAGTAGCTGATGTTTCCTTGTCAAGGGGTATGAACACCTTCCTTAGAACACTAACTTGGAGACGGAATAGTCTACACTTTTTCCCAGAACTACCAAACAGGAAACGGTGATTTACGCCCCTAATCCGTTTCGAATAGTCATGCGGTAAGGTACGCATGGAATCGCACACACCCCGATGTTCATGCAATGGTGAAATCACATATTAGGATCAAGAGCTACCTCCAGAACTTCTGAACAGGCAGGATATCCGCCAGTAGCGCGTCCCGCCTTTTCGTATTTAGGCTACTATCTGAGTTGCGGTTTACTCCAGGCCCTCAGGGTACTGAACACTTTCGCTCCACACAATGGACACAAGCTGCAAGTTGTCCAAGTTCGAAGGATCTCGACGTAGCATGAGGATTCCTTTAGTTGTCTTTGAAGCAACAAACAATGGAATGGGGAGGTTTTAGGCGAACCTCCCCACTCCTGAACGCTAGTTCTTGGATACTTCAGCAAAGGACGCGGGGAAAAACTTCCCAGCATCTACGGTCCTTATACCCGTTATGAGGTCTGAGCTAGCTGCCTTCTTGGGAATGAAGCCATATGCTCCAGCCTTTTTGGCGACAACCATGTTCTCTTCCTCATCATACTGAGTCAGAATCAGGACCTTCGTCTGAGGGCATTCCTTACTTATTTCTTTTGTTACCTCTAGCCCGCTCATTATCGGCATGACTATATCCATCAAGGCCACGTTCGGCATAAGGCGCAGAACCTTCTCCAGCGCTTCCCTCCCGTCGGCAGCCTCACCCACCAGTTCGACATCTTTTTGCAGTGCAAGCACGGCACAGATTCCGTTTCTTACCATGGTGTGGTCATCGATAACCAGTACTTTTATCTTCCTGGCTGCCCGTCTCTCCAGAAGACTCTGAACCCGCGGCACCAACTCAGATGGCTCAACTGGTTTGCTGATATAGTCTTCGGACTCTAGCTGCATTCCCTCAAACTTCCTCCATCCCCTGGCATATCGCTCTTGGTACCGGGCATCGATCACCATAAGCGGTATGTCTTTGTATCTAGGATGTTGCTTTAACCACTGATGCATAGCAAAGGCCTGCCCGGCAGGAGCCAAAGTGCCCAGAACAATGATGTCGGGCTCCGCTTGCATCATCTCTTGTGCTAGGGACTTGCTAGAGGTGGTCATCACCTGATAACGCTTCGCTTCCAAAGTCCGTTGGCATGCTTCCACAAAATCGAGTTCGTCATCAACGATTAAGATTCTTTCTTTGTTTGCCATCTTACTTCCCTCCTCATTTCAAATTTTGATCACCCTGCTTGACCCATCGTTTTCTTTTTGGCCTCCTCATGAAGGATTTCACCTAGACTGCTCGACCTACAGTCCTTGTCAATCCCAATTCAATACTAATGGCGGGCAACCTCGACCTCGGCTGCCTCCAAGATATCAGGGACAACACCCTCATTTCCTACTGCCATGATATGGACGCCGTGAGACAGGTTTTCCTCCTTTATTGTCTTTATCAGTCTCGCGGCGATCTCAATCCCCTTCTGACGTCCCTTGCCTTTCTCCACATTCGCCAGTTCATCAATTACTGTCTGGGCCACGATTATTCCAGGTACATTATCGTTCATATACTTAGCCATTCTAGCTGAGGCGAGAACTATGATACCGGCCAGAATCTTGACGTCGAACTGAGAAGCATATTGCATGAATCTCCTGAGACTCGCTACGTCGAATATTCCTTGAGTCTGGAAAAACTGAGCTCCGGCAGCAACCTTCTTTTCAAACTTGATGAGTTGTGGCTCAATAAGGTCCGCTTCTGGATGAACTGAGGCACCGAGGCAGAATTTCGGAACACCTTTCAAATCATTTCCACCTACGTCCTTTCCCGATTCCATAGTCCTGATCATCTTCAGCAGTTGAATAGAATCCGAGTCAAACACTGGTTTTGCATCCTTATGATCCCCTACATCGACGGAATCTCCGGTGAGGCAAAGAACGTTAACGATGCTACGACTGTACGCCAGAAGAAGGTCGGCCTGAAGTGCCAGGCGGTTACGGTCACGGCATGTCATCTGCAGTATAGGCTCACCGCCAAGTTCTTTGACTAGCAGACACCCTCCTAGCGATGGGAAACGCATCACTGAGCTCTGATGGTCGGTTATGTTGATAGCATCAACCCTGTCCTTCAGAATATCTATATGGTGAATCATCTCAGAAACGTCCACACCCTTCGGAGGTCCGACCTCTGTTGTCACCAGAAATTCATCAGAATGCAGTTTTTCTTCGAACAGCGAGTTAGCCATTGTTCTCTCCCAAAACAACAGGAGTTTTTACGAGCCTTCTCGGCCTGGGAACTGCCCTGAAGTTCCTCATCGGATAATATCGACGCATTTTCTCCAACTGCCTTAATCGCTCCAGACGCTTGTAAATCAGAATCCAGGCACAGTCCATGTCCTTGTTGGCTTCGCACTTTCCGTTCTTAGTGCCAGCACAGGGGCCATTGAGTATCCCCTTGGTGCAACGCGTAATGGGGCATATGCCAGCAGTGTTTTCTAGCCTACAATCTCCACAGGCAGCACACCTTTCATCCCAGACTCCCTGCTCCCTAGCCATGCCCATGAAAGAGGTATTGACACCAGGCAAAACGGGAATATCAGGAAAGCGTTCAGCTGTGGCTTGCACACCAATGCCACACCCAAGCGACAGAATGGCATCAACGTCCCCAACTTTATCGACTAGCATCTCCAAAAACTCAGGCTCGCATTGCCTCTTTAGCGTGTATTCTAGGAAACAATGAGTCCCGTTACCGCTTTTCGACTGTGCCACCCGCAAAGCATTATGGAGAAAGGCAATTTCACGTTCGCCACCCGCATCACAGACCGTCATGCAGGTACCACAGCCGAGGACTAGCACCCTTTCGTACGGAGCAATCATTCGGCTGATTTCTGGCAAAGGCTTTTGCTCAGCGACTATCAACTTTCACCTCCTGCATTATTACTGAGGCCAGATAGAGTCCTCCAATTTGTTCCGCAAACCTATCCAGCCATTCTGCCGGACACCCCTTTGTAGCGCCTGGAATATAGGTTTGCAGTCGATTCGGCTCAAGCCCAATCTCCGACAGCACCTTTCTTGCCTTTTGCACTCGATTATGGAGCCAAGCACCTGTGTTCTCTCTCGCACACTGCTCTCCGCAGCCGGCGACGAAGACTCCGTCAGCGCCCATCTCAAAGGCTCGTAGCAAATGATCGGCTTCCACTTTGGCGATGCAAAGAACTGGTACGATCCACACCCCACCTTTTGCCACTCTCCATAGATTCGCCAGCGTACCGGTGCCAAAGAGGCCATACTGGCAGCAGAAGCCGATGATGAGGGGGCCGGCGTTTGATTCTGTTGCGGACTTAAGGACGTGGTCCAGCTCTTCGGTCACTTGTCTTCGATCGTAAGGCTTTCGTAATACAATTGCCTTCGCGGGACATTCAGCAACACATACACCACAGGCTTGGCACTGATCAGCTGGTATCTGAATCGTTCCCATAGTGTCCAGGTACGGTACATGATACGGGCAAACCCTCAGACAGGTAAGGCACGTGGCACACTTGTCCTGAAAGAGTATTTCCGCGCCCATACCACACCGCAGACATCGCCTCCCTTCATTCACAGCGGTTTCCCAGTCATAGACAAGCTCAATTGGCTCAAACTCTCTTATTCTTGCCTCAGCTGGCAGGAGTGGAGCTTCAATCCGACCAATCTTCTCTATCATCTCCACAGTTTTTGGCAGGAGATCACCTACCAGTGTTTCCCGTCCTCCCTTGTCAATCGATGGATACCTATGCTGTAGGTAATCGTCGATACGTGAGGCTGCCAGTCGTCCGGCAGCTAATGCCTCAACTACTGTGGCTGGTCCGGTCACAGCATCGCCGCCAGCGAAGACGCCCCTCCTGTTCGTGCCGAGTGTTGCTGGGTCAACCTGGATAGTGCTGCCCCTGCCTATGCTAACGTGGAAATCTCCAGGGGTTTGAGGGGCCTGTCCGATAGCCGAAATCAACGTGTCGAATTTTTCGCTAAACTCGCTGCCCTCCACCGG
>CAYFSE010000020.1:0-27228 GCA_964345725.1 uncultured Dehalococcoidales bacterium
AATGATGATGAAATCTTGATTCTTGCCAAGTGGGCGTGCACCATAGAAGAGCATTATGGCGTGCCCATGGATATTGAATGGGCAAAGGATGGGATGAGTGGAGAGCTTTTCGTAGTCCAAGCCAGGCCGGAGACAGTTCATTCACAAGTAGACTTAGCTTCACTGACGACTTATGTGCTGGAGAAAAGGGGGAAATTACTGCTTAGAGGGGAGCCAGTGGGTACGAAGATAGGACAAGGTGAAGTGTGTGTGATAGAAGATAGCAGTGAGATTCATAAATTCAAGAGTGGTCAGGTTCTGGTCGCTGAAATGACAGACCCCGACTGGGAACCGATAATGAAGATCGCCAGTGGCATAGTCACCAACAAAGGTGGCAGAACCTGCCACGCAGCCATCGTTAGTCGTGAGCTCGGCGTACCGTGTGTAATCAGCACGGGCAATGGGACGGAAGTCTTGAAGAATACAAAGGAGATCACCATAGATTGCTCAGGGGGCGAGGGCAGGATATATGAAGGGAAACTGAAATATAGAATAGATGAGGTGGAGGTGACCAAGCTGCCCAGGCCCAAGACCAGAATAATGATGAATTTCGGCATTCCTGGCGGTGCCTTTGTTCAAAGTCAGATTCCCAATGATGGTGTAGGTCTGGCTCGGGAAGAGTTCATCATCAACTCTTACATTGGCATTCATCCCATGGCGTTGATCGAGTATGACAAGTTGAAGAGAGCGGCGAGCAAGGATGAGAAGCTAGCAAAGGTAATCGAAGAAATAGATGAGAAGAGCGCAGTGTATGGGGACAAGAAAGAGTTCTTTATTGACAATCTGGCGATGGGAATAGCTAAGATAGCTGCTGGGTTCTATCCAAACGAGGTCATCGTTAGGTTTTCTGACTTCAAGACAAATGAGTATGCCAATCTAATTGGGGGATATCGCTATGAGCCGGAGGAAAGTAATCCGATGATAGGTTGGAGAGGAGCGTCTCGCTATTATGATAAGAAATTCAAGCGTGCCTTTGGCTTGGAGTGCCAGGCGATAAGGAAAGTGCGGGACGAGATGGGGTTGACCAACGTCAAGGTGATGGTTCCCTTTTGCCGGACGCCAGAAGAGGGAAGAAAGGTAATAGAAGCCATGCAGGAGTTTGGCCTAAGGCAAGGAGGAAATGGATTAGAGGTCTATGTGATGTGTGAGATACCATCAAACGTGATTTTGGCTGAAGAATTCGCCGATGTATTTGATGGATTCAGCATAGGGTCGAACGATCTAACGCAATTAACCCTTGGTTTGGATAGAGATTCCGAACTGGTGGCGCACATATTCGATGAAAGAAATGAGGCAGTGAAAAGGCTGGTGAAGCAAGTCATAAATGCTGCACACCGTCACAAACCGAGGAGAAAAATAGGGATATGCGGGCAGGCGCCAAGTGATTTCCCTGAATTTGCTGACTATTTGGTGAGGTGCGGGATAGATTCGATGTCTCTGAACCCAGATGTAGTACTGTCAACGAGGTTGAGTATCGCGAAGGTGGAAAAGAGAACAAAAGCAAGAACGAAAAGGAAACGCGCGTGATGGCGCGAGGGTGGTGCTGCGATGGGCTAGGGATTCTGTCTCGAGTTGCAGTATTGCAGTGATTCCATGGTTGGCCAACCCAATATACGTGAACAAACAGAGAAGAGGGAAGAGGCCCTTTCTCGTTACGCCGCTAAGAGCAAGTCCAGTCGCGGTCGGCTCAGGTGGGAAGAGCCATGCCCCATAAGGACGAGTTTTCAACGTGACCGTGACCGTGTCATCTACTCCAAGGCCTTTCGTCGGCTAAAGCATAAGACACAGGTTTTTGTTGCTCCTTTAGGCGACCATTATGTCACCAGGCTCACTCACACTCTGGAAGTATCGCAGATAGCTAGAACTATAGCTCGCGCTTTGAATCTCAACGAAGACCTGGCTGAGGCTATTGCTCTAGGACACGATTTGGGACACACGCCTTTTGGTCATATAGGCGAGGAAGTCCTGAATGAGTTGCATCACGGTGGCTTCAGACACAATGAGCAGAGCTTAAGAGTAGTTGATCTATTGGAGAGGGACGGACAGGGGCTAAACCTTACCTGGGAGGTCCGAGATGGCATTCTCAATCATTCCAAGGGGCAGGTTGACATCCTGGGGGAAGGTTGGGGGGACGTGCACACTTTGGAGGGACAAATATGCAAGATAGCTGACATCGTGGCCTATGTCAATCACGATGTGGAAGATGCTGTGAGAGCTGGGATCATCTCACGGAGTGAGTTGCCCATGCGGGTAGTAGAGACTCTGGGGCCTACGCATTCACAGCGAGTCGATACCCTGGTTCGTGACGTAGTGGACTGCTCCTGGCCCGTTGGTGGCAATGGCAGTTTAGCCAAGCCTACTATAGGCATGAGCCCCGCGGTCATTGGAGCAACGAACACACTCCGGCAGTTTCTATTTGACAAAGTGTATTATCCAACCTTAGCTGGAGCAGATGCGGTGAAGGCGGCAAGAGTCATCCGTCTCTTGTATTCTTATTTTCTGAAATATGAGGATAGATTACCTCGAGAGTCTGTTGCTCTGCCGGATGGTAAGGAGCGGCAAGTTATTGATTATATAGCTGGAATGACCGACCAGTATGCGCTAAGATTAGCTGAACAAATATCTCAGTGAGCGTAATAACAGAAGTAAAACAAAGGCTAGATATAGTAGAGTTCATCTCCGAGTATGTTACTCTGCAAAAAGCCGGGCGTAATTTCAAAGGCTTATGCCCTTTCCACAGTGAGAAACACGCTTCATTCTTTGTCTTCCCTGAACAACAAAGCTGGCATTGCTTTGGTGCCTGTGGAACTGGCGGCGATATCTTCTCCTTCATTATGAAGAAGGAGGGCGTTGATTTTGGCCAAGCTCTGCGTCTGCTGGCTCAAAGGGGCGGGGTGACTTTGAGTTCCCGTGAGGCACCGAGCAAGGCTGAGGAAGAGAAGAAAGAGAGACTATTTCAGATTAATGAGGCAGCTACTGAATACTATTACCATATACTTTCCGCTACTAAGACAGGGGCGACAGCGAGAAGCTATCTAGCAAAAAGGAACATCGCACCTGAGACTACTAGAGAGTTCCGTCTTGGCTTCAGCCCTGATGCCTGGGAAACCATCAAGAACTACTTGTTGGGCAAAGGTTACACAGAAAAGGAGCTAGTAGAAGCTGGTCTGATAGTCGAGAAAGAGGAAGGAGGTAGTTACGATCGATTCCGCAACCGGCTGATGTTTCCTTTATGTGATATCCAGGGTCGAGTCACCGGTTTTGGAGGGAGAGTCCTGGATGACTCTCTCCCTAAATATATCAACTCTCCCCAGACACCAGTTTTCGATAAGAGTAACAGCCTATACGGGATTGATAGGGCCAAATCTGCTATCAGAAAGAAGGGCTTGGTAATAATCGTGGAAGGTTACATGGACGTTCTGACTGCTCATCAGCACAGCTGGCAAAATGTAGTTGGTTCAATGGGCACTTCTTTGACCGAGCAGCAGGTAGAAGGCATCAAAAGATTGGCCACTAGCATAACCCTGGCGCTCGACGCTGATGTTGCCGGAGAGGAAGCTACCTTGCGAGGCAAAGCGATATTGGCTTACTCCAACATCGAAGCAAATGTCATCTTGTTGCCTCCGGGCAGGGACCCGGATGAGGTGATAGGCGAGGAGCCTTCTCTCTGGCAGAAACTGGTAGAACAAGCTATTCCTATTATGGACTTCGCTTTTCAATCCGTGATAAGCAAGGTTGACATCAGCAAAGCTCGAGACAAGTCCCTAGCCGTACAAAAACTCCTGCCCTCGATTTATGAAATAAAAGACCCCATACAACAATCCCATTACCTGAGAAGACTGGCACGTGAATTGAGAATTGAAGAATCCGCCATAAGAGCCGCTGTGCGGGAATCAAAAACCGGCCGGAAGGGGCCTCAACCTGGCAAGCCAACAGAACAATCTCGGCTTGCCAGCCAGTTTGTATCTAGCCATGTTGAAGAACGTTGTCTGGCACTTCTCCTTCAATACCCCGAGCTTCGTCTTTTGGCTCAAGAGCTGTCGTCAGAATACTTCGAATACACTGAAAATCGGGAGATCTTTGTCAAATGGCAACATGCTTCGGATATCTCGAACCTTGAAAGTAAACTTGACTCTAGCTTATTAGAACATTTATACTACTTGGTTGACAGAAATTTCCCGTTCCCGCCAGCCATACGGGAAAGTGAGCGAACTCGACGCCGTGACCTGGCCCAATGTATTCTTCGTCTGCAGGAGAAGTTATCCCGGAAACTAGAAGCTGAGAAAGAGGCGACGCTTGAGATTGAGAGGGAGCGAGGCGGGATAAGCTCAGAGCTAGCCAAACTAGAGGAGCAGGGAATAGATTCGGCGCTGAGACTTCGGGAAGTCTTCGTCAGGAAAGAGAAGGATCATGGATTCAATTAAAGAGGAATCTATCAGCCTTGATAATGATGAGGCGGTAGCTGAGGGATTGCTCAGCGACGAAGCTGAGGTTGAGGATGTCAGCGCCTTAGCCGAGGAAGTTGAGGAAAAAGAAGAAGGCGAAGACTTGCTGCCTGAGGAAGCCGAGGAGATCAAGCCGCCGGCGCCGCTGGAAGAACATGAGATAACAGATGACTCGGCTCGTATGTATCTTCAGGAAATTGGCAGAGTGCCGCTTCTCAACGTCAAGGAGGAGAAGTTGCTATGCCGGAAGATAGAGCTGGGCAGGAGCTTGGATGATATCGACGAAAACCATTTTAAGAAGTATAAGAAATTCCCTTCACCTGTCGAGATAGTCGTTCAGCTGGTTTCCCAATTGTGCAAGGCGTACCCCGTTGTTAAGATTATTGGAGAGCATATTGATATCGCCTCGTCCAGAAACGTGGTGGAGACAATCAGGAATCCCAAGTTTCGCTCTGCGATTGACGAAGTTATAGCCACATCGCTAATAGCCGCAATTGGTAAGGGCATAGGCAAAGGAGCGGCGGCAGCTGAAGATGCCATAATAGATGTTTCTGTAAACACTCAGCTTCTGCCCCCGCAACTGCTCAGGCTTCTGGCTAAGGACAAGACTTCATGGCAGAAGCTGAAGGCCCTCGCTAGCGACGGCAAGTTCCTGTTTCGCATCGACCCTCATGGTAATGAGTTCAAAGCTTACTTCAGGCAGGTACAGACAGAAGCCAAAGCGTCAGAAAGGCACCTCACAGAGGCAAATCTACGCCTGGTGGTGAGCATAGCCAAAAAGTATATTGGGCACGGGATGCCTCTCCTTGAGCTCATCCAGGAAGGGAATATCGGCCTTATCCGAGCTGTAGATAAGTTTCAATATAGAAAAGGCTACAAATTCAGTACTTATGCTACCTGGTGGATCAGACAGGGCATTACTCGCTCGATAGCTGACCAATCGCGTGCTATTCGCATTCCGGTACATATGGTAGAGACGATCAACAAGCTGTTGCGAACAATGCGGCAGTTGGTTCAGGAACTCGGCCGTGAGCCAAGTTACGATGAGATTGGCGGCCGTCTGGGTATGTCGCCAGAAAGAGTGGAAGAGGTCATGGCCTTGTTCTTCCGTGAGCCAATATCACTGGATATGCCCATCGGCGAAGACGAAGACAGCCGGCTGGGCGACCTTGTTGAGGACCATGCCAGCTTAGCGCCGACGGAGGCGACCTCACAGCAGCTACTCAAGGAGCAAATAGACAAAGTGCTTGGTGAGCTTACCGATCGCGAAAAAAGGGTGTTGCAGCTGAGATTTGGCCTCAAAGACGGACATGCTCGAACTCTGGAAGAGGTGGGCAAAGAATTCAACGTAACTCGGGAAAGAATACGACAGATTGAGGGCAAGGCTCTGCGCAAGTTGCGTCATCCCACCCGCAGTCGGAAGCTCAAGGGCTATCTAGATTGAAGCAACCCGCGAGAGTCCTGCGAATTTGGTGGTAGTCCGGCGCACCCGCAATCAAAGCGAATAGGGCTGGTCTAGATTGAGTTCACCTCAGGGGAATGTCAAATATGTTGCCCATCTTTGTGGGCAACTTTCCTCTTGACAGCGACTTGGTCAACTTTTTCATCTCACGAAACTGGTTGAGAAGCTGGTTAACATCCCTCGACGTGGTGCCGCTGCCCCGAGCAATCCTGCTTCGCCGCTTACCATCAATAATGACCGGATTGCGCCGCTCTTCATAGGTCATAGACTGTATGATGGCTTCTATCTTCTTTAGCTGTTTGTCACCTTGATCATCTGGTAGATGAGAAGCGAATCTGGAAAAGCCGGGTATCATTTCCACCAGTCGTCCCAGGGACCCCATCTTGTGAATTTGGCGCATTTGGCTAAGGAGATCCTCAAGGTCGAAATCACCAGTGCGCATTTTCCCTTCCAAGTTTTTGACCTGTTGCTGATCAAAAGCCGTCTCAGCTCGCTCGATCAGCGTGAGCATATCACCCATACCCAAGATGCGAGATGCTAAACGGTCGGGATGAAATACCTCCAGCGCGTCTATCTTCTCACCAGTGCCCAGGTATTTTATGGGTACCCCGGTAACAAATCTTATGGAGAGAGCAGCTCCACCTCGGGCATCTCCGTCCATCTTCGTCAGGATGAGTCCCGTGAGCCCGATGCGGCTGTGGAATTCTTGAGCTACCTTCACGGCATCCTGCCCAATCATGGCATCTACTGTAAGCAGCACTTCTGAGGGGTGGATCAAGGATTTAACATCGCTCAGTTCCTGCATCAGAGCTTCGTCAATATGAAGGCGCCCTTGCGTATCCACTATGACCCAAGCTATTCCCATTTCTTTAGCCTGCTTCAGAGCACGCTGGCAAATTGCAGTTGATGCTACGGTGGCATCCTCACTGTATACCGGGACGTCGTGTTGCTTGCCCAGTAGGTTCAGTTGCTCGATGGCAGCAGGTCGGCGAGTATCAGCAGCTACTAATAAAGGACGCTGCCCCAGATGTTTGAGCTGAACAGCTAACTTCGCCGCCGTAGTGGTCTTGCCTGAGCCCTGCAATCCTACCAGTAAAACGACCGCCGGCAGATCAGTAGCTGAAGCCAAACGACCAGGCTCTCCGCCCAGGATGGCAATTAATTCTTCGTTAACGATCTTGACGATCTGTTGGGCTGGTGTCAGGCTGCGTAACACTTCGGAGGCAAGCGCACGCTCTCGCACCTTGGTCAAGAATTCCTTGACCACCTTAAAATTCACATCTGCCTCTAGAAGCGCCAGCCGTATCTGACGCAGAGCATCGTCAACGTCCCCTTCGCTAAGCTTGCCTTTCCTGCTAAGCTTGTCAAATACAGCGGTCAACTTCTGTGTCAAGACTTCAAGCATATTCCCCCCGAAGTATTTTATTCTCGGCCCAATCACCTAGTCAACTCATTCTGCCATGTCCAAAATTCCCATTTCAGGTACCGATTCTGTTGCACTTGACCCAGAATCGGCATACTATATAGGTTTGATGGAATATCTTTGGGCACCTTGGAGAGTAGAATACATACAAAGACAAGCAGAAAGCGGCTGCATCCTATGCCAAAAACCCGGGGAGAATAATGACGAGGCAAATCTCATCCTCTGTCGGGGCCAATACAACTTCATAATCCTGAATGCCTTCCCATACAATCCAGGACATCTAATGGTGTCGCCCTATCGGCACGTAGCGAATTTGCAGGATTTGACGGACGAAGAAACGAAGGAACACTTTGACATTATCAAGAAGAGTGTGGAACTGCTGAAGAAAGTGATGGAACCAACTGGTTTCAATATTGGCTTGAATCTGGGCAAAATAGCCGGAGCTGGCATAGCAGAGCACCTCCATACTCACATAGTTCCCAGGTGGCAAGGCGACACGAACTTCATGCCAGTGTTGTCTGACACCAAGGTCCTACCAGAAGCTGTTAGCAACACGTACAAGAAGCTAAGAGCGAAGCTCTAGCGTGGTTGCCAGTCTGCCGGATTTCTTGAAGTCACCTGGCTATTCTGAAATACGAGGGGGATTTGCGGTGTACTTCATAATTCTTCTGGGGATTGTCAGCCTATTCGGGGATGTAACCTACAAAGGAGCCGGGAGTGTCACCGGCACCTGTCTGCGTACGCTGGGAGCAATGCTGGCGTCGTCGCTTTGGTAGCAGGCATCGGCGAATTCACTGGCTATGCACTGTGCCTAACTTCTGGCTATGTTGCCGACCGCACCAAGGCATATTGGCTTCTGACTTTTATTGGCTACGGAGTGGTCCTGTCCATCCCCCTGCTGGTGTTCGCTGGCTATTGGCAACTTGCTGCTGTGCTTGCAATTTTGGAACGGGTCGGGAAGGCAATAGGATTCCATCAAGAGATACCATGCTGCCTTATGCCGCAAAAAAAGTGGGGAGAGGCTGGGGGTTTGCTGTTCACGAAGCAGTAGACGAAGTTGGCGCCATCGTTGGCCCTGTCGCTTTTTCTGGTGTTCTTTCCCATTAGAACCATCGTGAGGGATTCACCGTCCTATGGATACCTGCTCTGCTAACCTTGGCTGTTCTGGTCGTAGCGGGGAGGAAGTTTCCTGCACCACAGAGACTCCAAGCTCCGGGAGACACAAGCAGGGAAAACATCCAAGGCAAACTCCTCAGGATCTTCTCTATACACAGCATTCACTTTGTTTTCCGTGGCCGGGTTTGCCGGTTTCCCGTTAATCTCGTACCATCTTAAGGCCCAGTTTATTGTCCCGGATGCGCAGATTCCCTTAACCTACGTCATGGCTATGGGTGTAGATGCCATAGCAGCTCTTCTCGTGGGTAGAACGTACGATACAGTTGGGCTTACATCATTGTTGGCAGTCCCTTTCCTAACCTTGCCCATTCCCTTCCTCGCCTCTTCTCATAGCGAGGACTTGGTGCTCATTGGCGCGGGATTATGGGGTGCAGTAATGGGGATTCGGGAAATGGTTATGCGTGCCGCCATCGGCAACCTGACACCTATGGAACGAAGAGGATTTGCCTACGGAATCTTCGCTACGGCCCTTGGAGCTGGTTGGGGTTTGGGCGGTGCCGTGATGGGGCTAGTATATGAGCTTTCTAGTAACTACGTAATCCTGTTCACGGTTGTCATGGAGCCAGTCTCGATTCCAGTGTTTTTCATGGCAAGAAGAGCAAGCCAACATATCGTAGAAGCGAAACGTGGAAGGCAATCTACGGAATCCGAGAAGCATTTAGGAGACGAAGGTATTGACGGGTTAACTTCAGTTAGCTTGACGGTAGGAGCCGAGTATCTTGATGAAAGTAGTCTCTTTTTGCAGCTCTCCTATGGCTTCCTGACAGGCTTGATCATCTAGGTGACCTTCGAAATCGGCATAGAAAACGTATTCCCAGGGCTTGGCTCGGCTTGGTCTCGACTCCAGTTTTGCTAGATTTATGTTTCTCCTGGCGAAGATACCCAAAACCCTGAACAGGGAGCCAGGTTTGTGTTCAGTGGCGAAAACGAGCGATGTCTTGTTTCTCTGCGCCCGTCTGGCTTTCTGCTTGGAGATAGCCACGAATTTGGTGTAGTTATTGGCACTCGTCTCGATTTCCGGTGCCAAAATCTCCAGTCCGTAGATATGGGCGGCCCTGTTGCTGGCTATGGCAGCGCAGTGTTTCAATTTCTTCTCTTTTATCATCTTGGCACTGCCAGCGGTATCGTAATTGGGCATGACTTCGACCTTCAACTTGCTTAAGAATTCATCGCATTGGGCCAGGGCTTGTGGATGGGAGTAAATCGTTGTTATATCCGCCAACGTTTCCCCCGGCAAAGCCATCAGACAGTGACTTACTCTAAGAATAACTTCGGCAGATATGTTGAGTGGATACGCCAATAGTAGATCATAGGTCTCGTTGATACTGCCGGCTTGAGAATTCTCCAGAGGGACTACCCCGAATTCCACCTCATCCTGCGATACGAATTCAAAAACCTCTTTCAGCCGTATGCACGGCAGAAAATCGATGTCCTTGCCAAAGAGCTTCGCCGCCGCGTCCTGGCTGAAAGCGCCTCTTTCTCCCTGAAAAGCAACCTTGACCATGATTCTATTGTAGAGTATAGCCTGGACCTGCTCGAGACTGCCACTGTGGCTTGCTTAGCCTTTCCAGAAGCGAGGAGAGAATATCATGAAAACGGTAAACAGTTCCAACCGCCCGAACCACATGCACATAATCAAGATGACCTTAGCTGCGCTGGCGAGCCCGGCATAATTGGAATACGGACCCACATCGCCTAAACCGGGCCCGACGTTGCCCAGAGTAGCAGCTACTGCCGAAACCGCGGTCTCTATGTCGAGCTTCAAGAAACAAAGCGCTATTGAGGCGGCAAGAGCTACGAGAATGTACAGAAAGAGGAAAGAGATTATATCTCTGACTATTCCCTCCTGGAGAGGCTTTCGGTTGTATTTCAACGGAATCACAGCGTTCGGGAAGATCGCCTTCCTCATCATTACCCCCGTATGTTTTATCAGGGTTACCACGCGCACCACCTTTATTGCTCCGCCGGTCGATCCACCGCAGGCTCCGATAAACATTAAAGCCAGAAGCACCATTTTGGCGCTGGAGTGCCAGGAGGCGAAGTTGTCGGTGACAAAGCCGGTGGTAGTCATGATTGAGATTGCCTGAAACATTTCTGGTCTATATGAGCGAAAGTCTTCCGCAGCTATTAATAGAAAGATGGCGGCTGCAATAATGATGATGTAGAGCCTGAACTCATCGTCCTTGATTGCCCTCCAATTCCCGCGCAAAACGTGATAATGCACTATGAAGTTCATGCCCGCCAGGAACATGAAGACCATGATGATATATTGAGCGAAGGGATAAGCATTAACACTAGTGTAGGCTTCGATGCTTTTCACAGTGGGGGTAAATCCGCCGGTGGAAAGAGTCGAGAAGGAGATGCAAATCGAATCGAAGAGAGGAACCTTGGCCAGTAAACGCAGAAGCCCTATTTCAGCGGCGGTAAAACCCACGTAGATCGTCCAGAGGAGTCTGGCTGTGGTGGTGAACCTGGGGCGAATCCTTTCGGGCAACGGGCTGGGAAACTCGCGATCAAAAAGCTGAGAGCCTCCCACTCCTAGTCTGGGTAAGATAGCTATAAAGAGAAGAATAACCCCCATCCCACCTAACCATTGAGTAAGACTACGCCATAAGAGGACGCTTCTTGGTAAAGCGAAGAATCCTTCTGTGCCTGGGGCATCAACGATGGTGGCCGTGGCATTGAGGACAGTGGCTCCGGTAGTAGTGAAGCCAGACATAGCCTCGAAAAAGGCATCGAGAAAACCTAATCCCAGAAATACATAAGGGAGTGTGCCAAAGAGCGAAATGAGAAGCCAGGTAAAAGCAACTATGGTAAAACCGTCAGCACGCTCTATTACCCTTTTGGTCTTGAATCCAAATTGAAGAATCAGTCCAACGCCGAGAGTGAGCCCTAGCGCATACAAGTAGATGCGCCAATTTGCCTCGCCATAATAGATAGCTACACATAAAGGGAAAATATAGGCTAAGGCGAAGTATTTTAGGAATGAGCCAATGGTATGTAGGGTTAGTTCTACCCTTTGGCGAACCATTTATTCATGAACTCGGTCCCCTGTTTAGCGCATTCCCGGGTCACGATGAGAGTCAGCCAATCTTGAGGCTTCATCTCAGTATCCAGAAGCAAATACTTTCCCCCTCTTTGCACTACGAGGACCTTTACCCCGTTCGGGGTTGGCAGTTTAGAAACCCATTTACCGACACACTTCATACCCTCCTCAACCTCTATTTCGAAGATCTCTGCGTTTTCGAGAGAGAGGTAGTCCTTCACGTAAGGATGTGAAATCATGCGGTAGATGTGCCTGGCTGCCACCACGTCCGGGTTGACCTGCAAATTAATGCCAGCCTGCTTGAAGGCTTCTGTATGCTCTGCCGCGTCTACCAGAGAAATCACCCTTTTTACCCCCATTTCCTTGGCTATCATACAAATCATCAGGTTTTCCGAGTCATCACCGGCGGCAGCCACAAAGGCATAGGCATTCCTGACTCTGGCCTCTTCTAGTGTAGACTTCTGGCCAGCATCTCCCGTAATGGCTACAATTTCGGAATTCTCCGCTATTTCGGTGCATTTGGCGGCGTCGCGGTCTATAACCATTACTTCATTACCTTCCTTGGCGAGAAGGTCTGCCAGATTCTTCCCTATGTCACTTAAGCCTGCGATTACGATATACATTCCTTATCTTCGACAGCGAGTCAGTTTTGTCATACTTTCAATGAATCAGGAGACTAATATTTAAGAAGGCGTTTCAGATCACGAAGCAGACAGACTTGAAGGCTAATCTAGAATGCTGAGCACTCTCCATTTGCATACTTACTCTTCCCCGCTTTTGAGCATCGAGGGATTCTACTCTCCCCTAGTATGCTTGTCAAGTACTTGCACTGAGTTCACAGGACGGCACTTTCCTTTCTCAACTCTTTCAGCCAGGTCAGCGACCTAAGCTCTCGCTGCACAATATATCCTATGTACTGGCACAGTACTTGCTCCAACTCTCGAGATAATTCCGGCTTTACTTTGACCCGCCTCGAAGTAGCATAGTCACAGCTTTGCCACAAACGAAGGACCTTCAAGGCCCCGACCGAAAGGGGGAACGATGGTTTTGTTGAGATTGTCTCAATCTGCTCGTAGTGGCGATCTTCTTGGGAATGACAGTGAGGGCACAGCAGCCCACCCTTGCTGGGGCTGAAGAAATTGACCACAGGCTTGAGGGGTGTGTCACAGCTGACACATCGACGCAATTGGGGACGGTAGCCGAGGTAGTGGAGAAGATGCAGCTCAAAATAACGTAATGCAGTCTCATTGCTATCCGGCTCGCTCAGCTGGTGTAGGATATCCAGCAGTGAATCAAACAGTGGACGATTCTCGCCGCCCTCGACAGTGAAGGAATCAATGAGCTCCAAGACGTAGAGGCCGCAAGCCATGCGCCACAAATCGCTTTTCAAAGCTGGGAAACCATTTATCGTTTGGCTCTGGGTGACAATATCGAGATTACGCCCTTTAGCTATCAGCATCAGGCTATGCGTCAACGGTTCTACATTGCCACCCAGTTTGCTCTTGGGACGACAAGCTCCCTTAGCTACAGCCCGCAGCTTACCAAATCCTGGAGTGTAAATAGTGATAATCTTGTCGAATTCGCCCAGCTTGGTCTGTTTTAGGATGATGCCTTGTGTTTGATAATCTCGAGATGTACCCACCTTAGGCTCAAAGCTCCAGATACGGAATCCCAGACAAATCCGGATATCCAATCAAAGTTCAAGGCCTCTTTCTTTGGGAGCGTCTGGATTCCAGTAGGTGTAGTTTAGATTCTCTCCATTGCTGCTACCGGTCATTCTGTATTATACGCCGTCAGCCCGACAACTGTAATCGGCAGCGACCACACGGTTCTTCACTTACGATTTCCCGGACCGCGTCTCGGCCTGGCTCAACACCAAGTTGATGGCATTGGCAGCGGCAGCAAAGGAGTAGTACACAGGTAAGCCGAAAGAGATACTATTACGAATAGCAGCCAGAATGGCCTCGGCCTCTTGGGGTAAAATGCTGGGTTCAATCACCATGGCCACTGGCTTGGGCAACTGCCCCTGCTTCACGGAAAACCTGCTCATCAGTAAATTCACGTGGTCTTCTGCAGTCCGATACGTTGTGAATTGCCCTGTCCTGATAAATGTGACTATGAAGTCGGCTCCTTCCCACCTTGATAGTATGGCGAAGGTCTTGACTACACCCTCAAGGTTCATCATAGCCTGCGAATAATCCACGGGATTTCTCAGGATATTGCCTGCGATGGGAGTAAACTCCCGTATCTGGGCAACGATCTCCGGCGGGAGTGGAAGGATTCTGAGCCCCCTGCTTTCAAACTCATCGGCGATCAGGACACTTGCTCCACCTCCAGCACCGAGTAACACGACATTTCTGCCTGCGGGGAGCGGCAAGAACAAGAGCGTAACCAACACATCGATCATTTCTTCGATGCTGCTGACACTAATGATTCCTATTTGCTTGCAGAGGGCATCCCAAGTGGTCCGGCTTCCTGAGAGTGCTGCAGTATGACCGGCGGCTGCTCGAGCGCCTCCCTCGGTGGCCCCTCCCTTAAGCAATATGACTGTCTTCTCCTTCGTTGCCTCTTCCAGGGCCCTACGGAACCGTCTTCCATCCTTAATTCCCTCGATGTAAAGGGCTATGATTTTGGTATCTGCATCGTGAGCGAGGTATTCGAGCAGATCACTCTCATTAATGTCAGATGCGTTGCCATAGCTTATGACCTTGCTAAAGCGAACGCCGCGCAGCGCTGCATGCCTGACCAGATAGATGGAATTGCCCCCACTCTGACTGATGACTCCTACTGGGCCGCCTTCTTTAGGAAAAGCCGGACTGTAGGACAGGCGCGATTGAGGGCAGTAGATGCCCATACAGTTGGGGCCGATAATCCTGATCCCTTTCTTGCGGGCGATTTCCACCAGCTCCGATTCCAGCTTTGCTCGGTCTTCCTCGCCCGTTTCGCTGAAGCCCGCCGTACAGAAGTGAATTGCTCGTACGCCCTTTTGGGCACATTCCTCCACGAGCTTGGGAGCAATCTGGGCGTTAACCAGCCCGATTACGTAGTCAACGTTGCCGGGCACGTCTTTGAGGCTGGTGCAGATCTTGTGGCCCTTGATCTCGCCTCCCTTGGGATTAACTAGGTAGAGAGGGCCGTCGAATCCGATTTCCAGAAGGCCTTCCAGGAAAGTGAGTGTCCAGTGCCAAGTCTTGGCAGTTGTGATGCCAGCAAGGGCGATGGAATTCGGGTGGAAGAGGAATTCCAGGTCGTGCTCATGCATGTGCTTCGTGCTCCTCAATCAATAAGATTTGGTTAGCTAAGGTCGATGGCGAGCCAAGTTCGCGATGGACAGGTTGCGTCGTTACAATGGCTTGCGGCCAGCAATTTTCACTATCAACTCTTTTTGGGGTTGTCTTGCTACTTGATGGTGTTCGAACAACGCGATGCAAGGCTACCTCCGCCGAAGTATAGCAGACAGGTCACGGGCTGTAAACGCTGCCTTAGGGCTGGAGGTTTGCTCTTGGCAAGCTGTTCGACAATGCTTCCAGAAACCGTATGCGACAGGCTAGTTTGATAGGTTAACAGAGATATGGTAGATTACGTGGATTTTGGGAAGACGAAACAACTGCATGATATCTTTCCTGCAACTTAGTAGTAGACCGGTCGAACAATCTCTCAATTCACATCGTGAATAGGAGGAATGTGTTGAGCGCAGAGAGACTAGCGAAATTCGAGTATATTTTTAACCCGAGAACAGTGGCGGTAATAGGAGCTTCCGACAGCGACGGTTTCTCACAGGCTCTGATGAGCACAAAACTCAAAGACAGGCTGTTCTTGGTTAACCCAAAGTACAAAGAGCTCCACGGTAAGAGATGCTATGCCAGGGTTTTGGATATCGAAGACGAACTCGACTATGTGGTCATAGCAGTGCCGGCGTTGCTCGTCCCGAAAGTACTGGGCGAATGTATAGCGAAAGGCGCAAGAGCGGTGCATGTCTTTACAGCCGGTTTTAGTGAAACTGGAATAAAAGAAAGGAAAGCCTTAGAAGACGACGTGTGTAGCGCAGCCAAAGGCAAAATCAGCCTAATCGGGCCTAACTGCATGGGAATATGCTGCCCTAGGTCTGGCTTAGCTTTTGTTCCCGGTGTCTTAGCCGAAGAAGGTACGGTTGGGGTGATTTCACAAAGTGGTACCTTTGCTGAGCAATTCTTGTCGATCGGGAGCCCAAGAAATCTGAAGTTCAGCAAAGTCATCAGCTACGGGAATGCCATAGACCTCGATTGTCCTGACTTCCTGGAATACTTGGCGCACGACCCCGAAACCAACGTTATAGCTCTATATGTCGAGGGGACAAGAAATGGCAAGCGTCTTAGAGCGGCAATGACCGAAGCTGCGAGACTGAAGCCAGTAGTGGCGCTCAAAGGAGGAGTGACCGAGCACGGACGGCGGGCGGCATCTTCTCACACAGGTTCATTATCCGGTTCGCCAGAAATCTGGAGTTCGCTGTTCAGACAGGCGGGGGTAATTCAGGTGGAGAACTTCGACGAATTACTGGATACCACTTTGGCATTGTCCTGTGTTCCGGTCCCTTCAGGGAAGGGAACCGCTATTATTACTAACTCCGGTGGTTTTAGCGTGCTTGAAACTGATTTGTGTGTAAAAGCCGGACTGGAAGTCCCTCAATTCACGCAGGAAACGATAGTTGAATTGCGCAAGATGGTTCCCGTTGCGGGAACGAGCATAAACAATCCCCTGGATGCTTGGCCGATATTCTATAACATGCCCGGAACAACTGGGACACTTGCAGATGCCATAGAAACTCTCTCCCGCGACAAGAATATCAGTTCGCTAGTGTTGCACTTCGACGAAATACGGTACCTGCGGCACGTGCTGGGACAGGAATTTGAAGACTTTCTTAAGGAGCTTGTTGAGATTATGGTCAAGGGGTGTAGATATGCTCGAGATGAGATGGGCAAGACCGTAGTCGTTTGCGTTTCACTCGATGCCTATTCGGAAGACGAAGTAGATAGAAGGTATCACTTGCTGGCCAAAAAGGCTTTTGAGAACGAGCAATTCCCTGTGTATCCTGCACTTGGTGCCTCTATCAAGGCTTTGTCCAACTTGTACAGGTACCAGGCGCGATACTGCAATCTATAGATTCTGCCGGCACCACCAGTCGCCAACTCTGTCCGACAAAGTGTCCGAGCCCCAGATTTGTTGCATCGCCAGGACAACATGAAACACAGATTGGAAAGACGCGGCTGCCCACAAACGGTTGTCAGTAGGCTACTTATTGCAGGACGGGATTTCAGGCTAGTCCAATCTTCTGGGCTACTATCTCCCTGTGGAAATCAGTGTTACCAAAAGCGACATCTGCAGCCTTGCTTCTGCGGTAGTAAAATGGTATGTCGTGGTCGGCGCTGGTAGCGATTGCCCCGTGCAGTCTTACCGCCCACTTGGCAACATCCTTGTAGATTTCGTTGACATATGCCTTTGCCATAGAGGCTTCTTTGACGCAGGGAAGTCCCTGCGACTCCATCCAGGCTACTTCATAGACCAGATAGCGGCTGGTTTCCATTGCCGTCCACATGTCCGCCATCTTGTGTTGAAGTGCTTGGAAGGCGCCTATGGGCCTCTCATATTGAACCCTTTCTTTGGAGTATGCCACGGTCATTTCTACGCAGGTTTCTATGGCGCCTATGGATTCAGCACATTTAGCGATGGCGCCTTTTCGCAACATCATTTCCACAATGGGCCATCCCTCGTCCAGCTTGCCGAGTATGTTTTTCTTGGGCACAGCCACGTCCTTGAAACGCACTTCGCATAGCTTATCTGCGGCGGTGGTAGGCATTACCTCGCAACTTATTCCAGGTGTCTTACAGTCGACGATAAACAGGGTTATGCCCTTCTCGGGCGAAGCGCCATCTTTTGTCCTTGTGACGCAGAGGATGTGGCTGACGATATGAGCCATCTCCACGAAGAGCTTGGCACCGTTTATTACGAAATCATCTCCTTTCGGCGTTGCCTTGATGGTGATTCCGGAAGCATCGAAGACGCCGTCATCTTCGAGGAGAGCCGTGCTAAGAATCACTTTGCCTTGGGCTATCTTGGGAAGCCAATCCTTCTTTTGCTCTTCAGTTCCTGCCTCAAATACGGGGAAAGTGCTGGTTATGGTGACTATTAATGGTCCAGGAAGAATATTCCTGCCTATCTCCTCCAAGAGAACAACGAGGTCCTGGAAGGTGTAACCCATACCGCCGTATTCTTCAGGTATGATCAGGCCCATCCAGCCTAGCTCAGCCATCTTCTTCCAGACCTCGGGAGAGTATCCTTCCTCGCTCTGTTCGAGTTTTCTTACCAGGGTCTTGGGACATTCTGTAGTAAGGAAATCCCGTGCCATCTTCTTCAATATTTCTTGTGTCTCAGTAAATCTAAGGTCCATGATTCCTCCCTATCGAAGCTTGGCTTATCTTATTCTGGGCAGGCCGAGGCCGTACCAGGCGATGATATTCCTTTGTATCTCGTTTGTCCCCATGGACACGGTGGTTATGAAATGTTCGTGGAACAGTCTCTCCCATAACCCGTCTAAAGGAGCCCATCGGGACGTCTTGACCTGACCATAGGGACCTAGAATGTCGGTAGCCAGAAAAGCAAAACGTTCACCCAGTTCACTGAAGAAAATCTTACCCGCCGAGGCATCCATCAGAGACATTTCATTCCTGTTCTGTAGATCGGCGACACGGTATGCTAGAGCACGGGCTGCCTCTAGCTCGCAGGCTAGCTGAGCCAGTCGGTTACGGATGAGCGGGTCCCTGGCCAGTGGCTGTCCGTGACGTTTGGTTCTATTGCAGAATTCCACTAGTTCTTCTAGCGCGCGAATATAGCTCATGATTTCATTTATGCCAGACCTCTCGAAACCAGCCAAAAGATTTACAACAGCCCAGCCTTCATGTTCTTGGCCGACGATATTGTTGGCCGGGACATGAACGTCGTCGAAATAGACTTCACAGTAAGGAGCGTGGCCATCCAGGTAAGGAATTGGCCTTATCGTGATCCCCGGCGTCTTCATATCAAGTAGAATGAAGGTCATGTTGTGATGTTTGCGACCAGCCGGGTCTGTCTTGAATACGCCGAAGCCCCAGTCACCTTTGTGAGCCCCCGTATTCCAGGTCTTTTGACCATTTATGGTGTACTCGTCGCCCTTCTTGAGTGCTGTCGATGACAGAGAAGCAAGATCTGAGCCGGCATTTGGTTCGCTCCATAACTCGCACCACATGACTTCTCCCCGGGCGATAGGTGGCAGGAATTCTCTCTTTATTTCTTCACTAGCAGCTTGCAGCAAGGTTGGGGCAAGCATTTGCACCCCAAAGATATCTACGCCGGGGATGCCATAGTATCCTCTGGCTTCAGCAAAGAGGACTCGGTCCATCATGTCGCCTTTGCCATCATATTCGGGTGGCCAGCCCAGGGCCAGCCATCCTTTCTTGGCAAATTCCTTGGCACAATACAGGTTGTACTCCCAACATTTGTCGTCTTCATAGATGGTCTCAAATCCCAGATAACTTGGCGGTTTCCTTTTCTCTAGTTCCTTACATGTGTCATAGAACTCCTGTTTGCGAGCTTTTTGTTCATCTGTGAGGGCAAGATCCATCTACACCTCCTCTGCTTTGGCAATATTGTGACAGTGCCACTCGGTTCGGCGCCTTATTTTAAATTGTGAAAAACGATTTGTCAAAGAGCCTATGGCTAGTATGGGCGTTGGGACAGGAACTTAAGAGGAACAGGTTTGACCGCTGCGGGAGGGCGCCCGGAGAACGGAATCAACACCGCTTGGGGGAGTCGAGGAGCATAGCTGATCGAGGCAGAAAGTGTTCTCAGCGATTCAAGGTGCCCTGCATGAGACGATCAGCGTTCCCGAAGAGCGTAATCAAGACACCGCAGATGACTTGGAACTAACGAACCGTGGGGACCTGCTATTAGCGACCCTGATTACACTATTTCGAGTCTGACTCTGGTATTGTCTTTGGCCGCCTTCACTCGAAGCAATGTTCGTAGGGCTTGGGCTACGCGACCTTGTCTGCCGATGACCCTTCCCTTGTCATCGGGAGCAACTTCTAATTTAATCAATAAGCCGTCGTCACTGGTTTCCTCGGAGATCTTTACCTCATCAGGTGCCGCCACGATGGATTTAACGATGTATTCCAGCAGGTCTTTCATTTCGCCTCCTTGATAGTTAGTTTTGGCTTGAGGTCGGCTTAACCTTGTCCATAATGCCTAGTTTGTTGAGCAATGTGCGCACCGTATACGTCGGCTGCGCTCCATATCTAAGCCATTTCAAAGCTTTTTCTTGATCGATGCTGATAGTTTCAGGGTCGGTCAAAGGATCGTAATGGCCGATAAGCTCGATAAATTTGCCATCACGGGGAGAGCGCTCGTCGGCTATCACCACTCGGTAGAATGGTCTGTTTCTCCTGCCCATACGGCGTAGTCTGATCTTAACCATTTTGGCGAGGTGATTATCTCTTAAATGCCAATGTTTGTCAATGGTTTGTCTCCGCCTAGTACGTTATGCTAGCGCCTGCCTCAGTTATCCTGGAGGAATCAGCCCTTACGTTTATGCTACGAATACCCAGACAGATTGGTGAGGGCGGTGGGGATGAAGACTAGAGTTGCCGAGTGGTCTCCTGACGATATCTCAGGCAAAAATTCGTCTTGCCTATGAACTCTTTGGTCACGTCAATTCTCTGCTAGTTCGCCGCTAGAAAGTCCTCAGCCTAGTTTATAGCTAGCCCATCCCTCAATAAATCTCTGTACCTCTGGGCTACCTTTGACCAGGTCCACCTTTGCTCGACAAGCCTACGACCATTTGTGGCTAGTCTCAACCGCTCTGCCTCGTTGCTCAGCAAATCGCCGATCTTTGTTGCCATTTCTTCCGTGCTCTTCACCAAATGACCAACCTTGTCATTCTGGAAAACAAACCTGTGACCTTCAATGTCGCTAACTACAGGAACAGTCCCGACAGCCATGGCTTCAACCAAGGGAATGCCAAACCCTTCAAAAATAGAGTTGGAAACATAAACTGCAGAGCGCGATAATAACTCAATTTTCTTCCTCTCGGGTAGATACCCATGCGTGAAAACGTTCTGGAATAAACCAAGTTCCTCAATCTTCCGCCTCACCTCTTCGCGTTTGGGACCGTCGCCAACGACGTGTAGCTTCACTTCAGGAAATCTGTTCCTTACTATAGAGATAGACTCAATAAGGGAACTCACCCTCTTAAGCTCGGTCAGCCTACCGATGTAGATTAGGCTACAGGGTACTTTGTTCGCGGAGAACGGATAGTCTTCGACATTGACGCCGTTGCCTACAACCACAATCTTATCTTGACAAAATCCTTCTTTCGTTAGAACATCTTGGACCATAGGACTGATGACCGCGATCCTATCTAGCTTGGTAAGACGCAGTGCTGCTTTCTCCAACGCCCCGACTACCCGCATTGCGTATTTGGATGAGCTATCGATGTTTGAGGCATTTGAGGCATGATACAAATGATGGATGACACCTATTTTGAACGGCCCCTTCGGAGCAAAGCGGAGAAGGAACGATGCTAGCATGCCATTTCCTATCAAGATATCTGGAGACACCTCTTCGATGTATCTATTTGCTTGTCTACAGAAAGATATTCCGCCGGCGTGCATCCACCTTATCCACCTGGAGCCTCCAACACATCTTATGTCAACCCCCCTGTATTTAGCTACGTGAATTTGCTTATTCCCCGAGAAGTCGGGGCACACAATAGTAATATCATAGTCTGAAGCTAGACCAGTTAAAGCAGACAAGGCATGTGCTAGCCCTCCTTCAGTGTATCCAAACTCATCTTCCGTGATTATTGGCCCGCCAGTGTGGTTAATAAGGACTATCCTCTTTGTTCTTCTCATAACCCTCGAGAAATCCCTTGGTGATAGGCAAACCGAAGTATCATTCCCTGATAGACGCGTCGGTCTTGTTCGAAACCTTCGTCTTATTGGCTGTATTCTTCTTCTCTCAGCCTAGGCTCTGTTAGAATATATCATAAAATGGCAATGGCTGTAACAGGTAGGATTTCCCAAGAACTGCATTTTGCACCGCTAGTGGTGGTAGTAGATTGCGTTGAGATTGTGGTGAAACTAGACTATTACTATTGATTTGGGCAAATCCGTCAGTGGAACTCTGCATGAACGGGAGTTAGATGAGCGTGAAAGAAGCTGACGAAAGACTATATGAGCGGACTTTAAAAGATCTGGCGCGCGGCAAGTTCCCCGGAGACTTCAATGTGAAGTTGAGGATGTGTGACCCAAAGCCAGGCGAGAGAATTCTGGACATAGGATGTGGTATTGGATGGTTTGCTGCCATCGTCGCGTCTGAGTATAGAGCTAAAGTATTAGCTATTGACGCCTCTGAGTACGCTATTAACGAGGCAAGAAGAAGATATGGAACAGTAGGCAATCCTGATTTCCAGGTTTGTGATGCCCTGCTAATGGACTATGAAGAGGAGTTTGATAAGATTGTGTGTCTTGATGTGCTAGAACATTTTCCCCATAAAGACGCTCAGATCCTATTGAAAAAGATTTATACAGCCTTGAGAGAGGGAGGCAGTCTAGTTTTGTGTATACCGATAAATGACGTTTGGCACCTGCCGCCTTTGCGAAGACTTGCCAAGTTTCTGAATATCCCAACGTTTGAACATAAGACATTCTTCAGTGTGCGAAAGGTCGAAGCGGAGCTCAGGCAGGCCGGGCTTGCCGTAGCAGAGTGGTCACCCTGGTTCCACCTAGAGGATCAGCTCAGAATAATGTTGCCACGCAGGATATATTCCTTACCAATAGTTGGCAAGTACACTGTGGGTAGTGTGAATATTCGTGCCGTCAAAAATAGCCATGCTCCTTCGTCCCTTCTATCGTAGAACGACGAAGCATCCAATTCGGTGAATACACTGGTCCAGAGATAACAAATAGACTATAATTCTCTGAAACATGTGGGATAATATATGGGAGATTCTCGGCATGGTCACTGCCGGGAGCCTATCATGGCTGGGGATTATATTTGTGCTCGCTGTGCTCATGGAAGTAGGGCTACCAGCAACCTCTCCTATTTTCGAAGCCCTGCTAATTTTCACTGGTTTTCAGGCTGTCCATGGCGGCTATATTGTAGCCGCATTGCCATTTCTCGCAGTAGCTATGGCGGGTCGCATATTGGGCTCCATGGCCAGTTATCGTCTTTCATCGAGCCTGGGAAACACGATAATAAATAGAATTGGCAAACATATTCGCATTACTCAGGAGCGAATTGATCTGGCGAAACAAAGATTGGGGACGCTTGCTATACCTAGCATAATCTTGGCACGTTTTACCCCTGGGTTTGCCCTTGTCAGCAATATCGCCTCTGGAATGTCTCGAATCGGCTACAAAAGATTCTTAACCGCTGTCCTGATACATGTCCTGGCCTGGGAGGCAATATTCCTGGCATTAGGAGCACTGGGGGGCAAGGTGTCAGAATCCTTCAATCCACAGCTTCATCCCACCGTACTCGTCATCTGGATAGTGGTAATGGTTATCGTCGGCATTGCTGTAAGTTATTTTGCCTTTCGGCGAATTAGGACTAGCAAGTAGCTATTTCTACCTTTCCAACAACTGGTCAAAAAGAAAACGCTCGATAAACTTTCTTCTAGTGACATTGCCCTTTTCAAGATCCGCCTTGAGATTGGCAGTCAGGCGACGCACTACAATAATGATTAGCAGGGCGAGAAGAGCTTGGGTGACAGCTGCTAATCCTCTCCAATGCCAAGAAGCTACCGGACCTACAATGAACCCCAAGAGCATACCCAAAGGTAAACTCAGAGCTAGGGGGTGACCAGCTGAGTGAGATTTGGTTTCGCCATTCCTGCTCTGATGGGAGGTTGTACTGCGCCTCTCGTAATAATATGTCAGAGCAGCACCTGTGGCAAAGAATATAACGGAAAGCAAAGCCCAATGTACTTCATAGAGCAAAGACAGGGTTATCACCACGGCTACACCGGGAGCATTCCCTTTCTCCCCATGCCCACCGTAAGGTGGCGGCCACATTTGTCCCGCTACAGTCGTCACACCGGAGAAGGCAACCGCTATGCTTGATATGCCGAGGCCAAAGCCGATGAGCACGACAATAACTCCTTTGAAGAAATCGACTGCGCCTGCCAATATGGCCAATTTCTTGTCTATCCGGTGCCACAAGGCAATGTGTAGGTCTTGTTCTTGAGATATGTCCAAGCCGCTTAGTCTGGCTAATGCAACGGAAAAAGGGAGGGAACCAAAAAGATAACCACCGCCGATCAAGAGGATTTCAGCTAGCATCTTTCCTCAAATCAACAATGGTGTAATCCAAGTTTTCCTCCTCCAACCTCTGCACCAATATTGAAACATTGTCCTCACTACAGACTACCAGGAAGGGCAAACCACAGTAGGCTGCTTCTATGGCCGCTTCTCGGACACCATGAACGTAGTCAGGCTTTGCACCAATTTGCACTAGTGCTACCAGAGCTTCCGCGCCAGTTGCTCCCACCAACGTTGCTTTCTTCACTTCCTTCTCCAATCGGGTCGAGTCGGCGCTCCTGGAACCTCCATCCTGCACATTGGGTACTTTGCCTATTATTACTTTGGCTGGCGTGAGTTTTATTACTCCTTCAATGTTGCGGATGCCGATGTCCTGTCCTTTCTCGGCCTCGGTTACGGTTGTTCCTTTGGCCCCTCTATCACCAATGACATGGGACGCGAAGAGCAAGCCGTCCTTCATATACAGTGATACTTGTTGACCAGCGGATAGCTGGCCATCAGCTATGGCGGTGGTGGTTGATATATCGGCGACCACTTTGCTCACAAACCAGGCGTAACTATGTAGCTGCCGGGACATCTGCAAAATCCAATCTACGCCCTCGTTGGTGACCCTGTATCGCGAGCGACCCTCGGACGTCAACCAGCCATCCTTCGTCAATTCTCTAATGTATTCTGAAACCGCTTGAGAAGTGATGCCCAATCTGTGAGCGATGTCTTTCTGTTGTACATTCGGCTGATGGGCGGCGATTTCCACCATTATCTGAAACTTCGTAGCTAGATTCTTGCTCTGTAGTATCTGCGCCATATCAACCATTATAGCACCTAGGAATCTAGCTATGGCTGATCCACAGACCTTCATAACGATCTCCATTAGGCGGAAAGGCAACTTCTGTCAAGGCAGAGTGTCTTGTACGAGGTCAAGCACGATTATGAACTAGCAGTGCGACGTGGGGCAGGTATCCCTCAATACGCACTTATCGCAGCGGGGCTGCCGGGCGCGGCATATCCGCCGGCCATGCTCTATCATATGGACATGAAACTGGTATACTTTGGAAGGCCGGATTTGTTTCCGCAACAAGCCAGGTGCCTTGTCTATGGTCACCTTGGAGTCAATTAATCCCAGTCTTTTGGCTACTCTAAAAACATGAGTATCCACAGGCAAGGATGGCTTCCCCAGCGAAAAAAGCAGGACACAACTGGCTGTCTTGTGTCCGACCCCGGGTAAACGCATTAGGTAGTCTTCAGCTTCAGCCACGCTCATCGATTTGAGGGAATCAAGGCTGATACAACCCTGTTCCTTTTCAATATGCTGGAGCACCTGCTTGATTCTATCGGCCTTGATTTGGCTCAGCCCCCCACACTTAATGACCTCGGCGATATGTCCTGCTGGCGCCGACGTCACAGCTTCCCAGCTATCGAAGTTGGCTTTTAGAGAGGCGAAAGCTCTTCCCGAATTGGCGTCCGAGGTATTCTGGGACAATATGGTTCCTATGAGCACGTCGATAGGGTCTCTGCTAGGGTGCCACCGGAGGGTCCCATATTCCTGTTCTAGAAGCTTGATGACTTCCTTAATAGCCACTCACCCAAAATATCATGTTGCCGCATCGTGATGCAAAGATGTGGAATATTTGCCGCAACCTGGCTACATGAGATAAGATGAACTTTCCCGGAACGGGAGCGAGCATGACTCTTGTAGAGAAGATATTAGCCAAAAAAGCTGGCAAGAAAGTTGTGAGCCCCGGCCAGATAGTTGAGGTCTCTGTGGACCGAGCTATGATACACGATGCGCTAGGAGCGCATACAATTGCCAGGTTCCGAGAATTGGGCATCAAAAAAGTCTGGGATCCCGCGAGAATTATAGTGGTGCCGGACCACTATGTGCCCAACAAGGACATCGATACCGCCAAGAAGTGTCTTAACATAAAGAAGTTTGTCGTCGAGCAAGGCATAGAGAATTACTACGAAGTTGGGAAGGGAGGTATAGCACATCAGGTACTTGTAGAGAAGGGACATGTGTTGCCAGGAACTACTCTCGTTGCTGTGGACAGTCACACGACAACATCAGGCGTAATGGGGGCCTTTGCCACCGGCATTGGCGTTGATGAAATGGCCGTGGTTTTCAAAACGGGGAAGTTATGGGAGCGGGTTCCGGGGACTATCAGGATAGATGTTGGGGGCAAGCTCAAGCCTCCCATAATGTCGAAGGACTTGATGCTCTTGATACTGAAGAGATTAGGGGTAAGCGGGGCCTTGTTTAAGTCTCTTCAGTACGCAGGGTCAACCATAAGGCAGATGAGTATCGGGAGCCGCATGGTACTAACCAACATGGCAATAGAGTCAGGCGCTACTAACGGAATCATCGAGCCTGATCAGAAGACACTGGATTTTCTAAAGGACAGGACGAACCAGCCCTTCGAGGTTGTCCGGAGCGATCCGGATGCCGAGTATGCAGAAACACTAGAAATCCATGCTGATGATATTAAGGAGCCCATGGTGGCTGTACCCCCGAAGCCATCAAATGCTGTGGGCGTCACTGAGGTTGAGGGAACCAAGATTGACCAGGCGTTTATAGGCTCATGTACCAATGGACGTCTGGAGGACCTGAGGACGGCCGCCAGCATACTCAAGGGTCGGAAGGTAGATAGGTTCACAAAGGTTATCGTCATACCGGCCTCGCAGGAAATCCTAAAAGGCGCTCTGGCTGAGGGGTTGATAGCGACGTTTGTGGAGGCTGGGGCGGTGGTTGGTCCACCGACCTGCGGTCCATGTATGGAAGCTCACATGGGCATATTGGGGCCCAGTGAGGTTTGCATAAGTACAGCCAACCGTAACTTTCAGGGTCGGGTTGGAGACGTGACGGCCAAAATATATCTGGCTTCGCCGGCGACGGTGGCAGCCTCGGCGTTGAAAGGCAAAATAAGTGACCCGCGGGAGTTTTTCTAGGAGCCGGAGATGGAACTCAAAGGACGGGTCTGGAAGTTTGGCAAGGATATTGACACCGATGAGCTCTTTGCCGGAAGGTTCATGATGGGCGGCGATGAAACGAGCCGGAGCGAATATCAGGAGTTTATCGCAAAGAGCGGGCTGAGCGACGTAGGGGAGCGTGACAACGTACCTAGGGATTTCCTCGCCAAGGTGAGCAAAGGGGACATCATAGTTGCCGAAGAAAACTTTGGCATTGGCTCAAGCCGGCAGCAGGCGGCGGAGACGCTGAAGTTTAAGGGCGTCCAGGCCGTAGTAGCCGACTCCATCCACAGGATATTCTTCAGGAACTTCTGGAATCTGGGCTGCCCGGCCATAGATTTACC
>CAYFSE010000021.1:0-6254 GCA_964345725.1 uncultured Dehalococcoidales bacterium
GTGGGTAATAATCGTATCCGCCTTAGCCATTAGCTCGGGCATTGCTGTGGGCGGCTGGCGGGTTATTAGAACCGTGGGGATCAGGATTACCGCTCTACAGCCTGTCCATGGCTTTGCTACGCAAGCTTCTGCGGCTACTGTTATCGAGGTAGCTTCGCGCCTGGGTATTCCGGTAAGCACTACTCATTGTGCCACGGCAGCTACGATGGGTGTGGGTGCTACGAAACGCCTGTCCGCAGTAAGATGGGGAGTCACCAGGAACATTGTATTGGCCTGGGTTTTGACCTTCCCGATCTGCGGTGCCCTCGGCTGGATAGTAGCCTCGCTTTTGAAGCTTGCCTTCTGAACGAACCCCTAACAGCATCCGATTCAGATTCACCCGCGTCGTCACGATAGTTTTTCACGTCCCAGATCTTGGAGCGCGATCCTTCGGGGTCGTGCAGCACGAAGCTGAAGCCTCGCAATACGTTTTTGCCGCCTGGATAAGCAGCTTTGCCCTTGGTGGTAGCCCCTCTTATCCCTCCTATCTCAAGAGGGCAGTTTCGGGAGAACTCCCCCGTTACCAGCATATTCATTCACAGGTGTGGCGTTCTTCACTCCAGTGTAGGCAGGTCTTTGCTGAGCTCAGTCAGCGATTCAATCCTCCTCCTAGTCTCCATCAGCTGTACTTCGTGCTCTTTGGCATACTGCGTAGCCTGCTGGTAAAACTCTGCTATCCTGGGCACAAACGATAGCTGAGACAGTATCAAGGTGACATCGATGAAGCGCTTTTCTCCGGGAAAATCGCCGCCTCGGATAAGGGCGTTTGACGCCAGCTCCTTGATGTACTCGCTCAGGCTCTTGACCATGTCCATGTTTAGCTCTCTTTCCGGGCCGGATATGATATATATAGCTTTGCCGGCATCCTTGGGGTCGCAAGTGAGGGAAAGGTCAGAGATGGTCGCGTCCAGGGCTCGCGTCCCTCTGAAACTCTCCAGAGCTTTCTCCCGGAAAGTTCTCTTTCTTACCTCCCAGGGGAAGCGGAATGAAGGAAGCTCAGTTCTGCCCAAACCGATAGTGGTCCACCCCTCCAGGCTGGCAATTATGTCCCCACCGTCTACCGTGCGCGAACCCACATACTGCGGCCTGGTAACCTCACCGGCGCACATCAAATCATAGAAGGGCTCAGCGATCATCCTGTTTATTCTATCCATGTTGGTGAGAAGACTGGCATCTTTTCTGACATATCTCTGGTTATCAGCGAGAAAAACGGCATCCGCCGTATCGTAGACGGATTTCAAACAGGTAGCAGTGTTATACGTGCTTCTGGCCTCCGTGGTCTGTTCGTGCTCAAAAGGCAGGATTACCAGGGCGTAAACTGGCTTGCCTATGTACCTATCCTTGACTGCCCTGGCCATAATGGGCAGCGCTCCCGAGCCCGTGCCTCCGGCAGCCCCAGCTATGAGCAAAAAGGCATGTGTCTCGTAAAACTGCGGGCTAATCTTTACGGCATCCAGTACCTTATCACCGTCCTCCTTGGCTAGCTGCGCTCCCAGCTCGTTTACCTTGCCGACCCCGTGTCCCAGCGTCCGGCGCAGGCCCAGGAGAACCCGGTGCCAGTAGTCGTTACCGATGAATCTCAGCCCGGTCAGGTCGGCCTGGTCGGTATTTGCTGCAATGACGGTGGGAGCTATGGCAGTCTTACGCTGACCCCGCGCCTTGAAATCCAGCCTGGCAAACTGGTCGGCAATCCGGCAGCCACACTGCCCGAGTCCGATAACTGTCAATTTCATTCTTCCCTCCTCCTTTCTAGCCGGTCATTCCGGGTGAAGCGAGTATCTCAGATATCCCCATTAAGGTAGGGGGGGATTAAGGGGGGTATGATTACTGAGATGTCCCTTTTCACAACTCCCCGGCCCCTCTTATCCCAAGAGGGCAGAGTGCGGCTGTTCATTTAGTAGTAGTATATTCTCTTTCTTATCACCAAGAAGTAGACCGCCGCGCCGATACCCGCCGCTATCGCCACGATGGCAAGAATGAATGCCCACGTGGGCAAGACTCCGGCTCGGAAAGAGCGCGCCTCGCTCCAGCCGCTTTCGTTTTCTGCTCCATCTATGGCTTGAACAATCCAGTAGTAGGTGCCATAGGGCAGGGCCTCTGTCACATTCAGAGTGTAGTTGGTTCCGACTATGTCCGTAAGCGAAACGATAGGGTCAGCGAATCCTTCAGCGGTGGTGGCATTGGCACTGCCCGCTATTTGCAGGCTGTAATGAACGCCACTTTCATCGGATACCTCCGACCATTCAAACGTCGGTGTCACCCCGCCTGTGAACCCCACTCTGTCTCTATCGGCTGGCGAAATCGGTTCCGGTGCGTCGGGAGCGTCCGATTCCATGGTGAAGGTCTCGGTGGTCTCCACTATTCCATCAACCTCGGCCGTCACCTGACGTGCGCCATGAGGGCTCTCAGGTATCTCAAGGGTGACAGAGAAGCTTCCTTTGCTGTTGGTCCTGGCACTGCCTACCTGGCTACCATCGTACCTGACATCCACATCCTCGTTGGCCGCAAATCCGCCGCCGGTGATGGTCAGGTTCGTGCCGACGTGTCCCTGGCTGGGGGACAGGACCAAGCCCGGCTCTATCTCGAAGTTGACCACGCCGACGTCTTCCTGGTCCGTAGACTCCCCTTCAGCGGTGACGTTGTACGTTCCTTCGGGCTTCTCCGGCACCTCGAAGCTTTCCTGCCAGTAACCCTCGTCATCGGCCCTGATTTCTAGCTCCACTGCCTCGCCATCAAACAATATCGTGATGTCTCTCTCTCCGGTACCGAATCCGCTGCCCGTCATGGTTGTTCTTTCCCCCGGGCTGCCCGACAATTTGTCCAGGCTTATCCCAGGCATTACTACGAAGACGGCATCCCGCACCTCGGTAAGGCTGCTGTCGTCACCCTTGGCATCTATGTAGTGGATTCCCTGGGCAGAAACGGGAATCTGGAAACTCGTCTCCCAGTTGCCATCTTCATTAGCTTCGATATTCTCTGCTATCGTTGTGTAGTTGCCATCGAAGTAATACCTGACCTCGATATCCTCTTCATCTTCGAAAAACCCGTGGCCTTCGACGCTAACGCTGGTGCCCACAGGCCCCTCCTCCGGGTCTAGTGTCAGCCCCGGCTCCACCGTAAAGTCATCGGAAGCCTCACGGCTGGCTCCTGCGTAGACGCGCACCTCGTGCGATCCTTTATAACTTTCAGGGACGATGAAGGTTTCATCGAACTCTCCATCTCCATCGGCCTCAACTTCAAATATCCGCACCCTGCCACCGTTCCGATAGTAGTAAACGTCAAGATCCTCGTAAGCCGTAAAGTTATAGCCGTAGACGGTGACCTCATCGCCGGGAACGCCGTCGTCTGGCGAGAGATTGATGTACCCGCCATTGGCTTGGGCCGGCGCGGCCGGCAGGGCAACACCTACAAGACATAGTACGAGAACGATGGCCACTCGAAATACTAAGCGCATTTGAGCAATCTCCTTTTCGGTATTATAAATGAAACCAGCCGGAAAAAGTAAGGGTCGTATGGCTGAACTAATGACAAATGACGCAGCTCGAATGCCAGATCAAGCCCGAAGTCGAAATGACGGAAGGACCGTTTTTGACCTCTAAGCATCTGGATTTCAGTTGTCATTTGGGTTTTGACGTCTGGACTTGTTCACGGATGGGCTCCCTTGTCTCCTCAAATATCATAAACCAAAGAAATTGACCCTGAGAAACGACAGAATGCCAGTGAAGAAGACATCAAGATACACAAAGACAACAAGCAATAGAAAGTACAGGACGTTCAAAATGATCGTGAACACGTAACCATTATAGGCGAATGACATCTTGGAAGTAAACCGCAACGCCCGCAGCCATGAGAGGCTAGGCGGCGTACACAATGCCGCCCGATGTGTTGTCTGTTGTTTCGGGTCCCGATCCAGTGGCAGGCAGAAATCCCTCTGCTTCTGGCATCGCGAAGCCGTTCGTAACCGCCCCTGGCCCCCTCTTCCCCTAAGAGGGGGTAAAGTTTCCCCCTTGAGATAAGGGGCACTTAAGGGGGTTATGAGGATATGGAGTGGTTCGTAACTCCCCCAGAGCCACTCTTATGGTAGGACGGGGTTTCTTGAAGGGGGAGGGAAACTGCGCCGCTACGCTGGCTGGCGGCAACCTCTGAGATTCTTGGCCTGGCTCAGAATGACGCTGAGTCACCAGTTGCTGTCTCCTGACTGCTGACTGCCGACTACCGACTGCCGGTTTTCTACCAGCGATCGTAGTATATGTCCCGCTTTCTTACGAGAGCGCGAATGGCCGCACTGATGAGCACCACTATTACCACAATGATAAGGGCGAATCCCCACATGGGCAGGAGTCCGACCCGGAAGGAACGGACTGAGGTCCAGTCGCTCTCGTTCTCAGCGCCATCTACAGCCTGGACAATCCAGTAGTAAACGCCATTGGGCAGGGCCTGACTCTCACTTATGGTGTAGCTCGTTTCGACCAGGTCAGGAACTGCAATTATGGAGTCAGCGAATGCTCCCGTGGCTGTGACATCAGCACTGGCTGCTACCTGTAGGTTATAGCGAACTCCGCTGTCATCGGCTACCTCCGACCATCGGAGCGTGGGCGTCGCCTCGCCAAAGAGTCCGATCCTGGCATTTCTGGAAGGCGAAGTGAGGGCGGGTGTGTCCGGATGATTCGATTCCATGGTGAAGACAGCGGTGAAAGCGTTGCCGGCACTGTCTGCCCCTACGACGAGATGCTCACCATGTGTGCTACCAGGCACGACAAAAGTTGCCTCGAAGCTGCCCTGGTCGCTGCTTTCTACCGTGGCTACCGGGCTACCGTCGTAGCTGACGGCCACATTTTCGCGGCCGGCAAATCCATGCCCCGTGACCGTCAAGTTCATGCCCACGTGTCCTTCATCGGTGGACAACGCCATCTGTGGTTTTACCTCGAAGCTGAGCCCGCCGACGTCTTCTTTCCTGGTCTCGTCGCCTTCGGCGGTGACGGTGTACTCGCCTGCGGGCATCTCAGGCACCAGGAAGCCCGCCTGCCACTCACCCCCAGAGTCGGCCCTGATATCTGTGACCATTTCCTGGCCGCCAAACAGTATTCTGATGCCCTTCTCATAAGCCGTGAATCTGCTACCTGTCATCGTTATGCTGTCGCCCATGAGGCCCCATGATTTATCCAGGCTTATGCCGGCTGTTACTGTGAAGATGGCATCCTCGACCTCAAAGAGGTGGCTCAAAGCACCCTGGGCGTCCAGCTTATGCTGTCCCCTTTCGGAAGCGGGGACCCGGAAACTTGTCTCCCAGCTGCCTTTGCTATTGGCTGCGATATCCGTTTCTATCGTTTCGTAGCTGTCATTGAGGTAATACAGGAACTCGATGCCGCCTTCATTGCTGGCAAACCCATTGCCTTCGACAGTGACCGTGGTGCCCGGGGGACCGTTGTCGGGACTCAACGTCAAGCCCGGCTTGACGGTGAAGTAGGTATCTATCTTGGTATACCCCGCATCGGCCAGTACCTGGTGGTGTCCGCTAGAGCCTTCCGGAATGGTGATCATGACTGTGAGGGCCCCGTTGCTACTGGTCCTGCCGGTGTCTACCAGGTCTCCGTCATAGTAGATGTCCACAATTTTGCCGGCAGTGCAATCAGTAACGTAGACAATGACGTCTGTGCCCGGGACGCCGGACTTGACGGAGAGCTCGATGAAAGGTCCCTCACACTGGGCTTGCGCAGGCGAAGATGGCAGGACAATGGCTATGAGACAGACGACAAGCACAGCCAGCAGTCTTGATAACAGACGCATCTCTGTATCCTATCACTATTGTAGCCGAAAATGCCACCGAAGGGAAGTCCCGTATCGGCTGGGCTCTGAAACAATGACAAATGATAAAGCCCAAATGCCGGATGAAGCCTGAGATCCAGAGGACAGCGAGGAATCATTCTGACATTTGTGCATTTGGGTTTGGTCGTAGCTCCCCTAGCCCCTCTTATCCTAAGAGGGGGAACCTGACCAACTTGACTTGGGGGCACGACCTGCTTGTCTATCTCCCCCCTGAGGTAAGGGGGACTAAAGGGGGTTATGAATAGTAGATTAGGGGCGGGGCTTTGGAGAGAATAGAGAAAGGGGGCGACTGGGAGTCGCCCCCTTTCGGGAATTCAGGGGAGTGTCATCACACCCGACGAGTCCTGAAGATGAGCACTATGACTACAATCACCAGGACAGCGCCGATA
>CAYFSE010000022.1:0-13517 GCA_964345725.1 uncultured Dehalococcoidales bacterium
CTATCGCGTACCACATCAGTCACGAGAGCTCTGAACTCTACTCTAGTGTCGTTGTATGCTGACAACTAAGGGCTGACACGGAGATAGGTCATCCCCAAGTGTAGAGGCATAATGTGCTACGATGCTGGCTCAGATAGCCTTTCTTTTTGGAACTCGTCGGGGATTGGCGAAAACCCGAGCAGCACCGCCGCCACGCTATTGGCAATAACCAAGGTTATGATTCTGGTCTTAATCAGTTGAGCTCCCAGGAGAGGAAGGCAGCATAGGCATTTTTCTCTCTAGTACCTATGATGGCGTGGACTCATTAGAGGTAGGTTACGATAAGCCTAGAGAAAGCTCAAAGTTTTAGCCAGACGCTGAATGTGCTGCCCTTGCCAAGTTCACTGGCAGCGCTGACCTTGCCACCATGCTGCTCAGCTATCCCCTTGACAATAGCCAAGCCGAGACCAGTGCCACCGCCGGCTCGAGACCGGGCCTTATCAACGCGGTAGAAGCGGTCAAAGAGGTGAGGCAGATGCTCAGGACCAATTCCAATGCCGTTGTCAGCCACTTCAAGACGTGCCCACTCGCCGTCTTTGAGTAGCGAAAGGGCAATGCTGCCTTGCTCTGAGGTGTACTTGATGGCGTTATCCACCAGATTCGCAAGTAGTTGCTTCAATCCCTGCACATCACCTGTTATGACCAGGTCTTCCAGCCTACCGACAATGATTTCCCGCTTTCCAGCCAAGGTTTTTGCCCGTGACAGCTCTTCAACAACAACTTCTCTAAGAGCTACTTTCTGTTCTTGTCCCGGCTGTGCAGACTGAACCTCGGCCAGCAAGAGAAGGTCGTCCACAATCTTAACCATTCTAGCTGTCTCTCGCTGGATTGCCCTGACTGACTCACGCCGGTCTTCCGCGCTAAGGTTACGCGTGAGCAAATCCAGATTCCCACGGATAACTGTAAGTGGCCCTCTCAGTTCGTGGGAAGCGTCTGCCACAAAATCTCGCTGGGATTGGAACACTCTGTCTAGATGCTCAATCATATGGTCGAAGGTGATGGCCAGCTCTCCAATCTCGTCAGGCGGACCCTCATAGCCTACGCGGCGGCTGAGGTCAGGACTGGCTTCTATGCTCCTGGCAGTCCGGACAAGCTGGCTTACTGGGGACAAAGCGTTCCGCACTATGGCTCCCCCGGAGATTGCAGCCAGTGCTAGCGCAAGCAAAATGCTGGCCAACAGCGCCCATCTCACCTGGCTCATAGTTGTGTCTATGCGGTTTAGAGATTGAGCCACCTCCAGAAGAAGCACCTCATCCCTCAAATACAATGGTGACACCATAATTCGAACCCTGGCGCTGTCACCAGCTGATACCGTCTGAACTGCAACATCTCCAGCAAATCCCTGTTCTATCAGGGAGAGGTCTACTGGCACCTCCTGCGCACCGAGGTTGTCCGATTTCACTACCACATTCCCGTTTCCGTCAATCAATTGGATGTAAATACCGGGTGAGGCAAACTCGTTTATTGCGGGCAACTTAGAATGGATGACTTCGTAGTCCAGGGGGTCTGGAATTTCCTCCGGATTTAGTGTCCCGTGCACTTGGGCCGAATAAACTCTGAGGTCATCGTCTATACGATTATGGAGGTATCGCTCCAGTAAAACGTGAAGTACAGCACCGGACAGCACAAGTATGCCAAGCAAGATTAGTGCGAACCAAAGTGTCAACCGCCAGCGGATTGGCATTCATTGCTCCTTCAACACGTACCCGACGCCGCGAACGCTATGAATGAGTCTGGGCCGCCCACCAGCCTCTAGTTTTGACCTTAGGTAACGCACATAGACCTCCATCACATTGGACGAACCTTCGAAGTCGAATCCCCACACTCTTTCGTAGATCAAGCCCCTGGTCAGCACTTGCCGCGGATGCCGCATGAATAGCTGTAGCAAATTATACTCCTGAGTTGTAAGTTCAATGATTTTGTTTCGGCGTCGCACTTCTCTTGTACCCGTATCCAAAGTCAGGTCACTGAAACGAAGGATTTCTCCTTCCTTAGGTTGGTGACGTCGCAGCAAAGCTCTTACCCTTGCCAGCAATTCATCGAAGGCGAAGGGTTTGACCAGATAGTCGTCGGCACCACTCTCAAAGCCGGTCACCTTGTCAGCCACAGTCCCTTTTGCGGTAAGCATGAGGATAGGGACGTCGCCACCCTGCCGCAGCCGTTTGGCAACTTCTATTCCATCCATGCCGGGCATCATGATGTCCAGTACGACGAGATCTGGGGATCTGTCATGCGCTTTAGCCAGTGCTTCTTTCCCGTCGGCCGCGGTATCTACGCTATAGCCTTCGTAGGCTAGGCCCCGCTTAACAAAGCTCACAATTTCAGAGTCATCGTCGACTACCAAAATACGCATGTTCGTCTCTTGTTGCCGTCCTTTGAAATCCAAGTTAATGATAGAGCGTGGCAGGATTCAGGTCAAATGGAAGTTGCTTAAGTACAAACTACAAGAAAGAATATGATAGAGAAGCAGAAAGACTTGGCTTGAAGTGAAGCCGTTCCCCACAAGGAACAAGAGGAGGTAGGCGGTGATGGAATGTCATAAATTTGTAACTTTTTCCCCTGATAATTTATGACTTCTAGATCTTCAAGTCCGTAAGATATTTGTTAGGCCAATTGTTCGGATTTGGTCGTGCCATGTTGTCATGGTTGCAAGGACATATATTATGAATAAGACATATTTGGCAGCGTCTGTTGCCACCGTGCTGGTCGTGGTGCCCTTGCTGGCAGCTTCTGCTCCCAAGCCTCAAGGTCAGCCCTATGCATACGGCCTAGGAGGCATGATGGGACCAGAGGGCTGGATGGCGCCTGGATGTATGGGGTCAGGGGTATGATGGGGAGGTGGGGTCTCTATGATCTGGATGCAGAACAGATTACCATTAAGGATGCCGCCGAAGCTGTCGAACAGTATTTGCAGGCATACCGCGGCAAGAATCTGGCGCTTAAAGAAATAATGAACTTCACTTGGAACTATTACGCTGAAGTAGACGAGGAAGGTACCGGCGTCCGTGCCCTCGAGCTCCTTATCAATAAATACAGCGGGCAGGTGTACCCTTAGATGGGGCCCAACATGATGTGGAATAGCAAGTACGGCATGATGGGCAGCTACCGGGGCGAACCCACTGCTGACATGCCGGTGACCCCTGAGCAAGCACAAGATGTTTCCCAGAAGTTTCTGGACAAGAGCCTACCGGGATATACCGCCGGTGAGGCAGATACGTTTTATGGCTGCTATACCCTACACACCACGAAGGACGGGCAGATAGAAGGCATGCTGAGCGTCAATGGCCTGTGATGGCTCGATATGGTATCATAAGTGGCATGGTGAATTTCTTAGCATGAAGTAGTTTGGTGAGCACTAGAATGCTCGTGAGGCAAATGAACAAATGGTGAGAGGAGTAAAACACATTGGACGAACGCTCTATATTTGTAAGGCATGTGATTTTGCCTATGATGAGAGATCGTGGACTGAGAAATGTCAGAAGTGGTGTCAGGAGCACCAAAGTTGTAACCTGGAGATTAGTTAACATGCGATACCTCTGAAGCCTGAAGGCGAGTCTGATGACAGTAAAAGGGAGTAGACCATGACAGTAGTTGAAATAGCAGTAACCTTTGGTGGACTGGGAGCCATTGCATTTCTCGCCTGGTTCTTCTTTGGCCCTAAACAGGCTCAAGTGGCTCGGGTAAAGGGAAACATTCAGGAGATAGAGGTTACCGTCAAGGGGGGATACTCGCCTGACGTAATCCGGGTGAAGAAAGGTGTCCCGCTCCGATTAATATTTGACCGACAAGAGGCTGGTGAATGTAGTTCGCGGGTGGTTTTTCCTGATTTCCAGGCCAGCAAGACACTGCCGCCGTTCACCAGAACAACGCTCGAATTCACGCCTGACAAAGCCGGTGAGTTTGGTTTTGCCTGTGGCATGAACATGCTTCACGGCACGCTTATAGTGGAAGAGAGCAAGGAGCCAAGAGAAGCGGCTGTGGCAGCCCCCACTGAGGCTCCCTATCGAGAGCATGCTCAGGCAGTGGGTGTGGGTCCGCGCATGCCAGTAGGCAAGACCGAACAGGTAGAGTTTGCTCTGGTTGCTGGCGGTGTTACCTGTCCTACCTGTGCGGTCAATATCGAGAGGGCTTTAAATAGTTTGGCCGGTGTAGATGACATTCGCGTTAACTTCGGCGCTGACCGTATTACGGCTAGCTATGATCCGGCTCAGATTTCGCCGCAGAAGATGCAGGAGGTTATAGAAGACACCGGGTACAGGGTTCACATTCGCAGCAAGCCCGGTACTGAGGAGACAGAAGACCGGGAGGCTAAGGAGCGTATTGCTGAGCGCAAAGATCTTACGCGCCGTTTGATCGTAGGAGCTATCCTTTCTGCTCCGGTGCTCTTTGCTGTGATGACCCACGATTTCTTCGATCCTGCGTGGCTACCACCTATATTGATCAACCGTTGGCTTCAGTTAGCTCTTATTACCCCGGTGATGTTCTACGTTGGCTGGCCAATTCACCGCACTGGCTGGCTAACATTACGCCACCGTACCGCCGATATGAACACCCTGATCACCATAGGCACCATCGCCGCCTATGTTTACAGCCTTGTAGTTACAATTGCACCTGGAGCGCTGCCGGAAGCTCTGCAAGTAGTATACTACGAAGCTGTAGGTGTTATCATTACGCTTATTATATTGGGGCGTCTCCTTGAGGCAATCGCTAAGGGAGGTACTAGCGAGGCTATTCGCAAACTTATCGGCCTCCAGGCTAAGACTGCCCGCGTGGTTCGCAATGGGCGAGAGGAAGATATCCTGATCGAGCAAGTTCAGGAGGGTGACGTAGTAGTTGTACGTCCTGGAGAGAAAGTGCCGGTTGATGGTGAAATCATCGAAGGTCGGTCAACACTGGACGAGTCTATGGTGACCGGGGAGAGTCTGCCAGTTACCAAAGGCGAAGGCGACACCGTGATCGGTGCCACTATCAACCAGACTGGTGCCTTCCGCTTCAAGGCTACCAAGGTAGGCAAAGATACCATGCTGGCTCAAATAATCCAGCTTGTGGAGCAGGCACAGGGTTCCAAGGCTCCTATCCAGCGCCTGGCAGACCTGGTTGCTAGCCGCTTCGTTCCTGGAGTTATCTTTATCGCCATCGGCACGTTCGCGGTATGGTTCAACTTTGGCCCCACGCCAGCCTTCATCTTCTCACTGGTGAACGCAGTGGCGGTGCTTATTATTGCCTGTCCCTGCGCCCTTGGTCTGGCGACTCCGCTTTCGATTATGGTCGGTACGGGTAAGGGCGCACAGAACGGTATCCTCATCCGTTCTGCGGAAGCGCTAGAGACAGCTCATAAGCTGAATACGCTGGTCCTGGACAAGACCGGCACAATAACTAGGGGCCAACCGTCCTTGACCGATGTAGTGCCAGTGGGTAGTCTTGATGCCGATGAGCTACTTCGCCTTGTAGCCTCGGCGGAACGCTCTTCTGAGCACCCCTTGGGGCAGGCCATTATCCAAGGTGCCAAAGACAGAGGCCTGGAGTTGGCAAAGGCTGGTGAATTTGAGTCGGTCACTGGCAAGGGAATCAAAGTATCGATTGATGGCCATCAGGTGCTGGTAGGCAACCGCAAGCTTCTCGACGATGTCGGCTTGCGGACTGAGGACCTCGAGAAGCAGGCAGAGCGCTTGGCTGCTGACGGCAAGACTGCGATGTTTGTTGCTGTTGACGGCAAGCCAGCCGGAGTCGTTGCTGTGGCAGACACAATAAAAGAAGACTCTGTAGCAGCGATAGCCACACTGAAGCGATTAGGTATCGAAGTAGTCATGATTACTGGTGACAACCGTCGTACTGCCGAAGCCATTGCCCGGCAGGTCGGCATCGAGCGTGTTCTAGCCGAAGTCCTGCCGCAAGATAAGGCCATCGAGGTGAAAAGACTTCAAGGAGAGAATAAGCTAGTTGGCATGGTTGGTGATGGCATCAATGATGCCCCTGCCCTGGCACAGGCAGATATTGGTATTGCCATCGGCACTGGCACTGATGTCGCGATTGAGTCGTCGGATATAACGCTTATCTCCGGTGAACTTAAAGGAGTAGTGACAGCGATCACCCTAAGTCGTGCCACCATGCGAAATATCCGCCAGAACCTAGTATTTGCCTTTGTCTATAACTCGGTGGGCATCCCCATAGCTGCCGGAGTTCTCTATCCAGCATTTGGCTTGCTCCTGAACCCGATGATTGCTGCGGGTGCTATGGCTCTCAGTTCTCTTTCTGTGGTTAGCAACGCCAACCGGCTGCGCAGCTATAAAGCGATGACACTGGTTATGCCGAAATCCGCACCCAAAGTAACGCCAAAAGTCGAAGTAAGTGAAAGGAAAAAGGAGGAGGAAACAATGGCCAAAGTAAAAGACCCGGTTTGCGGGATGGAAATCGATCCAGAGAGCGCCGCGGCTACCCAAGAGTACCAGGGTAAGACCTATCACTTCTGCTCCGCTGCCTGCCACGAAAAGTTTAAAGCCGAACCGGAGAAGTACGCCGCCGATAGTTGATCAATATGTACGGCGATAGAAAAGAAGTAAACGCTGCCTCTGGGGAAGCCCTGCAGAGGCCCCGGGAAGAACTGCAAAAGGAAGGATTTGGCATCCTAACTGAAACCGACGCGTCAAAACCACCCTGAGTAGAAAGCTGGATGCCGACTATGACAACTATGTCATCCTGGCGGCCTACAATCCTCTTTTGCCTATCAGGCTTTAGAGGCGTAGAAGGACGTCGGGCTGCTCCTGCTGTGCAACGTTATCGTCCATGAACATCAAGGAAAAGCATTTGTCTCTGTCATCCTGCTGACGGTGGCCATCAGTATGGTGGACGACGAGAAGCCGCAGGGCATCACCGTGCAGGTCGAGCAACAACTGAGGAAGGTCGTCAATAGTATCTGAAACAAGGATGGAATGAGGAACGAAAGTGTCTGAGACCGGTATTACCACGCTGGAGCTTGTTGGAGTAAAGCGAAAATCCCTGAACGACTATCGCCGAATTGTGAGCGGTGAACTTGTAGAGGAGATTCGCGCTGTCGCTAGGACGCTTAAGGACGCCCGGGTTCTCCATATCAATTCCACAGCCTCCGGGGGTGGCGTGGCCGAGCTGCTCGCCTCTCTCGTTTCGCTGGAGCAGGACTGTGGTCTAGCAGTGGAATGGCGCGTCCTCTGCAAGCACGAGGGCCTTTTCAAGGCGACCAAGCACTTTCACAATGCCCTGCAGGGAATGGCTTTTCGCCTGACTCCTGAAATCGAACAGGTCTACCTAGAAAGGAACCGGCACTGCGCCGCCATGCTCGGCGACGGGTACGATATTGCTATCATCCATGACCCTCAACCGGCAGCCATACCGCACTTTGTCAAATTCTCCGGTACCAAGTGGGTATGGCGGTGTCATATCGATACTTCCCAGCCGAGCAGAGAGGTTTGGGATTTTCTCCGGCCATTCGTCCAAGCGTATGACATGGCGGTGTTTACTATGCCGGATTTCATCCCCGCCGACCTCAGCGGCCCTGCAGTGCAGTTTGTCCTTCCCGCCATTGACCCTCTCACACCGAAGAACCGTGCCCTCCCCAAATACCTCTTCCGCGAGGAGGTGGCTGAGTTCGGTATTGACCTCTCCCGTCCGCTGATGATTCAGGTTGCCCGATTTGACCCCTGGAAGGACCCCCAAGGGGTCATCGAGGCCTATCAAATCTTGAAGAGGAACAGCTTGCCGCAACTCCAGCTAGCCCTGATTGGTGCCATGGCGGAGGATGATCCGGAGGGCTGGGAGATCTACAATGCCATCCGCGGAAAGCAAGAGGACGACCCTGACCTCCATATCTTTAGCAATCTTACCGGTGTGGGTGCCCACGAGGTGAACTGTTTCCAGCGTGCGGCCGATGTCGTTGTCCAAAAGTCTATCCGTGAAGGGTTTGGCCTGGTGGTATCGGAAGCGCTGTGGAAGGGAACACCTGTGGTTGCCGGGAATACGGGCGGCATTCCTCTCCAGATGCAGAACAATATCGGGGGATTCCTGGTGAACTCCGTGGAGGAATGCGCGGAGCGGGTTGCTTACCTGCTGACTCATTCCGAAGAGGCTGAGAGGATTGCCCGGAGGGGGTGGGAAAGGGTACGTGACAACTTCCTGATTCCTCGCTTGCTCTTCGATGAACTCAGGCTAGTACGGTCCTTGTTGGCATAGATTGTGACCAGATACAGATTTGAAGCCGGACCGGAAGATAAACGGATACATGAGCAAGAAACAGCCTATACCCTAAACCGTAATGCATAGAAGTAAACATGTCTGAGATAAGGCAGGACCCGACGACTGAGGAATGGGTTATCATTGCCAAGGAAAGGGTGAAGAGACCCAGCGACCTCCTGCGCCAGCAGGCAAAGCCCCAGCCACCCGTTTTCTCGCCTTTCTGTCCCTTCTGTCCCGGTAACGAGCATAAGACACCGGGAGAGACTCTCTCGTACAAGCATCGAGGCAGCCAGGGGTGGCGGGTGAGAGCCTTTACCAACCGTTTTCCCGCTCTCACACCTGGTGGCAGCACCGCGAGACGGGAGGAGGAGAACTTCTTCTCTTACATGGATGGAGTTGGGGTGCATGAGGTCATCGTGGAAACTCCAGTACACAACCGCCCCTTGGCCCTGATGGAAGACCGTGAGGTAGAGGATGTCCTGCGTGCCTACTGGGACAGGTATAATGCTCTGAGGCAAATGTCCGATATAAAACTCATTATCATATTCAAGAATCACGGACCTGGAGCCGGTACGTCGCTGGAGCACCCTCATTCACAGCTGGTAGCCACTCCTCTCATACCAAAACATATCCGCATGCGATTTGAAGTAGCCATGCGTTACTACGATGATACTGGCCGATGCGTTTATTCTGACCTGCTGACGAACGAACTTGCGTCGGGTAAAAGACTGGTGATGGAGACGCAAGAATTTGTGGTCTTTCATCCCTTCGCCTCCCACCGACCCTTGGAGACCTGGGTCGTGCCCAAGACACACCGAGCCTGCTTCGGCAACGCTTCAGCAGAAGAGCTGGCAAGTCTGGCGCGGGTCTTGCGTCTGGTTCTACTCAAGCTGTATCAGGGGCTTAACAACCCTGATTTCAATTATGTCATTGACACGGCACCAATTGGTGACGAGGAGACCGAGTACTACCTCTGGCACCTGAGAATTATTCCTCGCCTTACCAAAATAGCTGGATTCGAGATAGGGTCTGGCATCTACATCAACCCAGCCGTACCCGAGGAAACAGCCAAGTTCATGCGGGACTTGGAACTCAAATAACTCCTTGTTCGACCTACTCTTTCATCATGGCTAGACAATCTGCTCGACTCTGAGCAGATTGGTTGTGCCAGCGACTCCAATGGGGATAGCTGCCGTAATTGCTATCAGGTCACCCGGCTTGACCAATCCCAGCTCTAATGTAGTTGGCACAGTGAACTCGGTCAACCGGTTCGTAGTCCGGAGAGAAGAGCCCTGAAGCCACGCTTATTCCTCACAAAGCCCAGGCCTTTTAGAGTAAGGGCTCATTTCAAACCTGAGACTTCCAGACCAATTTTGCGGTGAGCAACGCTTCTTTGACTGTTCTGGAGTGATATGCTAGCGTTATATGTGATGTGTGTTGTATACTATCCTGCATAGTTGTTGGGAATGCTGGGTATGTGCCACCCAGCTGAAAGAAACTTAGTTTATGCCTAAGAAAAAGCAGGCCAAAAGAGCAGCTGATCAGGGAGACTTCTGGCGAGGGAAAACTGCCTGCTGGGAACTCACAGATTGTCCGGCGCCGATTCATAGTGGATGCCCTTGCCATCGCTATAGACAGTACCCTTGCTGGGAGATAGAAGGCACCTATTGCAAGTGGCTCGACTGGGGGACTCTGGGCCAAGACACTTCAACATGTCTCATCTGCAAAGTTTACTTAACGTATGGCAGGGGCCAATCCATTGAGTTAAAGCTCCGAGGGCAAGGTATCAAACTACTCATTGAATAACCAGCTGAGTGTCCAGTTCTCTATGTATAGAATCCTTGTCGGGTCTTTGTAGCCTATAAGAAGAAAAGCGTGAAAGTTCGGCATGGACGTCTTCACCACTAGCAAGATAGACTTTGGCTCTTCTGTCCAGAAAATGATTGAGGAGAATCAAGTCCACGGTGTTAAACAAAAAAAATCGAGCTTTGCTTTTGATAAGTTGTTGGCTGCTGCAGAGCTATGCTTGGACTATGACGCTACTGTGCTCCCGCCAACTCAATATATCCACCCTGCCAGGGAGGTTCTGCTTAAGTTTAATCCTCATCCAGAAGTAAGTGTTCGTAGTTGTGCCGAATTCCAAGCTAGCATCATCCTTGGTATTCATTCCGATGATTTGCATGCTGTCAAGCTCCTTGACGCTGTTTTTACTGGGCACGTAATTGACGTCAACTATCAGGCTAAACGAAAGGCTACGACTATAATCGGTGTGGATTGCCTCAAACCTTGGCCATATAGTTTTGCCGCCAGCATGGGGACAGCTATGCCACCGAGAATCTTTGACCTGTGGCTTACTGACCTAGGTGATGAATACTTGATTGAGTTGGGCTCAACGAGGGGCGAGAGTCTGCTCAACAGGTACCTCAAGACAAAAGGTGCCAGAGAAGTACAGTTGCGGCAGAGAGACGAGCTACGCAGGGAGTCTTTGGGAAAATACCAGCTCTCCCTAAATATGTCACCACAAGAGATACCGCAGGTCTTGGATAAAGGTTGGAGAAGTCCTATGTGGGAGGAGCTTGGACGGAAGTGCTTTGCCTGCGGTTCATGCACCATGGTCTGCCCTACCTGTACTTGTTTTGATGTGCGGGACAAAGTTGGGCTAAATCTGCAATTGGGGACGCGATACCGATGTTGGGATAGCTGTATGTTCGAGGCTTTTGACAAGGTGGCCAGCGGTGAGAACTTCAGACCTACTGGCACCGATAGATTGAGGCACCGGTTGCATCGAAAAGGTAAATACATGTTGGAACGCTGGAGGGAGCTTGGCTGCGTTGGTTGTGGGCGCTGCGTGCATGCTTGTCTAGTTGATATCGCTAGCCCAGTCTATGCTTATAACAGATTGGCTGAAGAGGCGAAGTAGTGGCATCTAGTAGAGAATCAATACGGTCCCCATATCTACCCAAACTAGCAGAGCTTATAAAAGGACAGACTCTTTCCAGCAGAGAAAAACTGTTCCAATTGCGCTTTAAAGATGGCAGTACATTGGGCCATAAACCTGGGCAATTTGTTGAAGTATCTATCCTCGGCGTCGGAGAGGCACCTATCTCTGTTTCTTCGTCGCCTACCCGGGATGACGCGTTTGAGCTTGGCATCAGGGCAGTAGGCAATGTGACTCAGGCTCTTCACCGTCTCAAGCCGGGCGAGGCCGTGGGCATACGAGGCCCTTTCGGCAATGGATTCCCGCTACCCGAACTATTAGGGAGAGACTTACTTTTTGTGGCCGGCGGTATTGGACTCTGCCCGCTACGCTCTATGATTCAGTACGCCGTAGATAAACGTGACCAATTTGGTAAAGTTAGCCTCCTATATGGCTGCCGTCAGCCAGCAGAGCAACTCTTTCGCGAGGAGCTTGCTGAATGGAGGCAGCGACAGGATATACAGCTCTTGGAGTCGGTAGACCACTGCCCAGCAGACGTGGCATGGGAGCGACACGTAGGTGTAATTACCACTCTATTTCCCCAGGTCCAAGTTAACCCTGACAAAACAACAGCCCTTGTGGTTGGCCCACCTGTGATGTATCGCTATGTGGTAGCTGAGTGCCTTGGGAAGGGGATAGCCAAGAACCAGATACTGCTGTCACTCGAACGCCGAATGAAATGTGGCGTGGGCCTCTGCGGGCACTGTCAGATCAACAACATATATGTATGCCTGGATGGCCCCGTATTTAGCTATGAGGAACTTGGTAGACTCAGGGAGACAGAGGTATGAAGCCAGATATTGCTGTCTTTGATTTTACCTGCTGCGAAGGGTGTGAGCTTCAAATACTTAATTGTGAAGAAGAGTTGCCCAGCTTAGTGGAAGCCATTAATGTCGTGTCTTTCCGAGAAGCGATGACGGAACGAAGTGATCAATACGATATTGCCTTTATTGACGGTGCCTGTTCCAGAGAATCAGAAATAGCCATGCTGAAGGGAATCAGGGAAAGGGCAAAGATGGTGATACCCATCGGTGCTTGTGCCTGTCTGGGCGGGGTCAACTGTCTTAAGAACTACTATTCCATGGACGAAGTGCTCAAGGCTGAGTATGGAGAGTTTGCCCATTACTATGATACCATCCCGGCTCGACCAATAAGCGCAGTAATACCAGTTGACTTCTTTATCCCCGGCTGTCCCATTGTCAAAGAAGAATTCGTACGCGTTGTTCAAGAAATCTTGATCGGCAAAGTTCCGTATCAACCGAACGACCCTGTCTGCGCTGAGTGTAAAATGGCCGGAAATGTTTGTGTCTTTGATGTAGGCATGACCTGTCTTGGCCCAGTGACGAGAGGTGGTTGTAAGGCCACCTGTATCACCGGTGGGGCTATCTGCTGGGGCTGCCGTGGTTTTATCGGCGAGCCCAACATAAATGCTGAAAAGGAGATATTAGAAAAAGCTGGACTTTCCGTAGAAAATATAGTCAAACAATTCAATCTGTTTAATGCTGGCCAGGAGAGTATGTGGCAGTGAAAAAGATTGAAGTAATGGTGAATCGCTTAACCAGGGTAGAGGGTCATGGCAATATAGTGGTAAACGCTTCCAATGGCAAAGTCGAGGAGCTGAGATGGGAAATAGTCGAGTCCCCACGTTTCTTTGAACTAATGCTTAGAGGTAGGCCATGGCACGATGCGCATGTTTTGGCTTCACGAATCTGCGGTATCTGCTCAGTATCACATCAGTTGGCATCTCTGGAAGCTACGGAGGCCGCATTTGGTTGCCATCCTTCGGAGCAGACCATATTACTCAGGAAACTTCTCTATTGTGGTGAGGTAATAGAAAGCCATATCCTTCACCTGTACTTCCTGACACTCCCTGACTTCATAGGCGTGAGTAGCCTATTTACGCTGATTCAGTCGCATCATAAGGATATAGCTTTGAGAGGCCTCCGCCTGAAGAAGTTAGGCAATGATATCATGGAGGCTGTCGGTGGTAGGGCAGTGCATCCGCAAGCAGCTACAGTCAACGGCTTTGGTCGGCTTCCAAGTGAGAAGGATCTCCTGCTTCTACAAACCAAGCTAAGAAACGCTTTTGCTGATTTGGAGGCTACAGTAGAACTCTTCAAGAGATTCAACTTACCCAATTTTTCCCGGGAGACGGAGTTTATTGCTCTTAAGCATCCCGAGGAGTACGCCTTTATCCGCGGTAATATCTGTTCCACAGATACCGGAATAGTCGCTCTGGAGGAATACCTGGCAATTACCAATGAGTACTGCGTACCCCATTCTACAGCAAAGTTCG
>CAYFSE010000023.1:0-6224 GCA_964345725.1 uncultured Dehalococcoidales bacterium
CTGCTCAAAGTAAATGTGGAAGATGCCATAGCCGCAGATGCGGCTTTTCGCATGCTCATGGGCGACGAAGTTCTGCCTCGCAAAAGATTCATCCAGGCCCACGCTCAAAGCGTAAGGAATCTCGATATTTAGCGGTTGCGCTTCGCCCCGACCTGTGTCCTTGCGGCATGTGGGGGATTCACCAGCATTGGTCAGTTCGTAGATACGGAATATATCCTGTGTTCCGTTATATATTCTTCTACCCCGGGGGGCACCAGGTAACGAACGGACAGTCCTCGAGCTATGCGCTCACGGATTTCTGATGAGCTAACCCCGATTACGGGCATATCAAGCTGGATGACTCTCTCCCGCAGTCCCGGTATCGCTTCTTCTAGGTGCCTCAAATCTCTTGAGCCCAGTCTGGGCGGAACTACCAGTCGGCATAGTTCGATTACTTTCCTTGGTTCTTCCCACAAAGGCAGGTCGGCTAAAGTATCACGCCCCAGGATGAAAAAAAGACTGGCCTTGTTGCCTAGCTGCTCTTGTAGCACTGTCAGCGTATCCACGGTGTAAGAAGGGCCGGGGCGATCCACTTCGAGAGTGTTAACCTTGAAATACGGGTTATCTGCTATGGCACGGCGGACCATCTCTACCCTGTGGATTGCTGGGGCAATGTCACGATCTTGTTTGAGCCAAGGTTGCCCGGCAGGCACGAACAGGACTTCGCTCAATCCCAACTTTGTCCTTGCTTCATCCGCGACAACCAGGTGACCTATATGAACAGGGTCAAACGTACCACCCAGAACACCTATGTTCACTTCTTCACTTTCTTGGCTTGGGACGGAATACCGCTATCTGAGCCTGGGAAATCATTTCCTCGTCCCGGCTCGCCTGTTCCACCATTTCCATAGCTTTGCTAGTCAATTCTAGCACGGCTTGACCGCGCATTGCAGAAACGTAGAAGACCGGCACCCCAACTTTGGCAAGATATTGTTTAGCTTCAGGCAGACGAGCTTGCGCCTCAGGCAAATCTACCTTATTTACTGCCACGATTTTCGCTTTGTGCGATAAGTCTTTGTACAGGGCTATCTCGTTGTCCAACGTGCCGAGGTCATCAATAACGTTGGGCAAACTGCCATCCAGTAGGTAAACCAGCAGCTTAGTCCTCTCCACATGGCGCAGAAAATCGTTCCCCAATCCTTTGCCCAGATGAGCACCTTCAACAAGGCCAGGAATTTCGGCAACAATGAAGTCTCTTCTACCGCCCGGCATAAATCCCAAAACCGGCTGGCGGGTGGTAAAGGGGTAACCGGCAATTTCAGGTTTGGCTCTCGATATGGCAGATAGTAGAGTGGATTTCCCCGAGTTGGGCAGCCCAACAATGCAGATATCTGTGATGAGCTTCACCTCGAGGATAATCTGCCGTTTGTCTCCTGATTCACCCTTGCCGGCGATCTCAGGAGCTTGATTCACCGCTGTAGCAAAACGAGCATTCCCCAACCCTCCTCGACCCCCTTTCGCCGCCATAATTTTCTGTCTCGGAGCCCTTAGGTCCGCCAAGAGCGTCTCCTGCCCTGATACATCTCGAGTGAACACCATTGTACCCACAGGCACTGAAATAACTAAATCCTCCCCTTTCCTGCCCCGCCTGCGCGAACTCTCGCCCGGATGACCATTCTCAGCTGCAAGCTCTTTTCTCCGCCCAAGCGACCTCAAGTCAACCAGGTTAGGGTCACATGCGATAGCGACGTTTCCGCCGTGCCCCCCATCCCCACCATCCGGCCCACCGAAAGGCACATACTTCTCCCTACGAAAGCTGATGCATCCATCCCCACCACACCCACCCACAACCATAATCGCCTTTTTATAGAGCATGGTTTCCTAGCTTATCACATAGCTAGCTATATTAGTAAACATTTATTAATAATTATAAGCGATATCCTTCTATAGAGAGTGGGCGACTGGGGATACAGGGACTAGGTGCGCAAAGATGAGATAATAAGGAACAATTTCTGCACAAGTTATTAATAATTCTAAACAGTCTAGTATGCCTTGCTATAACCTCGCTGCGAACCGAGGCTCTCCTTAATCTCCGCGATTTGGCTAGCAAGGTGGGGATTATTGCCCAATTCGTTGGCTATTTTGTCGTAGCCGTGGAGAATGGTGGCATGGTTTCTACCGCCTAATTCCTTACCGATTTCGGACAGAGAGCAGGCATACCCTTCACGCAAAAGATAGATGGCTACGTGTCGTGCCAGAGTGGTCTTCTTGTCTCTCTTCTTGTTGATCAGTTCTTCCGCTGGAATGCTGAAGTAATCAGCTACCGTCCGTAGTAGCTGCTTTATGTCTTGTTTTGAGGTCATGCTTGTTAATAACTTGTTGACTGTCGCTGGAGTGATCTCGGCTCCACTTAATCTAGCCTGTGCGGTTAGATATACCAGAGCCCCTTCAAGCTGACGGACATTCTCGCATACTCTCTCTGCGACAATATGCAGCACTCCTTCAAGTTCCGAAGCCATCAGTTTCTCAGCTTTAGTGCGCAAGATGTTCAGGCGCGTTTCAAAGTCAGGTGGTTGTAAGTCCACGACAAGACCGCCTTCAAGCCGTGACTTTAGCTTGTTGCTAAGCGGATGCAGATTTTGGGGAGCACAGTCCCCGGTGATGACAATCTGCCGGTTATTGCTGTATAGCTCATTGAAGGTGTGGAAGAAACACTGCAATGTTTGTTTCTTGTCGAGCAGAAAGTGGACATCGTCGAACAGAAAGATATGGATACTTCTAAATTTGCTGCGGAACTTGTCAACTTGTTTCTCTCTCACGGCTAATACGAAGTCATTGGCGAATTGTTCCGCGGTAATGTAGGCTGCTTGAAGCCCGTTGTTTATCGTTAAATGACCGATCGCATGCAGTAGATGAGTCTTACCTTGCCCAGTGGTGCCGTGAATGAAAAGGGGGTTGTAACTACTTCCCGGATTTTCGGCAACCTCCATAGCGGCAGCATAAGCCAAACGATTGGAATCGCTCACAACAAAGTTATCAAAGGTATACTTTGGATTGAACCTATACTGCGTGGCTTTGCTGCTTGTCCCACCATCGGTTTGGGCAATTAAAGGGCCAGTCGCCAGCTGTTCGCGATTGCGGATTTCAAACCGGACATCTACATCCTTGCCAGTAATATCAACTAGGGTCTTCCTTACGACGGGATAGAGGCGTTTGGATAGCCATTCGGCGACAAAAACATTAGGCACGCCGACGACAAACACCTTATCGTGCCAACTCAGCCCCTGGCTATCGCTAAGCCAGGTTGTGTAATTCGCCTTGCTAACCTGAATCTGCAGCTTGCCGAGAGCACTCTGCCAAATCTCTTTTGCTGATTCCAATCTATCCCCATTCCCAACAACGCTCAGCCACAATGATAGCTGAAAGAACTATTGAAGAGCGGTTAAGGTTTAGGAACTCACTGATTGTTGATAGTTCCAAGTTACAGGATATCAGGTTTTGTCAGACCTTCGCTAGGCAATGTTTGACATAATTAGAAAATTAATAAAAAATGGTTCAACTATGACAGTCCGCATCGTTTTTATGGGCACACCGCAGTTTGCCGTCACGATATTGCAGGGTTTGCTCCAGAGTTCCTACCAGATCGTGGGTGTGTATACTCAGCCCGACAAAGCGGCCGGCAGGGGGCGCCCGCTCGTGCTTCCCCTGGTGAAAAGGCTCGCGCTGGAGCGAGGCTTACCAGTTATTCAACCCGAGACTTTCGGATCAAGGGAGACGGTGAAGCAGCTAGCTAGTCTTCAGCCCGAGCTCATAGTTCTGGCAGCCTTCGGTTCTATTCTTCCTGAGGAGGTGCTTTTCCTGCCCAAATTTGGCTGTCTCAACGTTCATGCTTCATTGCTGCCTCGGCATCGAGGTCCGTCTCCAGTTGCTAGTGCCATTCTCTGTGGGGACGAACTTACCGGTGTTACCATAATGTTAACGGACGCTAAACTGGATACCGGGCCGATTCTAGCGCAGCTAAAGGTGGGGATTTCCTTTATGGATACTGCCGGCTCACTCGGCGCTAAGCTGGCCGATGTGGGAGCCAGGCTTCTGCTACAGATCCTGCCCAGATGGCTTGAGGGCGAACTTAAGCCACGAGCTCAGGAAGAGTCTCAAGCTACCTACACTAGGTTGATAACCAGTAAAGATGGCGAGATTGATTGGCACTCTTCTGCGCTGGAAGTCTGGCGGATGGTGAGGGCGTACAACCCGTGGCCGAGCTGCCATACGTGGTGTCAAGGGAAACGACTCAAGATCCATGAAGCAATTCCTCTCCGGGGCGAGGGGAACGGACAGGTAGGGAAAGTAATTGCGGTGGCAGAACAGCCTGGTGTAGGGGTGATAACAAATCACGGTGTTTTGGGGATTTGCCAGGTTCAGTTAGAAGGAAAACGCGCGATGTCGGTGACCGATTTTGTCCACGGAAAGAGAGACTTTATTGGCGCAGTTCTGGGGCGAAAGTAGCTTCTCTGGCCAGCTCTACTCTGCAAACATATCTACCCAATCTAGGATAGTAGCCAAAACACCATGGGATACCCAAATCATGCCCACTCGCTACAAGTAGTGTCATGCGCCTCGCCTCTGCCAACACTTCGGACAGGAGGTTGAGGAATGCCCTGGAGGACCCAAGGACAAAGTCTAAGAACAGTTAGAGTCATTTGTGAAAATCTACAGGTAAGAAACTAACGGTCTAGTCATTACAGGCTGGAACCCCTCTCCCACGAAAGAAGAGAATTAGTATAATGCTTTTACACCGGGGTGACTTCTCATCTGGCTCGTAGATACCTATCTGCGGCGACCAGTTGGGCTTTGCCATGTCACTGATCCAAGAATATCAGCCGCCAGTCTGAGAGCAGCAACGGGCCGGAGAATACTAGGCCGCTATGTAGTAGATGAATACTACGACCGCCTCTATCGCCAACAGCGGAGGCAGTATAAGCCTGTATACTTTGGCAAAGCTAGCTTTGAAGTACTCGGTCGATAGTATGAGGCAAAGATGGAGAGGGGAGAGTAGAACCCCCACATATCCACTTATATAGGCCAGCATGAGAGCGTAGCTATTGACTTGTGGGCCAAGGGTTATGAAGGGAACCAACAACGGAAGGCTAATGCCGACGAATCCCATGCCAATGCCTGTGGCAAAGCCTATCAGGAAGGGCAGGAACGCCAGAAGGATTGGAATAGGCATTCCTATGTATTGCATGTCTGAAAAGAGGTTGTAGGCAGCCCCCGCACCTTCTATCGTTGCTTTGTAGAGCATTACGGCATATAGCAGGAACAGGATATGGGGATCTGCCCCATATTTCAGTGCAATTTTCAACTCCGGCCATTTAGCTCTCTGTTGACAAGCCAACAGGGCTAGTGCCAGAGGAAAAGCTATCACCGCATCCAGCCCCGCCAGGACTAGCCCCGCGATTAAGAGGATCGGCCAAGAAGTTCTCAAAAGGTTAGGGACTATACTTTTCTTTGACGTTGTCTCTCCTGTTTCGTATCTCTTGTTCGGCTTAAGCATCCGGTAGCTAAAGACAGTTCCCAGTGCGATGACCAAAGCCGTCATAGGCAAAAGCGTCAGTGTTACGGAAGAAAGCTGGACAGACAGTATTACACTGGTCGCTATGATCGCTGGATACACTGGCAGGGAAGTCTCCCATATGTGTCTGAACCAGTAGTTTATGAATGTGACTCGTTCCGGCGTCAGGCCTGCTCTGTCCGCGAGGTCCGTTAGGGCGGTGGCCGAAACTAGAGCTCCAGCGGGCATGGGAACCAGTCCTATCGTAGCAGGAACAAGGTGCATAGCGAGCCTGGGGCTAAGTCTCTCCATGGTGGCCGCGAGGCTCGTGAGCAAGCCCTTTACCTGCATCAGACGACTCAAGGTCAGGGCACTGGCAACGACTACGAGCAGTGTCAGAGTCTGGCGGTCTACCAGGGTGTGAAACATATGCTCGGGCAGGGTGCGTGGGGGCAGGAGGAGGAATGAAATGGTAAGACTTCCTACGAAGATAGCCAGGCCTGGACGGACCTTCAGCCTGATCAGAATTAGAATCGCGGCGATCGATGCCAGCAAAGCCACAGACGGGCTTAGCATCTCAGCATGCCTCACTTCTTATCAAGTAGGGACTGTTTGTTAGCAGACGAGTCATGCATTGATGTTCACAGGCTTCGCTCCTCGGATAGCTGTCTGCCGAAAAAGAGTAGTCGCGCCC
>CAYFSE010000024.1:0-5431 GCA_964345725.1 uncultured Dehalococcoidales bacterium
GATGAGGGCAAGATAGTCAGTTTCACAGTCGCCGGCGTCCAGGCAAGCCAGACGGCCACCTGGGTGTCCGGAGAAATAGATGACAACTTCGACCTGACTATTTCTGCACTTCCGGATGGGTCCCCGTTCCCGTTCCCACTCCCGTGTTTCATCGCCACGGCAGCCTACGGCACTGATACGGCTGAGGAGATAAACCTCCTCAGAGAGTTCAGGGACGTGGTCTTGCTGCCCAGCTGTTTGGGTGCTGAATTCGTATCTCTCTACTACGAAGTCAGTCCTCACATAGCCGGAGTTATCTGGCAACATGACTTTCTAAGAACAGCGGTGAGGGTGGGCTTCATTGACCCGGTTGTCGCCATATTAAATTGGAGCCAGGCTTTATGGTCGGAGACAGACTAATGGGTATATCAGATGAGCGTTTCCGCGATTGTATCTGCTTGAACATATACGGCAGGATGGACAGCATGCAAGTGTAGGAGAACTAATGATAATAAACTAGGCCAAAACGTTTGTCGTACCTTCTTTTGTTTGCGGTCCCGGTTAGCTGAGCCGGGACCTCTGACTTTACGACAAAACACCTTCACAGAGGCAGAAAGCGGGAGCCAGTCCATCGCCCAATCCAAAGGGAAACCCCTAGGTGATATTCAGATATCTGTCTCTGACCGATTTGGATTTTGAGGATAGCTTGAGGCTGTGGTCGCTGGTGCAAGTCCAGCCGCTGCCTTTCTTTGTAGGTAAAACTATTTATATTCGAGAAAAGATTCGCAGAGAATTTCGCTTGTCGTTTTTGGATCCTTGAATTGAGCTAAATTTAGCCTAAATTCCGAGCAGGTCTTATCTTTCGCCACTCTATTTTCTAGAGCCAACTTGTCTTCCACACTACTGAATTCTACCGTTTGAGCATGCGTAGCCGAGCCTTCTCCTGGAAGTGTCTTATACATCTTCATGGACATAATGCCTTTAAACAGTTCCCGGTTCTGGTTCATATAATCCACAAATTGTCTCCAGAGCATTTCATGGCTTTCTTCATGTTCAGGTTTAATAATCCAAGTTTCTATCAGATGTACACTCATCATAATCTCCTTGTCCAGCACGTTTTATCTCTTATTCTACTGTAAAAGCCTTTACCACGAAACTACTGACCTGCTCCCTATCTCCGATTATCGTCTCCCCTGGCAAATGAGAAGGAGGAAGGGTGCAATGTCTGAGAATGGACCACCGCAAGTGAGATATTGTTCTATCCATCAGCCACAGCATGCATCGTAATTACGCCAGTTCCTAAGTCAGTGAAGTCTGAGGATACCTTAAGTGTCCTTGATTACGTTTCCGCCAGCTTGTCAAACTCGTCAATAGTCATTGCTGCAGAAGTTGAGAATGCGATACCGAGAAGTTTGGTGAGTTCAATAGAAGCCTTCATTGCTTCATTCATGCCCGGGAAGTCTATAATGGCTACCACGTCTGCCCCACCAAGTAAGGCGTATATAGCTTGGATCCGTCCACCATACTTCTCAACGATAGTGACAGCCTTTATTGTTCTTACAGAGCTTACATCTTTTACCGCGTTGACAGACATCTTGCCAAACAGTATATACGTAGTCATATTAATCCCTCCCTTTTAGCGTTAATCTCAGAGTAATGCTATTGATTTGGGTTGTCAAGGGCTTTCTCTTTCAAGCGATCATAAGGAGAAGTTGCAGATTAAGTGTGAAAAGCCGCAGCTAGAGACTCCATCGCCCAATCCAAAGGACATACCCCTTCTTGATATTCAGATGTCTGTCTCTGACCAATTTGGATTTTAAGGATAGCTTGAGGGTTTGCTTTAGGACAGGCAACACCATCAACACGATGAAGACACAGCTAGATGAGCCAAAGGCTTACAAAGCTCTCAGTCGCTGCTTCAAATCCAGCCGCTACTGGTTTCCGTTTTGAGCAATCAGAGCTGAAAGCTTGGCATTCAGGGCAAAAACAACTGCCCCTTCTTCATCCTCACTGTTCTCCTTCTTATTGTCTCAAGTAACGTCGCTATCGATTTTGATGTGTAGTTCCGATGCTAGTGCCTCAAGATTATATTTCTCTTTCCTCACACGCAAGTCGTAGTAAAGCAGCGTGTTGGCAATTAGATAAATGGGTGCTACTAGAATACTCCCGATTATTGAACCTACCACTGGTATTATTCCCAAAATTGCGCTAATCGCTCCCGAAATTAGAGCCACTACTAATGTAATGCCCAGAACCCGCCACCAACTATTCTTGACTAGACCGTAGCTCCGTGAGAGGGCGGCTATCGGGCCAAGACCTTCCAGTAATGCTGCTGGGAAGATAAAAATCCAGCGGATGATAAGGTAAATACTTGCACCAGTGCCAACGACTACAAGAATCCAGCCGACCCAGGAGAAGGTGGCCACAAATGCAGAGACGGCAACTATGCCACCGATGGCCAAAAAGCCTAATACACCTGCTCCTATCATAGCCCCTAATCTTCTCCACGCAAAACTGTAAGCTTGACGAATACTGATCCTCTGCCGAAGATACTGCTCCGATACAGCGTGAATCAGAGCCCCTCCCATAAGGATACCACCTACAATATTGGCCAGCACCAGAATTATCGGTCCTGCGATCAGCCATCCAGTCAAGGCAGCAATTGACCACCCAGTCATAAGCAGAGACAGCAAACCAAAGCCGGCAATCGCTGCAATGACTCCCAGGACCCCCAGCACAATAGCCGTGATAGCCAATAGCTTCCAGAAATGTCTCCCATAGATTCGAAAGGTATCGCCCAGAATGTCTCCAATATTCCTTTGGTTAAGAGGTGTTTCAGGCTTCGCCACATACCCCTTCTTTTCCTCAAAACTAGAGCCGGTAAGCCTTTGCCCACACTGTGGGCAGAATTTCATTCCTTCGACTCCTGCCCTTCCACAATTAGAACAGTACTTCATCTATAATAAAACCAGCCCAAATTGGCGATGGTCAGTCTCTATATTTGAGCCATCCAAAAAGGCCCCTGAAGAAATCAATGATGCCGAAGATGATTGCTCCCCAAGCAACTATGAACCAGCCGCCTTCACTGGCGGCCTCATAAGTAGCAATGGTGACTGCCGTGCCACCAGCGGCCCACAAAATTCCATATAGCATATGGCGTTTATACTGCGCTGCCATAGCTTGCCGCCCCTCGGGCGTCCTTTTGTATTCCTCGGCACGCCTCTTGAGCTCTTCCTCGTGGCTATCTATAAACTGGGCTGCCGTTTCTTTGGGCCAGCCTAGCTTCACAAGTTCTTTGGTAATTCCCCTTTTGTCCTTGCCTTCCACAAGATTCTGAGTGACATATTGGGCAAGTTGGTCTATGGCCGTTTCCTCTTCCGATGCTAGCCTTCCTGACACGAATCCCCCTCCAAATTCTTTGGGCGGTTCCGCTGTCGCCAGTTGACGCCCACAACTAGGGCAAGATTTCATGTTCGCTTGTAGCTTTGTACCGCAGTAGGGACAGTACTTCATCTTCTACCTCCAAAACAACAATACTCGCTAGTGAGCTCCTATATTCCCCTCTCCCAAATCCGCTGGCTACGCCACTCATCAGGCACAGCATAGTTCCTAGTCATATGTTATACGCCGCTATCTTCCAAGCGCCTACATCGTCAGCGAGTGCTCACGTCGCTGAAGTCGTCCTGACGCATTAAGTGGAACTAAGCTCCTGACGTTACAACATATCCACGTAACCATTCTTCTACTTGTTCAAATGAAACATGTGAACCCTCTACTCCGTTACCATCGTTAGTGAAGCACCAAGAGCAACCGGCTTTTGAATTGTCAGTGGCATACGAACGAGTCTAAGTAATTCTGGAAATCCTCAAGAACATCCTCGTTAGCACTGATGGTATCGTTCATGGTCATCAACCCAAAAAGTTTTAGACTCTCATCACAATAGAAACAACTTACGATTCCATACGCTCTGGGCCCTTCAGTCGAGGTAACAGAATAGTACTGGCAAAACATTAGGTGCCCTGCCTTAGTCGTTTCTACAAGCTCACCCTCCTCGACACTCGTAATTCCTTCACTGGTTTCCATTCCTGCAAATCCGTCTTCTAGACTAGCCTTTAAGCTACCCGCTAACCCGCCTGGCCCAAGTTCCATAACGTCCGGCATCGCTTTCACCCAAACTACCTGAAAATACTCAAGTTCTCCATTTTCTACCCCCGCCATAACCAGGCCGGAGGTGTCATTGGCCTGACTTTCGAGTATCCCCATTTCCGTAACGGAGAAAGTATTGGGATATTCGAAGGAGAACCCATACTTTGAATAGGTGTTGAATTGTGTAGGTGTAGGCGCAGGTGTTGGTGGGCGTGTAGCTATGACTACTATTACAATGACAGCTACAATACACGCTACGATGATTCCTACTAGCTTTTTCTTACTCTTTCCTTCAACGGGTCCTCCTACACCGACTTCTCCTGTTGCTAGCGGACGCCCGCACTCAGGACAAAACTGATGGTCTTCACTTACTGCGGTATTACAATAAGGACAAAGTCGCATAATATCACATCCTATTAATATCATCGCAATTGCCGATGAGAACATCAGCATCCATCTTGTTCTAATATATCATATAGTATGCGCGCCGTCAACAGCCTCGATGCACCACAAGTGTTGCTACAGGCCAGTTTGATGGGTTTATCGAGTTCCCCAGTCTCCAAAAAAGGAGGTCACAGCTGGAATGTTCGGTATTTTCAATTCTTTCAGTCCCAAAAAAGAGGGATTCATCGAATTAATCGAGTCCCGAAAAAGGGAAACAACTATGATGCGTCGGATAAGTTCAACCCTTTGAGCCTACAAAGAGAGGTGGGCCATATACCAAGCTCAACATCTCAAGACATCTTCAAGCTCTAATCCGGATGCTTTCAGCACTCTGAAGACGTATCCCTGGCTGCAATCAAGCTCATTTACTTCTATTACCATGCCGGAGTGCGTCCGTAAGGGGTCCTGTAGAACCCGACATGGCCTCGCTATATTACAATCATTCAAATTCTACTTATCATTGTCAGCAAAAAGCGCCCTCCAATTTGACCGTCTCCCCTAGCCAGTGCTAGACTGTTTTTTCCGGGCAGCGTAGCTCAGTCGGCAGAGCAGAGGACTCATAAGCCTTTGGTCACTGGTTCGAATCCAGTCGCTGCCACTTATGTATTTGTTTGCCGTATTATCTTTCCGGATACGGCCCGTCGGAGTACAAAATGAAGTTCATTCTTGCCCCTATGAACGAGAGGTATGCTAATGATGTCGTTGCCAATTGGCACTATGATGGTGCCTATTCGTTTTATGACATGGCAGCAGATGAAGATGACCTCAGGATATTTATGGACACTAAGAACTGGCAGAGTATTACTAAAGCCGTACTGAATGAACATGGTGAATTGGTAGGATGGGCATCTTTTTATACTGA
>CAYFSE010000025.1:0-4847 GCA_964345725.1 uncultured Dehalococcoidales bacterium
CTTTATTTGCTCCCTCAGCCCGGATATCCCTTATGCCCTTCTCGCCTTTCACCCCCAATTCATGATGAACGATTTGCCGCCTACATCCAGGCAGCATGCTCAAGGATGTCTGGCAGAAGCAAAGGCACAGGGATTGAGGAATGTAAGATTGGGCAATATTCATCTCCTCGGCGATTACTACTAGGCACATGGCGAGTAACCAACCTGCCATATCTCAACAACAACTAGGCCAGTTCTCTGTCCATCTTCGATAAATGAGCATGGAGCCAAGCAATCATTCAGTCAGAGCCATATCCAGCAAGCCGCTGAATCGTGCAATCTGGGCTCATTGCACAAGACCGAGAATTGTCATCTACAACCAGCCATCATATCCTAGCAGTACCCTCAACGGTTCGTTAGCGGCGCCTACCGTGAATCTCACAGCCAAAGATGGTGGGTCCGATTTCAGCCAATATGATATAATCGCAGTGGAGAAAGGATAACCGGGCATAGAGACAAGCCTCGGTCTAGTTAACAACATTCTCGAGGCGGCGCCCCAAATCGCGAATACTTTGAAAGGAGGTGTACACAATGGCGGAAGTTGTTCGGCGCGTTGAGTATTACTACACAGAGGTTCCTGATCGGTCCGGAGGAGGCGCCAAGGTTCTGAGAGCACTTAAGGCAGAGGGTGTCAATCTGATTGCTTTCAATGGTTTCCCCATGAGCGCGCGGCGTGCTCAACTCGACTTTGTACCTTCCAATGCACGGGCCCTTCGTGCGGCAGCGCGCAAAGCCGGCATAAAGCTCACAGGCCCCAAAACCGCCTTCCTGATCCAGGGTGACGACCGGGTGGGTGCTGTTGCCAACATAGTCAGCAAGCTGGGAAAGGCCGGGCTGAACGTTGTAGCCATGAATGCTGTTGTTGCCGGACGAAAGCGTTACGGAGCCATACTTTGGGTCAAGCCAGGCAACGTTGACAAGGCTGCTCAAATACTGGGCGCCGCTTAAAGCATAAACGACGTTAACCTCAGAACCTCTCTATCTGGGGTCTAGAGCAGCAGGATTTGCTCTGTGAATCCAGGCAATCCTAGGTCTCCCCACAGCTAGGATGTGGCGCAGTTCTACGGCCAGAGTGTCTGTTCTTGACTACACACTGGAAGCCACTGGTGCCGTACGAGTGGCTCTTGGCAGTCCATGCAATACGCCATCTGACTGCAGGAGAGTAGCTGCCCTAGAGCAGAACTGCACAAGAGTCAGCATTGTTGGGGCACCATTCGCTATGTTGTTGGGCAGCGTCCTGAGGATAGCGTAAACAGCGTGTCACCTATCCTCTTTACCTTCAGATTGCCCGCAGGTGTGGCGTAGAAACACAACCTGGCGCTATTTTGTTTGATAACTCTCCACCGTAATGTCCCGTTATGCGATTTCGTCACATATTCAAACAAGGTAGTAATAAGCGTAGCTTTGCGCAGCTTTAATTGCTAGGAGAACTATCGCATGAGTAATTTTAGTTTGACAGAGTTGCCAGTGCTCAACTATCCTATGGTTAGATTTGGTGCCTTTTTCCTTGATTTTTCAACGTATTAGAGGATTGATTTGGCAGTGATTAACAGAAGGATTGATCGGGCGGTTATCCTGGCTGCTGGTGATAGCAACCGCATGCGTGAACTGACGAGGAATCTGCCCAAGGTGTTATTGCCAATCCACAAAGAAGAGCCCTTGATACTTTCTCCGATACGGGCATTGGATGCGGTCGGCATAAGGAATATAGCAATCGTGGTGGGATACTTGTCAAACGACATAATGCGTAACCTGGGAGACGGTAGCCAGTATGGTGTAAATCTACGTTACCTGGAGAACCCGCAATATGTCGGGGGCAATGCCATCTCTGCTTGGAACGCTAAGTCATGGACTGAGGGAGAACCAGTGATCTTATGCATGGGAGACCACATAGTTCAAACCGAAATCTTCTGGCGTCTCCTAAGTACCAAAACAATAACTGATACTCTTTGTATCGATTACCGGCCGGCATTATATCACGACATCGGAGAAGCCACCAAGGTGGCCTTGTACAAAGACGGCTGCATTCGGGATATTGGTAAGAAGCTAAAGAAATGGGAGGCGCTGGATACCGGTGTTTTTCTTCTCACGGAGCGATTCTTCAACGTCGTTGAAGAGCTTCGCCGATTTCACGGTAGTAGCATCGAGATGTCGGATGTCGTGCGCCTTATGGTGGCACGGGGACACCGTTTTAGTACCTGCGACGTGAGCGGTTGTTCATGGATGGATATTGATACCGCAGAAGATCTGAAACTAGCACAATCACAAGGGGCATTAAATGTCCTCCGCCTATGATGGATATGTCTCTCGATACATAAATCGTAGGATATCCGACCCCATAGCCAAACTTCTCGCCCGGACTAGAACAACCCCAAATCAGATTAGCTGGGCCGCTTTTGGCCTGGCTGTCATCTCCTTTCTCAGCTTCATATACGACTTCAATATCGCTGCCGGTTTACTTGCCCAGTTTTCTTCGATAATTGATGGCGTTGATGGTAGCCTAGCGCGCCTCAAGGGTATGTCATCTGACTTTGGTGGCTTTCTGGACTCTATTATTGACCGCTACGCTGATGTACTTGTAATGCTGGGGCTAACAATATGGTCAGGTTGTAATGAGGTATACCCACATTTCTGGTTGGCTGGCTTTCTTGCTATTAGCGGTACCATCGGAGTAAGCTACAGCCGGGCACGTGCTAGTGGAGAGTTGCGACACCATTTCGACCGGGGCGTATTATCCCTAGCCTCACGAGACATCAGACTACTTATAGTAATGATAGGAGCCATTATTAGTCAAGGCTACTTCTCGCTTATTGTTATCTCTACGCTGACTCATCTAGTAATAATCTCGAGGCTTATTTTCACTTACCGCCATCACCGGCATCGATTTCGCTTATGAAGTCCGCGAGAAACAGCCAGGATTTTGATTGACTGACCCGTTTTGCTGACCTTAGCAATCTGCACATTCTCAGTGCTTGTGCAACAACTGGACCATGGTCAGCTGATTGACCAAACCAGGCTATTGTTCAGTCAGGTAACAAAACGCTATGTTGTTGGGTAGCGTCCTGAAGATAGCGTAAGCAGCGTATCACCTATCCCTTTTAGCTTCAGATTGCCCGCAGGTATGCTGTAGGAACATAACTTAACGCTACTTTGTGCAGCACCGAAATCGGGATTGTGTTCGCACAATAACATAGAACTTCTACCGTTCAGCGTGCGTGTCTAATGTGGCGTAGTCACAATAGTCAGTATTGTTGGGCAGCAATATGCGAGCCTGAGACTTAGGTGCAGTTCTTGCATATGAGGATATTGCGAGACTCTGTCTAGAGCCTCGTCTGCCTGGACCTGATAGATAGACTTTGAGGGATCATTCCGAAGCTTTTCTCCGAGAACACGGGATTGATACCTTAGCTGCCGCGACCGCTATTGTCTCTGCATCAATAGCCATGGTAGACTCACCTGAATACTGCCGACAACTCTCCACGATAATAGGGTGCGTATTATTGCTTACAGGAGTGAACAGGGTCTTGATACCTCATTGTGAATTGAAATGGGAAATGTCGGACAAGGAGGTCTAGGAAGATGAGTCTGAAAGATGGCAGTTGGCATTGATACAGCCGAACAATAGAAGAAAGGAGGAGACTACAATGTCTGAGCAAGAAGTCTACCAGGGCTTTATTGACTGGCTAAGACAAGGCTGGTGGGATCTGCCTGAGGCGGACGAATTGATGCCCCTGATGATGGCGCGCTACACCCCTCAAGAGGCATCCCTGCTCACCGGTATGCCGTTTTCGGGGAAGAGTCTCGAGGAGGTGGCCGAGATGAAGCAGATGGACGGGACTGAGTTGGGGAAGCAACTGGATGTCTTAGCCAAAAAGGGTCTCGTTTATCGGTTCGTCAGAGGTAACACCGTCCGCTACCGTCTGAACGACGGGTTTTTTATCTTGCGCACTGCGGGATGGCACGGGCGTACCGACGATGTCACCAAGACAATATCACCACTCATTAACCAGTACTACTACCACGGTATGTTTGACCAATACGACTACACGCACGTCAAGGGCCTGCGGGCGCTGCCAATTGAGGAGACGATAGATGACGACCGGCAGATTCTCCCGTATGAAGAGATAACCAAGGTGCTCGACTCCATAGACTATTTCACCGTCTCCGTATGCCCGTGCAAGCACCGAAAGAACCTTGATCCCGATTTTCCCGATTGTAAGTATCCCACCGAGGTTTGCCTCCATTTCGATCGGCTCGGACGCTATATTGTCGAAAACGGCATGGGGCGCGAAATCACTCGCCAGGAAGCCGAAGAGATTCTGCGCCAGTGTGCCGAGGCTGGATTGGTGCACGCCGTGTCCAACTGGGAAGAAGGGCCAGATACCATCTGCAACTGCTGCAAGTGCTGCTGCATATTCCTGGAGGCATTCCACAAACTGAAGCATGCCGAGGGCATGAACACGTCCAACTACCGGGTACGCACTAACGACGAGACTTGTATTGGCTGTGGGCTCTGTGTGAAACGCTGCCCCATGGAAGCGCTGCTGCTGGAAGAGTTGCCCAAGGCCAAGGGCAGAATCACCGTAGTGACAACGGAGAACAGGAACGGTAAGAATGAGCTCAAAAACAAGAGCGGCAAGGTGTCAGTCGCCAATACCGACTTTTGTATTGGCTGCGGCGTCTGCGCCCACAAATGCCCCACCAACTCCCTGGTCCTGGAACGGCGCGAGGTTATCGAACATCCCCCCAAGAACGAACGCGAGCATGTCACACTAGTCATGGCAGACTTCGCTACCTACCGAGCCCAA
>CAYFSE010000026.1:0-9063 GCA_964345725.1 uncultured Dehalococcoidales bacterium
CTCAAAAGGATACACCGTTAGCTACTATACTTCTCTAGTTGGCAATCGCATCTAGACACCTCGTCTTCTATTGTTGAAAATCTTTGGCCTAGAGAGACATCGGTACAATGCTATGCTACCCATGTTGTCTTGGTCTCAACCGTGGGCCACCCAACCGCTAGCTCGAGCACCGGGAACCGCTGCCTGCTCTACCATGTCTTCAACAATCTGCCGCCCATCCATACCCTTCATACGGACTGCAGGAGCCACAATCACGCGATGCCCCATCACTGCCGCTGCCAGTTCCTTCACATCGTCCGGTATGACATAGTCCCGCCTTCTCAGCAGTGCCAGCGCCTGAGAAGATCGGAACAGATCCAGGGACGCCCGAGGTGAGGCACCCAGGATGACGTCATCGTGTTTTCGTGTGGCATAAACAAGCGCAACCATGTAGCGCTGAACTTGTTCGTGTACGAAGATTCCCTTGACAACTTCCTGCGCTTCTCTCACCTCATCTGCACTGACGACAACACCAAGGGTCTCAATTGGATGTTGCAGCCGCTGATTATCTATAACGCGCATCTCGTCATCGAAGGAGGGGTAGCCCAGCTGTATTCGCATCATAAACCGGTCCAACTGCGCCTCTGGCAGAGGAAAGACGCCTTCGTGTTCGATGGGATTCTCGGTAGCAATTAGCATGAAGGGACGAGCGATGTCATGTGTTATGCCGTCAACTGTCACCTGTCGCTCCGCTAGTGCTTCTAGAAGAGCCGACTGGGTCTTGGGAGTAGCTCGGTTGATCTCGTCTGCCAGCACGATTTGCCCCAAGATAGGACCCGGGCGGAACACGAACTCACCGGTCTGCTGATTGAAAACAGACACCCCGGTGATGTCGCTGGGAAGCATATCTGGTGTGAGCTGTATTCGCCTAAAAACGCAATCTATCGACTGCGCCAGGCTTTTGGCCAACATGGTCTTGCCCACCCCTGGTGTGTCCTTTATGAGGATGTGCCCTTGGCTCAGAAGCGCTGTAACGGCCAACTCCACTGCCCAGCTTTTGCCGATGATGACTTTCTCTACGTTGTCAGTAATTCTCTTGGCGATATCCTGTACTTTACGCTGATCCATATGAGACACCCGTTGTTCCTCTCATGACTTGATATTCTCGAGCACCCCCGGCAATGGCGTCGGGGTCAGATCCCTGCATTCCCATATTATGACATAGCTCACTCAGGATATTCAAACAGATTAGTCGAAATGTCAGAGTGGTAGAAGCTCCATAACTACATCAACGTGTAGATTTGCAGTTGTCGATTTCGGCCGACATAGTCGATCTCACTAAGCTAGCTTCCGGACACAGTCAGTCGCCTCAGCCTGCCTTCTTACCATCACCGATGATTTTCTGACTGAGATGGGCGGGCACCTCTTCGTAGTGGTCAAACTCCATAACAAAACTGCCGCGCCCTTGCGTGAGTGACCTTAAGTTTAGGGCGTAGCGAAGCAGCTCTGCGTAAGGCGCCTGAGCTTCAATAATATTGATGCCATTAACGGGATTCATTCCAAACACGCGCCCCCTCTTGGTATTAAGGTCACTGGTAATATCCCCGGTATAGGATTCAGGCACGGTTATAGTCAGCTTCATCATAGGCTCCACCAATACGGGCTGCCCTTGAGATAACCCCTTTTTCAAGGCTTGTGCTCCCGCAATCTTGAAAGCAATATCTGAAGAATCCACCGGATGGAAGCTCCCATCATAAAGGCTCACCCTCAAATCAACTACAGGATACCCAGCCAGAACTCCTTCCTGCTTGGCCTCATTGACTCCCTTCTCCACAGAGGGAATATAGTTCTGGGGTATTGCACCCCCGACAATCCTCTCAGTAAACTCAAATCCCCCACCTCGAGGCAACGGCTCCAACTCCAGCAAGACATGCCCGTATTGTCCGTGTCCTCCAGTCTGTTTCTTATGTTTGTACTCTGCTTTGGTTGATGTAGTAATAGTTTCCTTGTAAGGAATCTTGGGCAGGTCTAGCTTCACCTCCACTCCGAATTTGCGACGTATTTTTTCCCGGGTTATCTCCAGATGGTTATCGCCAACTCCGGAAATGATAAACTCGTTCGTGTCGGCCTCTCGCCGCGTCTGGAGAGAGGGATCCTCCTCACAAATCCTGGGCAAGACTGTGCTCATCTTATCCAAGTCGGTCTTAGCCTGAGGCTGGATTGCCATACTGAAATTGGCCTTGGGGAATTCAATACCTGGGAGTGTCACAGGATGCTCACGGGCACCCAAAGTATCCCCGGTGGTGGTTAGACTCAACCTAGCCACTGCTCCGATATCTCCGGCAGTAACCTGTGGCACCGTTTGCTGATTCTTGCCCAGCATGGTAAAGAGTTGGCCAATCCGTTCCATGCTATTCTTGTTGGCATTCCAAACCTGGGAATTACCAGAGAGAACGCCTGAATAAACTCGAAAATGACTGAGCTTCCCCACATAGGGGTCTGCGGTAGTTTTAAAAACAAGCACCGATAATGGTGGTTCAGAATCAGGTTTGATCTCTTCTTGATTGCCGGTGGAAGCATTCTTAGCCACAATGGTGCCATTTTCTTCCGGCGAAGGCAGGTAGGAGCAAATGCCATCGAGGATTTGCCGACCGCCAACGCCCCTCAAAGCAGAGCCAGCGAAAACGGGCACCAACCTGCCGGCGATGGCAGATTTTCTTATGGCAGCAAGAATCTCCTCGTTGTTTATGGCTTTGCCCTCCAGATACTTGTTGACGAGTTCATCGTCAACTTCCACGGCAGCCTCTACTAATTTCTCGCGACTGGCTTCTGCTTGTTCCCGGAGTGACGAGGGTATTTCAGCTTCTTGTGAGTCTCCGCCAAGATAAGCTTTCATAGTCACCAAGTCGATAATGCCTTGAAAGTCCTTTTGCGAACCTATGGGCAATTGGACAGGCAAGCATCTTGGTGACAACTTAGACTGAATTCCTTTCAAGGTGGAGAGGAAATCAGCGTTTTCACGATCCATCTTATTCACAAATACTAGCCGCGGTAGATTTCCCTTTTGAGTGTCTAGCCACATTTGCTCTGTGCCCACCTCTACACCCGAAGCGGCACATACTACAATTATCGCTCCTTCGGTCACCCTCGCTCCTGATCTTGCCTCACCAATGAAATCAGCGTATCCCGGCGTATCAACGATATTCAGCTTTATCCCCTGCCACTGAATTGGCAGCAAGGACAGGTTGATACCCATATGACGTTCGACTTCGAGCGGGTCATAGTCTGAAGTAGTTGTGCCATCTGAAGCGCTACCTAGACGCTGAACAGCACCTGAAGTGAAGAGCATAGATTCGGCAAGTGAGGTCTTTCCGGCACCCTGATGGGACAGTAAGACTACATTTCGGATTTGCATAGCCCTCCATTATAATCCTTGCCCTTGATGATAAGCAACCTCTGTGACATCACGAAGCGTAATGCTATAATGTAATAGTCAGGCTCAGATGAAACTGAGTTACGAACAAGTAACGCATATCGCTTGGCTTGCTCGCTTGGGGTTGAGCGGAGAGGAGGTGGAGAAGTTCAGCCTCCAGCTATCCAACATCCTGGAAAACTTCGAAATACTTGAGGAAGTCGATACAGCCGATGTGCCCCCAGCAACCCACACCATTCCATTTCAAAATGTGATCAGGAAAGACGATGTGGCTGACTCATATCCGCAAGCTGAGATCCTGCTAAATGCACCAAAACAAGAAGGAGACTGTTTTAAAGTTCAGGCAATACTAGAGTGAATGCGCCAGTGAGCATAGTTATCGCCATCATAATTGGCTACGTCTTTGGCTCTTTTCCTGCAGCATATCTTGCCGGTCGTTTTGGAAAAGGGATGGACATCCGAGATGTCGGCAGCAGAAACATGGGCGCTATGAATGTCTTTTATCAAGTCGGCCCGGCCGAGGCCAGCTTGGTAACCCTGGCCGACCTGGGCAAAGGAATAGGCGCAATTCTTTTGGTCCGGTGGTTGTTAGGCAAAGACTTGATCTCACCTTTTGATTTCCTTACAGGCCTTACCGCTACAGCTGCCATAATGGGTCATATTTTTCCTGTCTTTCTCAAGTTCCGCGGCGGTAAAGGAGCAGCTACTGCCATCGGAATTCTCATTTTCCTGATGCCCTGGGCAGTCCCATTTCTCTTTGTTGTTTTTGCCATAGCTTTGCTTATCACCCGGAATCCCACTTTTAGTTATAGCCTACTCCTTATCGTTTTTCCGTTTGTTGCGGGGTTTATCTACGTCGACCACTACGACGAGCCTTTGTCTTTGGTATTCTACTCCGCAGGCGTGGGGATATTCCTAGGCATACAATACATCCCCAGGCTTAGGGAAATACACGGCAAAGCTGATCGCGACTGGCGCAAAGTCATCAGGCGCCGCAGCCTCAAAGAAAGGTTTTAGTATCTTGGCGGACGAACTGCACCAGCTGACTATTCATGAAGCACACGAGCTTCTTGGACAAAGGAGAATTTCCTCGACAGAACTGACACGATCTGTACTGCAGCGTATCGCTCATGTTGAAGGGAAGGTTCGCGCCTGTGTCACCATCGCTGAAGATATCGCTCTGCGAGAGGCAAAGAAAGTCGATGACTACATCAGAACTACTCGTGAAATTGCCCCCCTAACCGGCATCCCAACCTTGATAAAAGACGTCATATGCACGAAAGGGATAAGGACTACCTGCAGCTCGAAGATACTGGAAAACTTCGTTCCTCCCTACGATGCTACGGTGATAGAGAAACTGAAGGGAGAGAAGGCGGTAATAGTCGGGAAGGCGAACATGGATGAATTTGCCATGGGTTCCTCTACGGAGCACTCTGCTTTTTTCTCCACCCACAATCCCTGGGATTTGGCTCGCGTCCCTGGAGGTAGCAGTGGTGGCTCAGCAGCCGCTGTAGCTGCTGATGAGACTATCTACGCTCTGGGCTCCGACACTGGAGGCAGCGTCCGTCAACCAGCCGCACTTTGCAGCGTGGTGGGACTTAAGCCGACCTACGGTCGGGTGAGCCGGTTCGGTCTGGTCGCTTTTGCCAGCTCTCTCGACCAAATTGGGCCACTAACCAAGGATGTCACGGACTGTGCCCTAGTAATGAATGCCATTGCCGGTTACGACCCCAGAGACTCAACCTCAGTGCCTTATCCTGTCCCTGACTACGCCCGGCAATTAACCCGGGATATTAGAGGCCTAAAAATAGGCATTCCCAGGGAATACTTTGTCGAGGGCATGCAGAACGAGGTACGAGAGGCTTTGCAGGTAGCTATAACCAAACTCCAGGAACTCGGTGCAGCAATAGACTGGGAGGTTTCTCTACCTCATACCAAGTATGCTCTGGCTGTTTACTATATCCTTGCTCCGTCCGAAGCGTCAGCGAATCTGGCCCGCTACGACGGAGTGAAATACGGTTTTTCTGAACGAGATGCCAGCAATGTAATCGAGACAACGGAGAGGACACGCCAACTTGGTTTCGGGACCGAGGTTAAAAGGCGCATAATGCTTGGCACCTACGCTTTGTCGGCAGGTTATTACGACGCTTACTATCTTAAGGCCCAGAAGGTGCGTGCACTCATAAAACGGGAATTTGACCAAGTTTTCGAGAAGTACGATGCCCTGGTCACCCCGACCTCGCCCATAGTGCCTTTCAAGCTGGGCGAGAAGTTAGAGGACCCAATGCAGATGTATCTGAGCGATATATGCACTTTGCCTGTCAACATAGCTGGAATACCAGCGGTATCGATACCTGCCGGCTTCGCTGACAAACTACCCATCGGCATGCAAATCATAGGCAAACCTTTCAGCGAGGAAACACTGTTGCGGATAGCCTTCGCCTACGAGCAAGGGACGGGCTGGCACCAGAGAAGACCTCCCCTATCATGAATAGTGCGGAAGGCAGCCTATGTGGGCGCAATGGCAAGGATCGCTAGTTCACGGGGCTGAAGGTAACGGCTATGCTTTGATAGTAGGAGCTGGTCAGGCCCTCAAACCCGGAGTCTATGCCTATCAGCAACCAGAGTTCGCCATCCGGGCTGGCGTTGACAGTGTACTGGTGCTCGTGGTGGCGCTCTAGAGAGACGTAGGGCGGATTTTCCATATCAATCTCATCGGGAGAAAGACCATTTGCGATGTCCCCGATTACCGATGCTGCTGTCCCATTACCGCTGTTGCCTGATCCTTTGTCAACGTTCATGACGTAATACCCAGTATCAGAATCAAGATACACCTCGGGCTCCACCGCGGAGGCACCGGCTTTAAGGTACACAGATTCGCCGGGAGCACCACCGATGCCCACGGCACCACTCGGAGCATTTGAAGCAAAGACTATGGTGAACATAACACGGTACTCCTGACCGGGCACCAAACCGTCATCGATGCCCAATCGCCGCTTGAGAAACATGAAAAGGTCGTCCGAATGGTTCATCCCCTGTAAGTAATAGCCGGTGCCATTGACTCCAAGTTCAGACGGCAACGGCCTTATCCCTGCCTCAAGCATCATGCCCTCCATCTCCGAACTGTATTCACCGAAGCCAGCTTCCCAGCCTTCCGCGCCTTGACGAAAGTCAGATTCAAGACGAATTGGAGAGAATATCGCCGTCAGGACTGCGTAGATGATCAAGCCAACTACTACCACTACAGCGACAAGTAGATTCCTCCTCATTTGTTACCGCGTCCCGATATGTTAATCCTGCTTAACCCAGACTTCTCATCATTTTGGGCGTTTTCGTCTGTCCATAATCCTGGTTCATCAATGTAATGCCCGACACCTTCAAAGGTTGCCACTTTTCAGGGAGCTTGCTCAACAACAGGACTGCACGCTAGGAGATATACCCGCCTCGGATAAGGAGCTCAGCGACAAGAACTGCGCCTTTGGCCGCCCCCATTTTGGTGTTGTGGGATACCAGAATGTACTTGATGCCGTTCTTCAAGACGTTGTCCTTCCTGATTCTGCCGACCACGGTAGCCATGCCATCCTCAGCATCACGGTCGAGCCGCGGCTGAGGTCTAAGGGGGTCTTCGTGGACTACTATCATATGCTTGGGCGCTGAAGGCAGATCAACTTCGTTGGCTGAGCCACTGTACTCCCTCATTGCTCTGACAACGTCTTTCACTTCACAAGCTTTCTGGGTAGAGGCGAAGACCGATTCCGTATGGCCCTCCCTGACATTGACACGGGTGCAGGTACAGCTTACGTTGAACTTAGCCGGACTGACTGAATTACCTGCGAGATTGCCCAGAATCTTCTGCGTCTCACGCTGCACCTTCTCTTCCTCGCCCGCAACAAAGGGAATAACGTTATCCAGGATGTCAAGGCCTATCACTCCCGGGCTCCTCCCTGCTCCTGACAGCGCCTGCATGGAGGTCATTATGACAGCGTTCAAGCCGAACGATTCGTAGATTGGCTTCAAGGTTATTGCCAGGCCGGCGGTCGTACAGTTGGGAATAGGTGTGATGAAGCCTTTCCAGCCCCGGCACTTTCTTTGAACATTAATCAATTTCCGATGCTCGGAGTTGATGCCCGGAATCAAGATAGGCACATCTTCATCGTAGCGAAAAGCCGAAGCCGTGCTTATAACCGCTTTATCTCTGGCAAATCTCGGTTCCAGAATTCTCGCCTGGTCGGACTCTATGGCGGAAAACACGATATCCAGGGCGGAAACATCCATCCCGGTGGCATTCTGGACAGGCATGGCCATAGCCTCCTCCACTGGAGGTTCCTGGCAAAACCAGCGCAAGGCTCCAGATTGGGCATCGGTTATGGCTTCTTTATAGCTGCGCCCCGCCGATCTCTCGGAGGCAGCCAGGGCAGCAATTTGAATCCAAGGATGACCTTTCAGAGCAACGAGAAATTGCTGACCAACTATGCCAGTGGCTCCGATGATCCCTGCTCTTACCACGGTTTTCCTCCGCTCAGTTTTCATTCTTCAGATTAGACACCACTAGCCTGTACCTCTTCTCCTGAGCCAATCGGGGCGAGAGGATTTGAACCTCCGACCTCAGCGTCCCGAACGCTGCGCGCTACCCGCTGCGCTACGCCCCGTCGTCTGTGGTATTATATGATGTTTATCTATAGAGGACAAGAATGAAGTATTGCGTCTTAATAATTGATGGAGCAGCCGGCTGGCCACTGGTTGCTCACGGTGGCAAGACTTGCCTGGAGATGGCACGTACCCCGAATATAGATGCTATGGCCGAGGCAGGGGTCGTTGGGCTGGTTCGCACTGTGCCCGCGGGCATGGAACCCAGCAGTGCGTGCGCCTGCATGTCCGTGCTAGGCTACGACCCTCAGGTATATTATCGGGGGCGGAGCGCCATCGAGGCTCATGGCATGGGCGTTCCAATTGACGAAGGAGAGGCCATCTTTCGCTGCAATCTGGTGGCTGTTCGGAACGGGAGGATGTGGAGCTACAGCTGTGGACATATTAGTACGGGCGAAGGTCAACACCTTATTGCCGCTTTGAACGAACAACTCGGCCGCGACAACGTGCATTTTTATCCTGGGGTGAGCTATAGACATTTGTGCAAGATAAAAGGGAGGGAAGATACTCTCATGGCTAGATGTACCCCACCGCATGACATTCCCAACAAGGCCATTGCTGAGTTTCTTCCTGAGGGGCCAGGGAGCGACTTGTTGAAAGATCTCATGGCACGCTCTGAGCTTGTGCTTCGTGACCATCCTGTGAATTTGGAACGAGGAGCACGCGGTGCTGAGCCCGCCACCATGATCTGGCTCTTCTGGGGCAGTGGCAGGATTCCCGCTATGCCGGCTTTCAAAGAAGTCCATGGTCTTGATGCTGCCGTGATATCCGGAGTTGATGTTGTGAGAGGTTTGGCTCGAATGACCGGACTCGCGGTATTAGATGTCCCAGGCGTTACTGGTGATATGGACAACGATTATTTGTCCCAGGCTACTGGCACTCTGCAAGCACTTGAGAAGCATGATATGGTGATTGCTCACGTAGAGGCAACGGATGAGGCAGCTCACGCCGGTCTGATTAAGGACAAAATAGAGGCTATTCAGCAGGTGGATCAACAGATTGTG
>CAYFSE010000027.1:0-10729 GCA_964345725.1 uncultured Dehalococcoidales bacterium
ATTCCAGCCTCGGTTCGTCTGCAGGACAGTGACGGCCAGGCACCGACCAATACTATAGCGATAAAGGAGGACAACGACGCCAAACAACGTGAGCCGCTCTCTCAGCGACAGCCCTAGAATAATTGAGGGTTTCCAGAAATTCCCAGACTTGAACGGAAGATCAGAACTAGTGACCTATAGCACACGAAGAAGGGCGGGGTGACTCCCTGATGGTACCGTTACTGATGGGTGATTGACACCAAGCAAGGCTGAGGTAGAATAGACTGGGGGGGAAGTTCAACAGAACATCTGGCGGCCGAAATCCGCAGAACTAGCAGTTCTGAATCCGCAAAAACGACCATGCAGCTCAAACCATTCTTTTCAGCGTTGATTTTTCTGGCAGTGCTGGCTGTATTAGGAGTAGTTTTCTTAAGAGCCGTGCAGCCAGGACTACCGGGACAAGCAGTCCCAGAGGAAGGACTACCAGAACAAGGCCCGGGAATGGGAATGCTAGAGCTCTATCTTTGTGATGCACCGCTAGATGCTGCAAATGTCACCGGTGTTTATATCACTATTAATGAAATCCAGTGTCACCGTGACAGTCAATGGGCAACATGCCAGGATTTCGTAGGCCCCCAAACATATGATTTGCTGGAATTAACCGGCGGGAATTCCGCCTTATTAGGCGAGTTGACATTGCCTGCCGGGCATTACACTCAAATTCGCTTTATGCTGGATATCGCAGAAGAGGGCTCATCCGGGGCAAGTCCGGGTTGTTACCTGGAATTTGCTGATAGCTCCACCCAACCTCTGTTCGCCCCGAGCGGTGGCAAGACAGGTTACAAAGGGGTAGGCTACTTCGAAGTGCCTGTCAACGGAACCGTGGAGGTCACCGCAGACTTCGATGCCAGTAAAGCTGTGGTTGTAGCTGGTTCCTCATACATCTTAAAGCCTACGATCAAGCTGATAGTCAACGATTAGGCCGGAAGCATTACTCACTCACCCAAGTGCGACCTAGAATTTCAATTCCGTCCTATTTGGCCCAAGGCATTCTAGTGCCTTCTTGAGTGCTCTTACCTCTTTTATGTAAAGCTGATAGACCTTTCTCTCGAAGCTAAAAGGCGAGGAAGATCATCCAGGCCTCACGTTTGAAAGGGAGCGCAGTAGCCAAATCCAGAGGGCAGGCCCTGCTCTTCATGTCAACAATATGTCTCTCTCACCTGTCTAGGTTTCGGCACAGGTTGAGTTTCTGTCGGCCAACGGATTGAGGGAATCCTGAACGAGTGAAGTCGCTTTTTCCTCGTGCGCAAGGGACAGCTATGCCACGAAGACGCTGCTCCGAAATAACCCCTGAGGTCGATGTATGTCAAACATTGCGCCGGATAGTGCGATGCACTTGAGCCTTTTGTGTCCAGTCAAATATCAGGCTGCAACTTGAGGCATACCTTTGCCAGCCTCATGTTGCGCCGGGGAGCTAAACCAAGGATCATCACAGAGGCTTTGAAGGACACCGGTGTCGCCTTTACAATGGATGTGTACAGCCATATAATTGAATGGATGCAACAGGATGCCATAGTGCCGGATGGTGTCCTGCCTGAAGTTGGAGATTACGGCATTTTTGAGAATAACGGCGGATTAACGCGACTAGCAAACGTAAGATTGGTTGCGGTCTCAAATCTAGCTTGTGCGCCTATAGCTCAGCGGACAAGAGCACCGGTCTTCGGAACCGGGGGTCGTGGGTTCGAATCCCTCTAGGCGCGCTACCGTAGCACAGGGTCTATCCCTTACGCCCATACGAAACTAGCTTCGCTATTCCATATCCTACCGAATCGTCGACTTGTCCGGGCGGATTCGGTTGAAACCCGGAGATGCCAAGGCACCAGGCAGGAGTCCCTGACGACCGGGAAAAGGCATTGATAATGTAGTAAGGGCGTTATAAGATGGGCACAAAGAACGAAGAGAGGAGGTAACCAGAATGGCGCAAGACTTCAAGGCATTCATAACAAGAGGCAATGTCATCGACTTGGCCGTGGGCATCATCGTCGGTATCGCCTTTGGGGCAGTGATAAACTCGTTTGTCAAAGATGTTATTATGCCACCCATAGGGCTTGCCCTGGGCAATGTTGACTTTGCCAATCTCTTTGCTGTTCCGAAAGAAGGTGTGACGCCCGGGCCGTATGCTTCTCTGGCTGCCGCCCAAGAAGCCGGGGCAATTACCATCAACTACGGGGTGTTCATAAACGCGATTGTCAACCTGCTGATAATAGCAGCAGCCGTCTTCTTCTTTATTGTGCGTCCAGTTGCCAGGATGCAAGCTCGCAAAAAGGCAGAAGCACCGGCACCGACAACCAAGCAATGCCCCCACTGCTTCAGCGCTATCGCTATCAAGGCCAGCCGCTGCCCGAACTGCACTTCAGAACTGAAAACGGCCTAAATCAGCAGGCATCCCCTTTCGAGGGGTAACGACAGAAGCATATTGAGCGCTTGTGGCAATGCCCACGCGGTTCGAGGAACCGCGGACAAAAAGAGCCATGGCGCGCGGCTTGCGTTTCCTGAGGTGGGACACGGGTAGCTCAGAAGTCATCAAGTGGGAATTCTTGTAACTCTCGCAGGTGCGATGTGTCGTTATGCCGGGTTAAGACGAACCGCCCATCCGCGTAGTTGAAAATCGTGATTCCACCAACATCCTGACTTATATTCCAGAAGTGTGAGTTATCCAGCCCTAGCAAGTAGCATATCAAGACTTTGTTCACAACTCTATGCGATACCAAGAGTATGTTGCCCTGGTGTCTGAATAGGATGCCGTTGACTACTTCGACAGCTCTCCTTCTTACGTCTTCCAGGCCCTCTCCACTTGGCATTCTTACCATGTGCGGATTATTGCGCCACTCATCGAGGACGGCCGGATATAGCCTCTTCACCTCCTGCTCGGTCAGAGACTGCCATTCGCCGTAATCAAAGTCTATAAGACCCTGGGCAATGCGTGCCGCAACTTTCTGGCAGCGGGCGATGATATTGGCTGTATCCAGTGCCCTCTTTACGGGACTGGAATAAATAGCCTCTAGTTCCCAATTGCTCAGATACTTGCCCAGCAGCTCTGCCTGTCTAACGCCGACTCCGTCCAGATCTACATCCGCCCTACCACGGAATACCTTTTCCACATTCCACACGGTTTCTCCGTGCCTGGCCAGGATGAGTTTTGCCATGACTCCTCCGCAACAATTATCCAATGTTTCAGGCTTTGTGGCAATCCGGGAACGAACTCAATTTCTTGATCCTGGCTGCGCTGGGGTGAAGTTGCTGTGACGGATGGTTTGGTGTATGCTGATGATCTGTGAGCACGAATGCGCTTTTCATACTCCTAATCGTCATCCTGGCTATTCTGGGGTTTTTCCTGCTGCCACGGCTACGCATAAAGCGAGCTATCAATCAGGTAGTGGCCATTTTCGAGCGTAACAGTGCCCTTGATGCCAGGTCTGCCAAGACGATTGAAGAACTGGGGCTGACACCCCCAACCTTTCTAGAGGGTATGCTACGAATGCGCGACTTCAAACCGTATGCACTGCAAATACTTATGAAGGCTGACGTTGTACTTCAAACGGATGGTGGCAGGCTCTATCTGGCACAGGATAGGCTAGCTGCTGCCAACATTGATAGACGCTGATCAGGCCACAAATGCAGAGTGGTTACCCATCGTTCCAGTCGCAGTTAGTTTTGATCATCTAGTGTCTGAAGATTCATAACAAGCTAGAGACAGAGCTAGTTTCTGAGTTTGGACAGATCATTTGTGCTCATTGATTAATCGGGATGGTCGGTGTAAAATAAGCACTGCAAAGGAGGCATAGCATGGTAGAGATGACGATTGACAGCATCCGCGTTAGCTTGATGAACTACCAGAGGGTGGTGATTCTGAAAGAGAAGGGGACCAACCGTTATCTGCCCATTTGGATTGGTCCTGCCGAGGCAGATGCTATCGCCGTGAAGCTGCAAAATGTCGAATTGTCTCGGCCTCTGACGCATGATTTGCTGCAATCTGTGATTTCTACCCTGGGGGCTTCAGTTCAGTATATAGTGGTGAATGGGCTTAAGGAGGACACTTTCTACGCCAGACTTTCACTTACCGTTGATGGACAGCAACTGGACATCGATTCTCGGCCTAGCGATGCGTTGGCCTTGGCCGTGAGAGTCGGTGCACCAATATATGTTGAGGAATTGGTGTTGGAAAAAGCGGGCATCATACTTGAAGAAGAGACAGGCAAACCTGCTCCCGAAGGGAAAGTGGATGAACAAGAGCTGAAGGGGCTGTCGGCATATAAAGACTTCATAAATACGCTTGATTTAGAAGATTTCAAGAAACGCCAATCCTGAGCATGTCAGCAAGAGTGGCATTTCGCCCTGCCTTCACATAGATTCTGCTTTGTCGCGGCCAACCGGCCATTGCGGAGAGTGGTTCAGGCAAATAGATGGAGCCTGCCTTCCTAGCGCGAAGGCTTTGCTTTCAGCTTGCTGACCAGGACTTGCAGGGCAGCAACATATCCCCTCCAACCCAAGCCGCTTATCTGACCTTGAGTCGCAGGGGCAATTATAGACTTGGCCCGCCATTCTTCACGGCGGTGGATATTAGACAGATGGACTTCAATTACTGGTAATTTGGTGTCAATCAGGGCATCGAGCAGAGAAAACCCGTAGTGGGCGAGGGCACCCGGGTTAATTATTATGCCACGGGCGGAATCTGCGTGCTCTTGAATGAAATCCACGAGCGCGCCTTCGTGATTAGACTGGAAGATGACCAGTTCGACATTTAGGGACCGAGCCTCTTTCTTCAGCAGGACGTCAATCTCCTGCAGGGTCTTCTCTCCATAAATTGACCTTTCTCTCTTGCCCAGCATATTTAGATTTGGTCCATGGATAACTAGAATTCTCACGAAGCTGCCTCCTCTTTTTGCTTCTCTGTCTCGGACAATGTCATTTTACGTTGACAGGCTAGGCATTTAGCCCAATCCCTCCCGTATTGTATCAAAAGGTTGCCACAGTCAGGGCAAGGTTGAGCTATCGGTTTCCGATTTACGGTGAATTGGCATTTGGGAAACTTGCTACACCCATAGAAAACCTTCTTCTTCTTACTGATTCGTTTCACCAGCTCGCCGTCACACTGGGGACAAGAAATGCCGGTTTTGACGAGGTAGGGCATGGTTGTTTTGCAGTCAGGATAGCCGCTACAGGCGAGGAATTTGCCGAAACGCCCAACCTTTATGACCATGTCGCGACCGCATTTGGGGCATGTCTCCTCGCTGGCCTGAGTCATGTCCACCTTCTTCAAGCTTGTCCAAGCCTTATCCAACATGTCCTGGAAGGGGGGATAGAATTCCTGCAGAGCAGCAATCCATTGATACCTACCTTGGGCTATTTCGTCTAGTTGTTCTTCCATCCGGGCAGTGAAACCGGGGTCAACGATTTCGGGGAAATGTGCAATCAGAATTGTGTTAACCATCATCCCAAGCTCCGTAGGCCGGAATCTACCCTCCGTTTTGCTAACGTAGTCTCTCTCCTGAATTGTGGACAGGATAGGGGCATAGGTACTGGGGCGTCCGATCCCTTTCTGCTCCAGGGCTTTTATCAATGTGGCCTCAGTGTAACGGGGTGGTGGCTGGGTGAAACACTGCTCAGGGAAGATCCCCAGGTATAGTAATTTGTCCCCAATCTGAAGCTTGGGCAAGGAGACTCCAACCAAATCCGAACTTTCCCTTCGTTCGTCTTCATCTCTGCTTTCGCTGTAGACAACCATGAAACCAGGAAACTTGACCACAGAGCTACTTGCTTTCAGTAGATATCCTTCAGGCTGATTCTCAGTACTGCTTGCCCTTACCTCCACATTGGTTGTGTCATACAAAGCTGCTGACATTTGACTGGCGACCATACGCTTCCAGATAAGCTCGTAGAGCCTTAGCTGGGCCGGATCGAGGAATGGTTTGAGTTGCTCCGGCTGTCGGTAGGTTTTGGTGGGGCGAATCGCCTCGTGAGCTTCCTGGGCCCACTTTGTTTTCCTGGCAAAACTCCGTGGCTTTGGCGGCAGAAATTTGGCTCCGTACTTCTCACGGATAAAATCCCTTGCCTCGCTTATGGCTGAGGCAGCTACATGGGTGGAATCAGTGCGCATATAGGTGATAAGTCCCACCGACCCTTCCTCACCCAGGGTCAAGCCTTCATAGAGTTGCTGGGCAATAGCCATGGTTCGCCCGGCAGTGAAGTGCAGCTTCTGCCAGGCCTCCTGCTGCAAGGTGCTCGTGATGAAAGGCGGGGCCGGCTGACGAGCTACCTGTTTAGTCAGCACCTTCCCGACCGCATATTCAGCCTTTTCTAAATCGGCGACGACCCTATCCGCCTCGTCTTTGCTGCCAACACCCAGCTTGGTGCCATCGGCCAGGGCGAACACTTTGGCTCTAAAAGTCGCCTCCTTTTCTTCGAGTGGAGACAGCTCAACTTCCATAACCCAGTACTCTTGGGGAACAAAGCCTTGAATCTCTTGCTCACGGTCAACAATCATCCTTACAGCCACCGATTGGACCCTGCCTGCGGAAAGTCCCCTCTGTACCTTTCGCCACAAAAGCGGACTCAGTTTGTAGCCCACAAGTCTATCCAGGATGCGCCGGGTTTGCTGGGCATTCACCAGGTTCATATCAATAGAGCGGGGACTTTGGAAGGCCTTCTGAACTGCATCCTTGGTTATTTCATGGAAGACTACGCGATGAACACGTCTGCCATCCTTGTCCAGTTTGGTCGCTTGTACTAGGTGCCACGAAATCGCCTCTCCCTCGCGGTCAGGGTCGGTAGCCAGATAGATGGAACTGGCCTTGCCAATTGCCTCTTTGATTTCGCCGACTACCTTTTTCTTCCCCGGGGGAACAACATACTTGGGAGTGAAGCTTTGCCCTGCATCGACCCCGAGGCTTGCCTTGGGCAAATCACGCACATGTCCAAGAGACGCTTTGACGCTATAGCTGCGCCCCAGGATTCTATTCAACGTCCTGGCTTTGGCCGGAGATTCGACGATCACTAGTTTACTTGTCATGACCTATCCTCTCTCAACCTCACCCCCGAAAAGCACAATGACCTTTTGGGAGCCATAATGAGTTTGCGCTAAATTTAATTGGGTTGTCAAAAAAAGGCAAGATTATCCTGTGCTGCTCTAGTTCCTTCGAATCAGCACATAGTTCATGTTTCCTACTTGCCTGGCAATGCCCTTGAGCTCCAGCATCGCCAGAGTGCTGCTCACCTCTGGCATAGTCAACCCGCTACGGCGGCAGACTTCATCTATATGATTGGGCTCAGAGCTCAATTGTTCTAGTATAGCAGATTCAACCTCGTTGGCAGGGGAGAATTCCTTGATTTCTGCTTGCTGTACTACGATGGTCAGATTCAGTTCCTGGAGAATATCGGCATAATTGCGGACCAACTTAGCTCCTTCCTGGATGAGACGGTTGGTCCCCTGGCTGGCTGGGGAGAGGATGCTGCCCGGAATAGCAAAGACCTCTCGATTCTGCTCGACTGCCTGATGGGCCGTGATCAAAGCCCCACTCCTTTCTCCAGCTTCCACTACCAGTACCCCCAGACTCAAGCCACTCATAATGCGATTGCGGAGTGGGAAGTTCTCAGGCTTAGGCTTGACGCCCAAAGGATATTCACTGACCAGAGCGCCGCGCTCCATAATAGCTTGAGCCAATCTGGCATTCTCCGCGGGGTAGACGATATCCAGACCGGAGCCGAACACAGCTAGGGTTTTGCCCCCGGCATCGAGAGCGGCCCGATGAGCCACAGAGTCAATTCCTCGGGCTAATCCGCTGACAATTGTGATCCCGCTTCGAGCCAAGTCAGCTACAATCTCTTCGGTTACCTGCCTCCCGTAGACGGTGGGACGACGGGTACCGACTATGGCCAGGCAAGGCTCATCCTTGGCTGGCAGACTACCTCTGACATAAAGCACGGGCGGGTAATCATAGATTTCCTTTAGTCTCAGAGGGTAATTGGGATCCTCGCAGATCAGCGCGTTCACCCTGTGGCGTTCCAGTTTTTCCATCTCGGCGTCGACGGAGATCCTCGAGCGCAGGGTCACCAGAGCACCTATGCTTCGTGAATCCAGTCCTGCTTGCCTTAGCTTACCTTCCGGAGCCTCCCAGGCGTCCTGTAAAACGCCGAAGTGCTCTTTTAGCTGACAAATCCGCACCCGGCCTATCCCGGGTATCCCGGAGAAAGCTACCCAGTATTTCAGTTGATCAGCGTTTACCATGTGAACCCTTGCTGGATTCTAGCACAACTATCCCTACAAGAGAGAGCAGTGAACCAGGTGACCTAGTCCAACTAGATACCCGGGCTGGCCTTTGCCCGGCCTGTCAAAAGGAGGTGATATGTTACTAAGGTAATCGACGCGGATGAGCTATTGACAACTGTCTTGATGATGGTAGAATGATGCTATAAGGCCTATATTAGGTCGATGGTCAAGTGTGCGCGTCAGAGGATTGTCGCTGTCGAGAGTGTGCTCAGGCGAGCACACATAGATATGTGAGCCGTGCTTTCTCTACTGCGTCATTGAAATCTATCTTCGCCTCGGCAACTCGAGGAGGTTCAAATATGCAGTTCCCGCGTACATCGGGCAAGTCGATAAGAGGCAGAGCGTGAATGCGGTGCTGGGTTCGATGAGACGCCCTTACATAGCAAAAGTTATCCTCTCTCTCCTCATATTAGCCCTGATTGTGGTAACGACGGGGTGTGTTGGCCAGGTCACCGGCGCTGTTCGATTTGACCTGACCATTGCCGGTGGCGCAGGAGGGTCGGTGACCGTCCCTGGTGAGGGAACGTTCGCCTGTGACTCTGGCAGGATCGTTGACCTGGTGGCAACACAGGCTACTGGCTACCGGTTTGTCAACTGGACTGGCGACGTGGACACAATCGCCAATCCTTATGCCGCCTCAACCACCATCACCATGAACGACGATTACTCAATCAGGGCCAACTTCGAAGAGACAGAGCCTATATTCTACACCCTGACCGTAGGCGCGACTGGCAGCGGCTCAACAAGCCCGGCCGTGGGACAGCATACCTACGCTGGAGGCACAGTGGTCACCATCAGCGCCACTGCGGCCGGTGGCTATCGCTTCGTTAACTGGACTGGCGATGTGAGCACTATTAACGATCACGACGCTGCTTCGACCACCATCACCGTTTACGGCAGCTATTCCATCACTGCCAATTTTGAGCAGACGGCGGCGACGTACTATACCGTGACCATGGCAGTAGCCGGCAGTGGCTCAACAAGCCCGGCAGTTGGACAGCATACCTACGCCACAGGCGCGTCGGTTCCCATCGCTGCCACCGCGGGTAGTGGCTACTACTTTTCTCACTGGACGGCGGCGCCAGCAGTGGCATTCGATAACGTGTATGGCGCACAGACTACCTTCACTATGCCCGCGGCAGCTGTAACCATCACCGCCCACTTCGAAGTGGGTCTGCCGTACACCCTGACCATGGCGGCAACGGGCGGCGGCTCAACAAGCCCGGCCGTGGGACAGCATACCTACACCGCAGGCACACCGGTTCCCATCACCGCCAACCCAGCTACTGGCTACTACTTTTCTCACTGGACGGCAACAGCGGGCTCATTCGCCAACGCCAGTTCGGCCACGACCACCTTCACCATGCCTGCCCAGGATGTAACCGTCACCGCCAACTTCCAGGACTTTCCGCCTGTCCCGCCTGACCAGTACACCCTGACCATGGCGGTAACTGGCAGCGGCTCAACAAGCCCAGCCGTGGGACAGCATACCTATACCGCAGGCACATCGGTTCCCATCACCGCCAACCCAGCTACTGGCTACTACTTTTCTCACTGGACGGCAACGGCGGGCTCATTCGCCAACGCCACTTCTGCCACGACCACTTTCACCATGCCTGCCCAGGATGTAACCGTCACCGCCCACTTTCAGGACTTTCCGCCTGTCCCGCCCGACCAGTACACCCTGACCATGGCGGTAATCGGCAGCGGCTCAACAAGCCCGGCCGTGGGACAGCATACCTATACCGCAGGCACAGCGGTTTCCGTCACAGCCAACCCAGCTACTGGCTACTACTTTTCTCACTGGACAGCAACAGCGGGCTCATTCGCCAACGCCAGTTCCGCCACGACCACCTTCACCATGCCTGCCCAGGATGTAACCGTCACCGCCAACTTCGAAGTGATTCCGCCAAGCCAGTACAACCTGATCATCTCCAGCACGGCCGGTGGTTCGGTCACTAACCCAGGTGAGGGCACGTTTACACGCGGCGCTGGCACGGTGGTCAGCCTAGTGGCAAGCCCGGGTACGGGCTACCGGTTTGCGAGCTGGATTGGCCACGTGGCCACGATTGCCGATTTGAGGGCTGCTTCAACCACCATCACCATGAACGGCAACTATGAAATCACCGCTGTGTTCGCGCCGCGGTTCACGATATCCGCAGGCGGCTATCACACGGTTGGGCTCAGAGCCGCCGGCACCGTGGTAGCCGTGGGATACAATGGCGAAGGGCAGGGCAATGTCGGCGACTGGACAGGCATCACCCAGGTCGACGCAGGTGACTTGCACACGGTGGGGCTGAGGTCTGACGGCACCGTGATCGCTGTGGGAGACAACAGCAACGGGCAGTGCAATGTCGGCGGCTGGACAAACATCGTCCAGGTCGCCGCAGGGGCCTATCACACGGTGGGGCTTAAGTCCAACGG
>CAYFSE010000028.1:0-2519 GCA_964345725.1 uncultured Dehalococcoidales bacterium
CATCTTGCAGAGCCACTGCATCAGCTACCCTTTTCCCAATGACTCCGTATCCGTTGATCCCAACACGAATCTTCCGTTCCATGGTCAACCTCCTCAAACGATAATTATTTGAAAGGCACTCATCACCTTACCACTCTCAAAAACTGGGCGTTAATAGCCACAATAATAGTACTTATGGCCATGAACGCTGCTCCCAGTGCCGGATCAAGCAGAATTCCTATACTGTAAGCCACACCGGCCGCTAGCGGAATGGCGACAATGTTATATCCGGTGGCCCACGCCAGGTTCTGCACCATTTTTCTATAGGTGGCGCGGGAAAGCTTGATTATGGAGACGACATCAACCGGATTGCTGCGAACAAGGAAGACGTCTGCCGTGGCTACCGCTACATCAGTGCCGGCACCGATGGCAATGCCGACGTCAGCCTGGGCAAGCGCTGGGGCATCATTGACGCCATCACCCGTCATGGCGACCTTCAACCCTCTTGATTGCACTTCCTTTACCTTCTCTGCCTTTTTCTCAGGCAAAACCTCCGCAAAGTACTCGTTGAGGCCAATCTCATTCGCTACCCACTGGGCAACCTGCCGATTATCACCGGTTATCATCATGCAACTTATTCCAATCTCCTGAAGGTCCGAAATAGCCTGTTTTGACTCCGGTCTGATAATATCAGCTAGAGCAACGGCGCCACTTAGTTCCCCGTCAATAAGGACGAAAATCACTGTCTTACCCTGCGCAGCAAGCTGCTCTATCCGGTCATCATTGACCGGGATATTCTTCTCTTTCAAATAACCGGGGCTTACTGCCATCACATCTTTGCCATTTATTTTGCCCTGCGCTCCTTTACCTGGGATAGCCTTGAACCCCTCAACTGGCAGGGTTTCACGGGCTGAAGTAACGATACCCTTGGCAATGGGGTGCTCTGAATGTACCTCGACCGAGGCGGCGTACTTAAGCAGGTCTTCATCATTCATCTTGCCATCCAATATGACTATGTCTGTCACGCCAAACTTCCCCTGGGTCAGTGTTCCTGTTTTGTCAAACAATATTGCCTGGACATTTCGGGCTTGCTCGAAGCCATCACGGTCCTTTATCAACAGGCCGCTTCTTGAAGATAGAGATGTGGATACAGCCACCACGAGCGGAATGGCGAGCCCAAGGGCGTGAGGACAAGCGATAACCATAACGGTAACCATGCGGGCCAGCCCGAAGACAAAGTCCTGCCCCAGTGGCCCTATCCAGGTGAACAGAGTTATCCCTCCTGCCACGAGGGCGACGATGGTGAGCACCAGCGCCGCACGGTTAGCTAGATTCTGAGTACGGGACTTGCTTTCCTGTGCCGCTCTCACCAGTTCGGTTACTTGGGAGAGATAGGAATCAGCGCCAGTTCTCTTGACCTCTACAGTGATCGAGCCTTCACCGTTGACTGAGCCCCCGATTACCTTGGCATCCACTTGCTTGGGCACTGGCACGGACTCACCAGTCAACATGGCCTCGTTTACCGAAGTCTCGCCATCAATGACCACGCCGTCAGCGGGGACTTTCTCTCCCGGTTTTACCAAGACTTTGTCTCCTGCCGCCAGTTCTTCGAGAGGGACGTCTTTCATACTGGCGTCCGGCATAACTAGGTGCGCCTCTGACGGCATGAGCTTGGCCAGCTCTTCAAGGGCAGATGAGGCCGCAGCTATAGAGCGCATCTCTAGCCAGTGGCCCATCAGCATTACATCTATCAGTGTGGCCAGTTCCCAGAAGAAAACCGAGCCGCTAAGCCCAAAGACAACTGCGCTGCTATACACATAGGCTGTAGTAATAGCCAAGGCGATTAGGGTCATCATCGCCGGCGATTTCGAACGTATTTCACCAAAGATACCCTTTAGGAAAGGCCACCCACCGTAGAAATAAACTACAGAAGAAAGAGCAAACAGCAAGTAGATATCGCCTAGGAAGTCAATCCTTCCTTCCAGACCCAGGAATCTTTGTACCAGCGGTGATAGCGCCAGTATCGGTATAGTAAGGATCAAAGATACCCAGAAACGCCGACGGAAATCAGCGATCATCATGGCATGGTGCTCGCGTTCGCTCATGCCCCTCATCCCGTGTCCGCCTTTCATGCCGCGTCTCATAGCTTCATGTTTTTTAGAGTCTTTTGCTTCGGGTGGCATTTCATGTCCCATAGCCATGTGTCCCTCGGGTTTCTTATGCTCGACGTGCATGTTATGTTCGTCATTCATGTTACGTCGCATCTTGTCCTCCGTTTTCTCCGGAAGCATGTCTTCTACCGAACCTCCGCCATCGCATTTGGCTCTGCTGAGATAATGATAATGTGATTTAAATGTACAATAGCGTTGCTAAAAAAGTCATAAAATCAGAGTCAAAAAAGTTACAAAACTATGACATTTGGGGAGTGACGGCAGGCGTTATGCAGACAAAAATCAAGAGGGAAGGAGAGATGGTTGCGGATTTGACGGAGAACCGCTAGTTTCCAATATCCTGGGACTTCACTTTAATGAGCAAAGGTC
>CAYFSE010000029.1:0-14569 GCA_964345725.1 uncultured Dehalococcoidales bacterium
TCAAGAATCATCATGGTAGACCCTCAGCAAATGATGGACACACCCTTTGGGCAGGCCATGGTAGACCCGAATTGTATCCCAGGCCTATGCATGACTAACGACGGCGGCGTTTGGCTGGCCGGCGTTGATGCACGAGCGTTCCATGCAGCTGAGATCCCCGGCGCTGGCGGCATAACAAACGCTCGTGGACTTGCCGGTATGTACGCTCCACTGGCGTGCGGAGGAAGCTTCAAGGGTGTCGACTTGGTGGATCGTGACACCCTTGCACGAATGTCTGCAGTATCTTCTGCGACCAGCCAAGACGCGACACTGCTGATGCCCGCCCGATTTTCTTTAGGGTATTTGAAATCATTCGACAACAGGAGACAACCTCCGGGCATGCAGGACAGCATGATCCTGAGCGAAGATGCCTTCGGCCACGCGGGAATGGGGGGTTCCATCGGGTTCGCTGACCCGCGGGAGAGGATATCATTCGGTTACGTAATGAATAAGATGGGCCCTGGCATGTGGCTTAATCCCAGGGGCCAAAGTCTTGTTGACGCTGCCTATATCTCGCTCGGTTTCAGATCGAACGCGTCGGGCAGTTGGTTGCGGTGAATCCATCCCTATGACAACATAGGTCAGAGGGACGAGAAACCGGAGATTCCATGATATTTGCGCACTGCCTGCTCAACTTGTGAGGACTTAGCTGTTTCTCGCCATTTGCTGCCTAAATGCTATTCCGGGACCCCAGGCCGCATCAGGCTGAGGTGTCAATTCGGCCTGCTCAGTCGACGAATTAAGATTTACAGTCAAGATGTTTCCAGTTCACTTTCCTTGCTAGACCTGTACAGAAGGAACCTTTGTCCTGAGAATGTAGGTAAAGTTAGGTAAAGTTAGGATAAGTAGGATTGACAAACGTGGGGTTTGTGGTAGAATCCTTGAGTAGGCGAGAAGTTCGCTTTCAAACTAGAAGGGAGAGACGGTGAGGCTGAATCCGCGGATGCTCGCTTGGGTTCGGTAGGGTCAATAGCGAAACCGACTTCGTGGACGGGTTCTGGCATTTTATTTTCGGGGTACTGACCTAGGTACTGAGGTTGTGAATTGCTCTCAAGCCTTTGTCGGCGCGCTGAGCTTCCCCAAAGTAACACGTTGCTTTGTGGGCGACTCTAGCGTTCCTTAAACAGAGGAGACGATGTGATTGGAGCTGGTGCTAACTAAGGCCGAATATGGCAATGAATCTTTTGCCAAAAGGAGGTGATTACTTTCGGGCAGACACAGAAGACGAACAAAGAAGCCGCTATGCCCGGAGTCGACGGGCGATAAGGCTATCATGAAAGATAAGGAGATAAAACGATGAAAAGGAAATTGTTAGCAATACTGCTGGTTGTATCTGTGGGAGTAGGTTTGGGATCAGCGCCGGCGGCATACGCCTATGCTCCCTTGACCCCCTACACGTGGGACGCAAGTGTTCCCAACTATAACCCGTCAGCAGTAATTCACAGCGGGACTATCGATACTACCTCACTTGTTATGGGAGACTTTCTGGGTGTCTCGGCGGGGAACCCGAATGCATCCGCGTATGGCGACAGCGGGGTCAGCGTCGGCTGGGACGATACTTGGGTCGGCGGTGTTGGACACCCCAATACGAATGGTGATAACCTGGACGGCCTCTGGGCTCAAATCGTATACCCTGCCGAAGGATGGTGGGACCTAGGTTGTGCAACTGACAGAGTAGCGGTCTTTCTTAGCCAAGACCACGGGCCTTACCTCGCCGAGGGGCTTGAGTACAGGATATACGGCTCCAATACCCTTTGGGGTGCCGTCGGCGCGCAGGCTATCGTAACGGATGTCTATCTGGATAGCTGGCGAACTCATAATCTCGTCGAAGATGCAAACGGCAATGGTTGGTGCAGTGACGACATTGCAGCAGTGCTTCAGCTGGACGGGGTCTACCGCTACATAAAACTCGCTGCCTGGAGTCCGGCAGGCGGCTTAAACGAGCCTGAGGTTGACGCGATAGCCGCCGTTAGGACTGAAGTGGACATAGACATCAAGCCGGGCAGCTTCCCCAACTCGATTAACGTCAATGCGAAGGGTGTCACCCCGGTAGCCATTCTGACCACCGACGCTTTTGATGCCACCACAGTGGATCCTGTGACGGTTCTGTTCGGCCCTGAGCAGGCGGCGCCTCTTCGTTGGGCGTTTGAGGATGTGGATGGAGATGGTGACATTGATATGATCCTTCTCTTCAGGACTCAGGAGACTGGCATAAAGGTGGGTGATCTCGAGGCATGCTTAATAGGCTCAACCCACGGCGGTGTTTCCATTTTGGGATGCGATTCGGTCAGGACTGTACCGCCAGGACCATAGCCACAAGCCAAGCGGCTGCCAAAGTTCCCGAGAAGGGAGTCCCGAGCGGGACTCCCTTCTAATGATCTACATCATGTTGGGCACAAGCTCAACAGGGTCATAGCCTGTCTTAGTTAGTGAGTAAGCAGAGAGTACCCACCATCAATCCAAGTCACCAGTACCGATTTCCTGGCTGCGGTCACCTTCAATGTATTCAGGGGATATACCATCTGATTTGTTGCGGGTGCCACTCGTATAGTATGTATAGAATCGTACGTTATCGACAAAGACTGACACCTTATTAGCGTCACGCTACTGTGGGTATTGCCCTGAATGCTGTCATTCTGGCCGCTCCCAGCACAACTGCTTTGGCTTGTCGAGGCAAATTAGCCGTTATCTTTGACTCCACCCATATCCTCCAGTTTTTGATCGTCCGCCCTATGCTCATCATTACGACGACAGAGTAATCCTCTTCGCTGACGAGATTCTCAGCGCTAGCGAAGCCTGAATATTGGATGGCGTGCGACCTGAGCTGGATCAATATGGGCTCCAAATCCTTGTAACTCAACACCTTGTATCCTATGACGCCTTTTATCATTGCCACCTGAACGCAGAATTGCACAAATGTGAGAGTTGTGCAGCGGCAAGTAAGAGTGGGATTGCGGGCACACAATACCATGGAACTTCTGCCGCTCAGCGCACATGTTTAACGTGGCATGGTCACAACAATAGGGCATATTCTAGCTTTGGTTTGCCGCAAAACTAGGTAAACGCGCCCAAAACCTTGGTCCGTGAAAGCTCATTATATGCCGGGCTGTCCCAAAAGTTGTAGCGTCAAATTAACGTCTCAATCAGGGTTATCTTTCACTTATCGCGGGGTGGCATGTCGCTTGGCTAACAATAGAATGAAGTTCTATGCAATTTAGTTGTTCACATCCACGTGTTCATCCCGATATTTGGCTTGGCTATACCTTAGTCTTCTTCGCTTTAGGTCCTATCCTGTTCAGGAGGAGCATGGTAGAATGAAGAACAAAGAAGGACGAGCAAAAGATGAGTCTAAAGAGAAAGACGGCAATAATCTTAACAATCGTTGTGGTAATCATCATAGTAGTCATAATAACGATTGATGGGGGTCCGGCCGAGTTTACCCCTCCTATTACTGATGCCGACGGAGATGTCATCCCTGGCAGTATTGCTGCTATTGAGACGGTCGTCTTGGGCGGTGTCGAGCAAACAGTCACCATTCGTGGCGCGAACACCACCAAACCCGTTTTACTCTTTTTACACGGTGGTCCCGGTATGCCCTCATCGCCATGGGCTACCTGGAATAACTTCCATGCTGATCTGGAAGCAAACTTTGTGTTCGTGCACTGGGACCAGCGTGGGGCTGGAAAATCCTATTCCGAGGACCTTACTGCAGATGAAATGCACTTGGATAACTTCGTCAACGATACCCTGGAACTGACCGACATCCTGCGGGAGAGGTTTGATCAGGACAAGATCTTTCTTTGGGGGCATTCCTGGGGGAGTGGCTTGGGTTTTGAGACCCTCAGGGTGAATTCTGAACCTTACTATGCCTTCATTGCGAGCGCAGTAAGGCCTAATTGGAATTCAACACAGCAAATGGGTTACGAAAAGGTGCTGGAGATGGCTCATCAAGCAAATGATACCGAAGCCATTCAGTCCCTTGAATCAATCCAGCCATTTGATCCCACCAATCCAGATCATGTGGGCATAAGGAACCAGTTCTTATCCCAATACCTGATTGGCGACTTTCATACTGAAGGGCTTGAGGATTCATGGTTGGATTATGTAACGAGTGGTATGAGCCCCGAATATCCTTCCGCCTATATCGATCAAACGGTAGCAGGTATGGATTTTAGTCGCCAGACGATTCTCTTAGAGGTTATGACTAGCGGGTATGACCTTACCACCGACTTCCCGGTGTCCACGATTCCAGTTTGTTTTATCCATGGCCGATATGATTATCAGTGTCCCGGTGAACTAGCAGAAGAATACTACAATTCTCTGGTAGCCCCTATTAAAAGCTTCACTTGGTTTGAGAATTCAGCTCATGAGGTTTATTACGATGAGCCAGACGAATTCAATCAGGAGATGATTAGAATTGCAGATGTAATCCTGAATGAGGACTAAAGTCCACAAGATATATTTTGTGGCATCTCTTCGAATCCCAGAACTACCACACGTAAGACTATGACTTAACCACTAAACATATGTGAAGTAGTTATACCGTAACATACGCATGGAATGGCAAACATCCCAATTTCCGTGCAGTGGTAGCGAATAACGCTAAAACAGCCATTATCCAGCTAATACTATGAACCGGACTAAATCTTTTGTTTCCTTTGAAATAGAGTGTATATATACGGTCTTGCCTCGCCAGAGGGTGTATAATACATATGGTCAAAGTGTTCTATTAATTCAAACTCTTCTCCCAAGAATTCTGCCAGTAAGTTCTCATCATAATTTCTAATATCTAAACCACTACACTTCTTAGCTCCATTTAGTGAAAATGTAGCGATAAGTACATAACCGCCTTGTTTGACTACCTTTTTTAACGTAGCCAGATATGCATCTCGTTCATCCTTTTTTACAAGAAAGTGTAATACAGCTCTATCATGCCACACGTCAACTTCTCGTAGACTCTTTATATGCATGGAATTAGTAACATCATCAACGATCCATTTAACCAATGCGGCTTTTTCTTTTCCTAATCGCTCCCGCAATTTACTTAAAGCCGTCTCACTGATATCGGAGGCAATAATATTCGTAAAACCTGCTTCAATTAGAGAATCAATCAATGTGGATGCGCCTGTTCCAACATCTAATAAAGTAACCTCCTTGTCAATGCCACACTTTGAAAGCAATTGTAAAGATGGTGCTGAGATTTCTTCGTACCAACCCAACTGATTTATCTCCTTGGAAGAATACACATTATCCCAATGCTGTTTCATTGAGGTAGTCATCTCAACCTCCTTCATTCGGACATACATCCAGATGGGCATCATATAATGACATATCTCCCCAGTCAAACGTAAGCTAATCTATATCCTTCTTCTTCAGTATACCTATACCTACAACGGAAAAGTGCTGCTCATACTTACGTAGCCAAAACGTATGCATGGAATGGCAAACATCCCGATGTGCGTCCAGTGGTACGTAATTATAGCGGAACGGCATCTTCAATCTCCAACCTCTCAGTATCTCTAACCAGACCTTGAGTTCAGAGCTCGTGAAAGTCACAGTACTAATGAAGGATTCTGAGGATTTCCGCGACTAACATTAGCGAAGGGAACAGTTCAGCTCCCACGCAGTGTACAAGCTTGAAAGATAAGAGAGGATCGGGTCAATTGACTGCTGCTATAACGGGCGAGTATACTCGTAAACAGTGAGAGCGAGCTTCACTTCGGAAAGGGAGGTGATGCCTATTAGAGTAGTCAGATTAGAGCAGTTAAAATGATAGCAAACAGCAAAAAGGGAGTGTGAAGGAGACAATGAAAAAGATAGTTTTGGCTTTGGTTGCGGTTTTGGCTTTGGTGGGGGCGATGATCCCGGCAGCTGTTTTCGCCGCCGATGAGGCCACAGTTAGCTGCACGGTAACCGCAACCCTGGTTTCGGTGACGGTCACCGATGGCGACGTTGCTTACGGCACACTAGGTTTGGGGACGAAGAAGAGTACCCTTGTGGCAGAGCTTGACGATACTCAGACAGCCACCAATGATGGCACGGTTGCTGAGGACTTCAACATTAAGAGTTCCAACGCAACTAGAGGTGGTGGAACAACCTGGAAGCTGGTGACAACCTCACCAGGCAATAATGAATTCAATCACGAGTTCTCCAAGACTAGCAGCTTTCCTGGGACAGCCATGACTACTGGTTACACGTCCTTGGCAACCAACGTGGCGCCTGGTGGTTCGCAGACCTTTGACCTGCAGATCACGATGCCAAGTTCCACCGACGATTACCTAGAGCACAGCTTTACCGTCACTGTCCAGGCAGTACAGCATACACCGTAGAGCATACTTAGAGCCGATAATACAAGCCTTTAACGTCAGGCGAAAGGCAAGATGAAGACGACATTCAGCTTGCTAGCGATTGTGCTGGCAGGGATGGTGTTTCTATCCTTGCCAGCAGCCGTTATACAAGCCCAGTTGGGGGTAGGTATCATGCCCGGGGTTATCCGGGTTGACGAGCCCCTCCTGCCTGGTGGTCGCTACAATTTGCCCTCCCTGCAGGTGGTTAACACCGGTAATGAGTCCAGCGACTACAGAGTAGAGCTTGCCTCCATGGCAGAGCAAGAGGAGTTGCAGCCATCGGCTGATTTCATCATCCTCAATCCCAGCGCGTTCTACCTCGAGCCCGGAGGCAATCAGGTTGTTTCGCTGAGCCTGGATATCCCGCTAAAGGCTAAGCCCGGGGACTATCTTGCCTACGTTGAGGCGCACCCGGTTAGCACAAGCGGAATTGGTGGGATGCAAATTGGTGTTGCGGCAGCGACAAAACTCTACTTCACGGTCAAGCCGGCCAATGTATTTGTCGCCATCACCAACTCAATAGCCAATTTCTTTACCAGGAATGCCCCCGGCTCCTATATCGCTCTGGGGGTAATAGTGCTCGGGCTGCTGCTATTCTTCCTGCGGAGGCGCATCAGGATTGATATAAAGATAGCCCGCAAATGACGAGACTGTGATTATGATAGGGAAGCTTCAACCTAACAGGGCCTTACCGGTCGTTGTTTCCGTAGTTGCCTGCCTTGTCCTTCTGGCAAGCATCGGGACGCTGCCCAGCTGGGCTGCCGCACCTCCACCCACCCGGGTTCCCCAGGTGGCTCCGTTGAACCCAGACTTCCTGGACTTTGTCCAGGACCGGCCAGCCGAGTTCTACGGCTATATCCCGGCGCCAGTTGACATGAGGCACCTTCGGGACATACCGGTGGAACGGCCAAAAACCATGGCACCGCTGAGCTACCCCGCCACTTTTGATTGGAGGATCAGCGGCAAGGTCACTCCGGTGAAGGACCAGAACCCCTGCGGCACCTGCTGGATCTTCGGCACGCTGGCAGCCCTGGAGTCAAAGGTTTTAATTGGGGAGAGCGTCGCCTTCAACTTCTCGGAGCAGAACGTCGCCTGCTGCACCGACCCGTCCTGGGTTTATTTAGACAACAATCGCTGTATGGGAGGCGGCTGGTCATGGTTGGCAGCGGATACACTGAGCAAAAAGGGGACAAGGCTGGAAGCCTGCGACCCCTACAACACGACCACCATCGATACTGAAACCTGTAACGATACCTGCACCACCACGAAGTATGTCACTGGCTACCGGTTTATGGCGGTGACCACGGGGGATATCAAGGACGCCGTTTACAACCACGGCCCGGTTTCCGTGGCTTTCTACTGGCATTCCACTTACTACAACCCTACCACGAATGTCTACTACTACACAGGTACAGCCACCCCCAATCACCTCGTCTGCATTGTCGGCTGGGATGATACGATAGCACATCCGGGTGGCTCGGGGGCATGGATTGTTAAGAATAGCTGGGGCACAGCCTGGGGAGGAACCTGCGGCTATGGTTCAGAGAAGGGCTATTTCTACCTAGCCTATGAGTCAGGGAATATGCAGGAGGCAGCCTGCTACGAGTACAAGGACTATAGTCCGTCAGAGAAGATTTATTACTGGGATGAGGCGGGGTTTGTTATGGCCGCAGGTTATAGCGGATACGATTACGCCTGGATGGCCAACGTCTTCACCATGACCGCGAGCGGCACGCTGACCCATGTTGACTTCTGGACGACCAGCCACAATGCCATGTACGAAATCAAAGTGTACCAGGATAATGACCCTGCCGACGGTCTACCATCGCCACTGCATTCCCAAACGGGCTCGTGCCAGGAGGCTGGCTACTATTCTATAGAACTTAGCTCACCGGTCTCCCTGAGCATAGCCCAGGCGTATACCGTTAGTGTGAAGATGACCACCACAGGCTACACTTACCCGATACCTATAGAGGCCAAATGGCCTACGCTGCCACCAGCCTGGTGCGACCCGCCGATACAGACGGGAGTCAGCTATATGAGCCTGGATGAGACAAGCTGGACAGACATCGGAGCACCATCCGTTAAGTGGAACGCTTGCCTTAGAGCCAGGGTATCCGAAGGGGTAGTCTCGGTGGTTGTCACGCCGGCAAGTATCGCCTACGGCACGGTAGCGCTAGGAACGAGTGAAGATACAATCACGCTCGGCCAGAACCTCACCGCCACCAATAACGGAGGTGTTACCGTCAACTTCAGCATCAGGAGTTCCAACGCCACTAGAGATGGCGGCACAAACTGGACACTCGGAGCCACCGCAGGTAACAATACGTTTACACACGCGTTCTCCACGAACGGCGGCGGTAATTGGTTTCCAATGGGCCTTGCTGACAATTACTACCCTTTGGCAAGCGGCATAGCGCCCAATGCTACGCAGGTTTTTGACCTGCAGATTGGCATGCCAACTTCTACCATCGATTACTGGGAGCACACCATCATCATAACCGTGTTAGCGGTAGCAGCAGAGGAATAAGCACTTGACTGTTAACAAAGCGGTGAAACGCTCGTTATCTGCAGGTATAGTGCTCGCCTTACTAACGACCTTGGTTGCGCTCGCTTCAGTCCGGGCAGATGTCGTTTGTTCTGTTAGCGCGGCTTTGACAATCTCGGATGTCAGCGCTGTAAGAATCAGTCATAATCACGCTACCGTCTACTGGAGTACAGATGGTAAGGCAACATCACAGGCATTTTACGATACAGTTTCGCACGATAGTATTGCCGATTATACCTACTATACTAGCGAGCGGAAAGCTTTAGTTGAAAAGCACAAGGTGACTTTGAAAAAGCTGTCCCCATCTACTACCTACTTTTATCGTGTTAAGTCAACGGTAGGGGCCGCTGAGTTTGTATCAGGTGAATACATCTTCACGACCTTGCCGTCCCCGAAACGATGGAGGGGGTGGTTGACTATCTTATTTCCCGAATATCTATTGCCATTCTATTTGTCTTGGCTGTGGCAGCAAGCTACTAGTCAGCTAGTCTCTTGACAGACTGTACGCTTCCCCTTCCATATACCTACACCTACAACGGAACAGCGATGCCGAAAGACACGTGGTGCGACCATTCATAACCTGTAAGGGATTGACAGCGCTCCACTACTATTGTGCTGATTCGTGAAATAACCTTACTGAACCGTGACTGTCATATTGTAGGTCCATTGTGACTTCAAGCCACCTTCCCACGGTTGGCTGTATTCCATTTGCACTTCAGTTGTCCCTGTTTCAACTGCTTCAAAAGTCCACAGTTCTGTTCCAGCGTCTCCAGTGTCTCCAGCGTCTCCTTCAGGTTCTTCAAAGTCATGGTCTTCTTCCCTCAATACATCTTCCACAGTCATTTCATAATCCCATTGAAAACCCGTTGTTGGATTTGAGCACAGCTCCACTCTGATTTTATCACCGACCTGAACTTCGAATTCGCCACTGCGGTGATTGCTATTCCCGAACTCATCGCAGGAAATATCGGCTTCAAAATCATACGAGGTTACAATACATGATGACAGTAGTAATATACTTGTAAGTATCGTGAATACCAAGAAGATTCTCAATTTCATTGCCATCCCTCCATAGCACTCCGTGATTTTCGTGAAGAGTGGTAGAATTATACGCATTGCCAAAAGAAGTGTCTACACTGGACAGGACATGAAGATAGATAGTGCTCTATACTACTACCTTTATAGTTAGGGATTCTTCACACGACAACTTTGGATGCAAACGAGGTGATATCTCTACGTTCGTGCACCGATGATCTTCGCCTAACAGAAAACGTAAACGGTGTTCCATCATACCCATGAAAGCACAAACATTCCCATGGTTACCGTGCTGAAATATACGCATGAAGTGGCAAACATCCCGGTGTTCGTTCAGTCGTTTGTTCGACCCATTGTGCGGCCATATAGAAACTCACTGGTCCGGGTAGCGTTTTGTTGATGCATGCCAAAGGTCGTTATCACCGCGAATAGCTTATTATCCTTCCCTCTTCCGTTCTGTATTGACAACCCTCTAGCGTAGGGCTAAACTCGAGTTGTAGCTTCAAATAGACTAGAGGCTAGGAGGATAATTAAAGTCCAATACGAGATATAACAATGATTCAAAAACTGATGCATAAACTCTGGGAAGCCGAAAGCTTTGTTTTTGTTTGTATTTCGCTTCTGGAACCAATCGTAAGAATATTTGGACTTCCCAAAAGGGTAATCAGGCCCTTCGAAAAATTCGTAAAAGAGGGCTATGTGGTTGCTGATGTTGGTTGTGCCTCAGGCTATTTCACACTTCGTTTGGCTGAACTCGTTCGTCCTGAAGGAAAGGTCTATGCAGTTGATTTGAATACAAAGTGCATTCGAGCGTTAGAGAAGAAGGTTGAGAAAGGTGGTTACCGCAATATCGAATCACACGCTTCATCCGCCGCCGATTTGAGCTTCATAGAAGAGAGTTCGGTCGACTTCGTTCTTGCTGGTGGTCTGTTGTGCTCTATGCCTCACGACAGAGAGTTGTTTGTAAGTGAAATGAAGCGAATCCTGAAGCCAACAGGGCATGCATACGTTAGTCTGGGTGCTGGTCCTCCTCTTGGTTTTATGGGCCGGGAGGAGTGGGAGAAAATGCTAAAAGGATTCAGGGTCGAACAAGAGGGTAGTTGGCGAAAAGGGTGGGCTTTGGTGTCTTTAAAACAGGATCCGACGGTTTAGCTTTAACGTTATCGGGCGACAGTTCCGTTGCATAACTCCTAAGCAATAGGTGAATTGGGTAGAATGGTGACTGACTCCTCGTCAGAAACCTGGTCATAGTGCAAGAGAATCAGACATCCCCATGTTTGGTCAATAGTAACAGTACAGCGTAGCGTTCAGCGGCAGGGAGCGGGGACAGAGCGCCGTGACTATCGTCCAACCGCAGGGACACTATCCAATCAGGCCTGCTGTGAATGGCGGATATAGGACGCTAAAGGTACAGGTGGCCAGGATGACGGCCGAATGGGATCGCTTGGTGGGCGAGGTTGAGCGGATAGACGCGGACTACCGCAAGCGACGAGAAGAGTTGGCCGGATAACAGCTGACTCCTGGCTTGTGATTTCTGACTGCTGCCTCCTGCCCCTGCCTTCATATCATCTGCCAGGACTTGGTAAATAAGCCTCCGAAATTACTTTTAGACGTGTGCAATATCTGGTTGCGCCTGATCTCACCTCAAGGGTTTTGTCCCCTTTTTGCCCTGTGGTTCGCCCTAGGTATTAGAGAAACAGAGGGGAGGAATGATGAATGAGGAATTAAAAGGAGATCGTCAAAAGCAATCTAAAACAGAGAAGAATAAGCAATGAAGGAGGTAATTAACATGAAAAGGCTATTGGTCAGGAATCGGAAAGGTGCAACTACTTTAATGAGCGTAGGACTGGCCCTCTCTCTAATCTTAGGCATAGCACTGGTAACCGGTTGTCAATCTGGTTCGGTGTCAGCACAGGACATAGCTGCTGGTAGTCCGGAGGTTCAGGAAGCTCTTGGTGGGGATGTCAAGGTCGTGGCGACCGAGATCGGAGATGGCAAGGCAGTCGTGATATGTACAGATACTGAGGGTAATTCCTATGTCGTTGTCGAGATTGACCTCGCGGATGAAAACATTACCAGGATAAGCTACCCTGCGGTGGGCGAGCCATATCTGCCCGATCCGGAGATGGAAAGTGAGGTACTTCAGACAATGACCAACAAACTATCCTACTCACCGGGCGAAGAAGTCACCATCGAGATCGTCAATATCAGTGATGAAACCATATCCGGTGGCGGCGTATACTTCTCGGTATACGACCTGTCCGGTAATCTACTGGCTGGCAACGGTTTGTTCCTGGCATTCGAGTGGGCACCTGGAGAGGGCTTCTCTTCGTTCACCTGGGACCAAACCGATGAGAACGGCCAGCAGGTTGATCCCGGAACATATGTCATACTGGGGAAAGCTGGTGATTATAGTGATGGTAGGCTGATCTCAATCGACTAGCTATTACCATATTAGTAGTTGACCTGAAGTTAAGAAACGCCCCGGAAAACGGGGCGTTTCTTTCTTTTTCGGAATAAAGAACCATTTGGCGTTTGGCGACAAGATTCAGTGTATGGGCCTTTGGTATAATCTATTCCGCAAGGGACTGCGTTAAAAGACGTCCAATAGTGCTGAAGAGGAGGTAGTGAGTCATGTCATGGAAGAAGACGACCTGTGTATTGTGTGTCAACGGATGCGGTCTGGAAGTCCAGGTTGAGAATAATCGTATTGCCAAAGTCCGTCCGGACAAGGATAGCCCTCTCAGCGAAGGATATGTCTGCCGGAAGGGGATGAATATTGCTTTTCATCAGCACAGTGCCGACAGGGTGCTCTACCCGATGAAGAAAGTGGGCGGTAAATTCGACCGCATCTCGTGGGACCAGGCGATCAGCGAGATTTCAGAAAAACTCAAAGCCATATTGGGGCGATATGGATCACGCTCTTCGGTCTCACTGGTCGGCGGTGGCGAGTTTAGTTTTCTGGGTGCTCCTTTCCTCGCTCGCTTGGTTCGTAGACTCGGTTCGCGCTATAACTACTCAGCCGCTAACCAGGAGTTTGCCGGTCGATTTTGGGCTCATGGCCTGACATTGGGAAATCAAGGTATATATTTTACATCTGACTTTGAGAATTGCGACATGCTGATGCTTGTCGGGAAGAACCCAATGATGAGCCACCATTTTCCTCAAGCGCGGAGAAGATTGACGAAGATGTCCAAGGACCCTGATAGGCTTCTGCTGGTGGTCGACCCGCGACTTTCTGAAACGGCCAGGATAGCCAATATTCACCTAGCCATCCGCCCGGGCACTGATGCTCTACTCATGAAGTCCATGATTGCCATAATCCTAAACGAACGTTTGTATAGCAGAGAATACATTGACAAGCACGCAGATGGGTTCGACGAGATAGTGCCTTGGTTTGCCGACTTTGACGTAAAGGCTGCGCTAGGGGTCTGCGACCTTGACTATGACCTGGTCGCCCGGGTCTGTCGGGAATTCGCGGCTAGACGTTCATGTCTTCTTGACGACCTGGGAATACTTATGAACCGACATAGCGCACTTGTGTCATATCTGTTAGTCGTGTTACTGACTATTTGTGGTCGTATTGGCATGCCTGGGGGAAATTATATGGAAGGCAGAGGAACGGGGTCGGATCCAAACGATCCCCGGGTATGGCGAACAATATCAACGGATATTCCTGCTATTAATGGCATGTTTCCGCCTAATGTCCTACCAGAAGAGATTATCAGTGACCATCCAGACCGTGTGAGAGCCGTGCTCACCTGCGCCGCCAATCCATTACGTTCTTACGCTGACACGACTGCATATGAGGATGCTTTCAAGCAGCTCGATTTACTGGTAGCGGCCGACATAGTGATGGGTGAGACAGCCTCCCTCGCTCATTATGTGCTTCCCTGCAAGACAGCCTTTGAGTCATGGGATGGCACTCCAGGTGATGGTTTCCCAAAGGTCTACGCACGGATGTGCCCTCCGGTAGTGGAGGCAGAAGGAGAGCAAAAGGAAAGTGGAGAGATATTCACGCTGCTGGCCGAAGCTATGGGACTGATTCCCCAGCTTCCCGAATCACTCTATGAAGCTGCCAGACTCGGTAACTTTAAGGAATACCGACAGAAGTTGACGGACTATATGACTGCTAATCCAGAGAATAGTAGGGTCATGGATTTTATCGTCGCGAAAACTCTTGGTAACGCTATCGGTTCCGCTCATTTAGCCAGTATTTTCCCCATGTTTATGCAAATGCCGAAGGCGCGCGAAGAAGAAGCTGCGAGGGCGGGGTTTCCCGCGGGACCTGACCAGGGCTTGGCCATATATCAAGCCATAGTGAGCCATCCCGAGGGCATACTAGTAGGTATACGCGACCCTGAGCAGAATATCAAGACGCTACCTACAGAGAACGGGAGAATCAGGCTCTACAATTCAGAGGTTGATGATTGGATAAGGACGATTACTCCGGTCCGTGAAGAAGAACAGCTCAAGGTTGACGCGAGATTCCCCCTGATTCTGATGGCAGGGCGGCATATGGACATGAACGCCAATACAATGATGCGAGACCCGGCGTGGAACGAAGGCAGACGGGCATGCACAATAGCAATGAATCCAG
>CAYFSE010000030.1:0-2850 GCA_964345725.1 uncultured Dehalococcoidales bacterium
ACATTCCCACCAGGCTTAGGGGACTCAATGGGCCCGGAACAAACGGGCAGATTAGCTGAGTCAGCATGACTCGTTTCTTTCCGTCCGCGGATAACTGCCCGGCCGTGAATGAATGCCAGGAGCTTCTCTATCATCAGGTCTGTGGCCACTATTCCGGCTCTTACTACTTGATTGCACAGAGCGTCAGGGCGTTGCCCTGCCGCTGTTCACGCCTCTGGGACCAACATTCAGGGAACTGCTACAACCGAAGGTACCCGGAAGATGCGCGACGTCTTTCATTCGTCCCGCCCAGCCGTTATCTCTCTAACCCGTCCCGTCTCCTGCGATAGTCTAGATCTATCTGTTCAGTCTCACCCACCAGACCCTCCCATTCGGACGTCAACTTGGCCACCTTCTCTCTCAGTGACCTGTATTCACGATTGACAGCAACTACATTCCTGGAATCCCTGTAGTGAGCAGGGTCAGCCATTTGGGTTTCGATTTCTTCAATTCGACCTGTGTTCATCACCATCTCTTGCTCTATTTCTGTGATACGTTTCCTTACCGGCGATATGGCACGGTAGTATTCGTTACGCAGCTGGCCCTCGATTGCTTTGCGCTGGCGTCTTTTGACGGCCGTTGATAGCTGGCGCACCTGTTTCGTATGAGGGCGGGTTTTCAGCGTTTCTTGCTCACCGTCCACCGACCCGCTCTGCCATAGATAATCGTCATAACTACCAGGGAAAACCGTTACCTGGCCATCCCGCACCTGAATGATCTTGTTGGCAATCTCCCGGATGAGGGTACGGTCGTGAGTGATGAAACACAGGGTCCCTTTGTAAGCATCCAGGGCATCGGTCAAAATCTCGCGGGACGGAATGTCCAGGTGGTTGGTCGGTTCATCCATAAGAAGGAGATTGGCCGGCCTTACCAGCATCCTGGCAATACCAATGCGCGTCCTTTCCCCACCCGAGAGCACAGATATCCTCTTAGTCACATCGTCACCGCTAAAGAGGAATGCCCCAGCCAGACCGCGCAAGCGCTGTTCCGGTTCATCCGGTGCTGCGCTGCGCAACTCCTCGATGATGCTGTTGCAGGGGTTGAGAGATTCTATATAGTACTGGGCGAAGTATGCCGTAGTTACGTTGTGCCCGAGCACGCGCTCGCCACTTTCAAAGGGCAGAACACCCGCCAGTATGCGCAGGAGGGTCGTCTTCCCGGCCCCATTCACCCCCACTATGGCGGCCCGATCTCCGCGCTCCAGCATTATGTTAAGGCCCCGGTATACGACATGCTGGCCGTAGGACTTGGCGACGTGCTTGAGTTCGATTGCCGCACGACCGCTCCGCGGGGGCTCTCTGAAGTTGAAGTGTATCTTCTTCATTACCCTGGGAACTGTGATCCGCTCAATCTTGTCCAGTTGCTTGATACGGCTCTGCACCTGAGAAGCCTTGGTGTTCTTGGCCCGAAAGCGCTCGATGAAACGCATTTGCCGTCTGATTTCTGCCTCCTGTCGGCGGGCGGCTGCCTTGCGAGTCTCAATATCCTTCTCGCGGGTGCGAACGTAGCTATCATAATCCCCATGGTGGAGAATAACGGCCTCATCCTCAATAGCTATGACCTTGCTGACAAAATTGTTGAGAAAGGCCCGGTCATGTGACGTGACCAGAACAGCACCATGATAGCGCTTCAGGTAGGTCTCAAACCAGCGCTGCGTCTCTAGATCGAGATAGTTTGTAGGTTCGTCCAGTAGCAGAATATCAGGTTTAAGGAAAAGGAGCCTGGCCAGTTCAATACGCGTCCGCCAGCCACCGCTGAATTCAGATAGTGGACGGTCGAAATCTGCCCGGGCAAAACCAATTCCAGTGAGAATGATCTTTGCCTCGTGTTCTGACGTGTAGCCGCCCTTCACCTCATAGAGTGACTGCAGCTCACCCAGCTTTCTCAACAGGCCATCCGCGGTCTCTTCGTCCTGCTCCTCTGCCAGGTCCTCTTGCACCAGCGCGATCTTGTGTGCAAGGTTCCTGACCAGATCGGACGAACCGGACACATATTCGTGCAGGTTATGCTCCGACCATGGTTGGACATCCTGACGAAGATAACCGATAGTGGTGTCACGTCGCACAGACACGCTTCCGGAATCGGGGATGACGTTGCTCGCTATGATCTCGAAAAGAGTGGTCTTCCCCGTGCCATTCCGCCCGATGACCGCGATGCGATCGCTCATGCCAACGGCGAAGCTAAGCCCGCTGAAGAGCTCATGCTCGTTGTATGACTTGGAGACGCCGCTGACCGTAAGCATAGAATCCTCTCACCATTACATCAAATCGTGCCAGGACTTGTCGAATGACATGAAAGACCATTCTGCTGAAATAACAGGACCAACGTTAGGAGAAGAAGATACAAGAAGGTCCCAGTCAGTCGCCGCCTGTTCGGATCAACCTAATCCGACACCAAGCTAATCAGATGGCACGATTATGTTTGACAGTCGGTGAAAACCTTCGACCGACTGCCAGCCAGCCTTATTACTAATATGACGGGCGCTACTTTGTGAGGCTTTTGTTCCAGGATTGCGGGCTCTACTTACCTATGCGAAATACCTTGGTCGCGCACCTCGGGCATACACCTTGAGTCGCAGGACGTTTGTTCTTCATTCTGATAGCCCTTGGATTCTTGATCTCAACCTTTCTTCTGCATTTCACGCAATATGCCTGCATTTGAAACCTCCTTGCACTCGATGTTTCTTTCTGAGAATAACATCAAGATGATGATCAGTCAATAGCCTGTCGAAACAAAGCATCGAAGAGTGACCCGAGAATTCTGACCTCTGATCAATGACTCGACAAAGATGCTCTGTGTTGCTCGCCCAAC
>CAYFSE010000031.1:0-6655 GCA_964345725.1 uncultured Dehalococcoidales bacterium
GCCAACCTGCCACGTCGGCGAAACGGTCGCGCCCCAACCCCCAAGAGGCCCCTGCTTGTGATAAGAAGGTATTTGTAGTACAGATCTGACAATCCAGTGCAACAAGATACTACAAGATAATCATATCCATACTGATATACGGAAATTCTTCGCCACTGTAACATTGTGAGTGGATGGTGAACGGGTGACTTCTACCGATGTACGAGGTAGGACTGAACAAATGCACAAGCCGTGATGCCCGAGGTCGACGGGCGATAGGCAAAAAATTGAGAGGAGATGACCAATGGAAGTCGAGAAACTAGTTAAGGCGACTGTCGATGAAATCCAAAAGGTGCTCAGCAGCACGGGCGTGATGGGTGAACCTAAGACAATTGAAGGGGTGACTCTGATTCCACTCGCTAGTACGGGATTCCTATTTGCCGCTGGTGGTGGCGCTGGAAAAGCTGACACCCCGGGAAAAGGTGAGGGCGAGGCAGGAGGCAGCGGTGGCGGCGCGGGTATTAAACCCATCGCTGTGGTAATCATTGACAAAAGCGGTGTCAAAGTAGAGGGAATCAGGGGTGGCTTGGCTAGCGCGGTAGAAAAAATAGCGGAAAAGGCGCCTGAAGTTGTGGGGCAGATGATGGCTAAAAGGAAGGAGCATAAGGAGGAGAAGAAGGAGGGGTAGTGATAATTGACCGCCGTCATCGTTGTAGCAATTGTAGTCGGGGTCATAGTCTTTCTGCTCAGCATCCCGCTGGAGTTGAGTTTTTACCTTGGAGTCCGTGAAAGACTGGATTTTCACGTGAGTTTGAGGTGGTTCTTCAGCCTAGTCAAAAAGGAATTCGGTAGACAGAAGAAACAAGCCAAGAAGAGAGCTGGAAGAGGCTGGACCTTCTTTGACTTGCTGCGAATTAGGGGATTGCTCCCAAACATACTGCGCCTCCTGAAGGATGTCTTCAGACGCATCAGAATTAGAGATCTAAGAGTTGATTTTAGGGTCGGCCTTGATGATCCAGCCGACACAGTTCTCTTCATTGGCTCCTTGTGGTTGCCCGTCTTTCTATTAGGTCTGACTTCGCCTTACGCGGTAAGACTCCAACCATCGTTCGATAACGGTCCAGTCTTCCAAGGGTATGCATACGGTGTGTTGAGGCTGCGACCTATCCAACTCGTTCCGGCTATTGTAAGATTTGGTTGCTCTCGAGCGGCACTGAGACTCCTGGCTGTTTTGGTTTCGGGCAGATGGAAAAGAAAGAAGTAACAATCGAAGGCCCTCTGACAATCGGGGGCACAAAAGTATATGTGGCCGCTGAGATGCGGATCGGATGCACCAGCAGTAAGGGCGGGTTGGTATGCTTTGGAACTAAGAAGCCGACTCACACTGTGATAGTCTCTGGCTCGGAGAAAAGGGCTTTCACGGTACAAGGGGAGGAAATCGCCTTGGAGCGGCTAGCAGAAGACGTTGCTGGTATAGAAGCACTACTAGAAATCCCTTCCCTAACTTCCCGACAGGCCTTTTAGCTACCAATTAGAACTAACGTGATAGCCGGTCTTAGCTTTGGGGTCACCACCACTTTTGCCCCCGGCACCAAAGTCTGGCACTGAGATTAGAACAGCGGTTCCCTAATCCCAAGCCAAAAGTCGCAAAGTGTCGCACTACGTACAGAATAGAACTTTTGTTTCGGTCGCCAAAACCAGCTTCTGTACGTAATGGGATGATTTGGTATAGAAGGTACGAAGAACTTTACGTCAAATCAACGTCAATCCGGGTTATCCTGCGCTCAAGGTTAATTTTACTCATCTTGCGTTCTTTACCGTTTTGCCGGCCTCACGTCTGTCTTGACGACTGGAGACTATGGTATCCCGAAACAGCCGTTCCATCATCTTCATATGGTTCTTGTCGTCATTTGCCACTATTGCCTCTATGTCTTCTCCGGGATTGAGATGGTCCAGTGCCTCATATCTTACCGTCTCAAGCAGCCGAGCAAGGGTCTGCCTGTCCGCCTGGGACAGTGGCAACATGATTTTATGGATAAACTCCCAGCCCGCCGGAATTGCCAGTTTAAACAAGTCCTCAGCCTTGCTGGTGGCAGTCACATTCACTACCCTACGGTCTTTCCTGTCTCTTGTCCTTCTGACCAGACCGGCTTTGACCATGCGGTCGACTATCATACTGATTGTGTTGGGGGTGCGTCCTATCCACTCAGCTATATCCGCCGGCCTTGCAGGCTGGCCGATGTATTTCATAGCCGCAAGCACCGTGAACTGCTCCATCGTGAGCCCCTTTTCACCATACACTTGGTCTTCACAGCGCCTAAACAGGCCCACGTCTCGGTGCATTAGGAACCACAATCTCAGAACTAGGTTTTCGGATTTCACGTCTATCGCCATGTTTGGGTCCTCCTTAGTTACTTCGCGAAGGTCTTCGCTAATTTGCCGCCCATGTTACACGAAAGTGCCGTTTGTCTACAAGTGCCCCACCGTTATCTGACCAAAGTGAGGGGACATTAGGCCTACAGTGAATGCCGGCAGGTCGAGCCGGCATTTACTTCTTTATTGACTTCGACACTATGTAGTGCCGCAGTTGGGTAGTTATCGAGCCACTCTAACACCTCACGGCAGCTTATGAGCTTTCAAGAAAGCCTCATAACCAGCCACAAACCCCACACGATACCCTCAGAGTCGTCAAAATACTCGGTGAAAGCCACATCATCGGCATTGTTTAGGTATCCCTGAAGCAGCGCGACGTGGTGTTGTTTCGCGGCATCCCGGGTCTCCGCACCATGTTCAGTTCCCACAAAGCCCATTTCATCCGGCCTCCTTTCAACTAGCGCCTCGCAGTTTGTCTTATTCTCTACGTCACATCTTGTTAGTACCGTCTGTCTGAACCCCCCTTTGCTTTGCTGCTGATTGATACTACCAGTATGAGCGCAACTGCATAGTGGGTCAAGGCCTACAAAGAACCATGCACTGCAAAAAATAATAGGGACCTAAGCAGTCTTGCCCAACGAATAATCTAGCCTTCATGAATCGTTTGCCGGCTCAAACTTGACTAGTATCTGAAATTCATGACATTTCCTGGCCCCCGTCGAAAGTAACAGAAGGTGAGGGATTTTCCTTTCTTGGACGACTCATAAAGTGACGAAGGTACTAGTTCATTAGTCCCAGTCAAAGCACGGACTGGATTTTAAGAAGACACTGGTGAACCTGGCCTAGCAGAGTTTCCTTGTTTTGTACGGGAGGCACGATGAAAGTCTTGTTCGTTGGTGATTCCGAGGAACTATTACAAGCTATGTCCATTATTTTGCAGGTGAGATGGCGAGAGTTACGCTTAATCCATGCTACTGGAGCAAGGCAAGCCACCGAGCTAATACACAAGGAACAGCCACATATCGTTATGCTTCAATTCGATGCACCATCCCAGGATGATTTTGACCTCATAGGGCAAATCCGTAGCTTCTCCGATGTGCCCATCCTTGCTCTTAGTCAGAGCAAGGATGTTATGAATAAGGTAAGGGCTCTGGAAATGGGTGCCGATGATTGGATTCCCCCTTCTTCGCCTATCGAGTATATAACTAAGGTGAATGCTATTCTTCGCCGTTGCTCTCCGCTTGGCGATAGCTATACGGCCTCGTTTCTGTGTGGCAAGCTTACAATAAATTATGCCACCCATGACGTATACGTGAATGGCAAATCGGTGGAGCTAACCCCTATCGAGTACAAGATTCTCTACCAACTAGTTAGAAATGAAGGCAGCGTCGTCGGTCATACAAATCTACTCAACAGCGTCTGGGGACCACATTACGGAGCTGCCCCTGAATTTCTCAAGAAGTACATCTACCGCCTGAGGTCCAAAATTGAAGACGACCCGGCCGACCCCAGAATCATCTGCACTAGAAGAGGCGTGGGCTACTCCTTCATTACAGCCTCCGATTCCACCAAGGAGAAACCTTTTTCCACCAAGTAAAGACCCTTTTTCCACCAGATAGGTATTTTGTTTTACCGGCAAATGTAGTTTGCTTAATGTTGCCGTGCCCAGGTCCTAGTACTTAAGTACCTAGGCAGGCTCTGAAGATGAGACGAATCTTACTTATTCATCCCAACCTGGTGCTGAGACACGAGTTGACCTTCAGTTTGCAGAACTCAGGTTTCCAGGTTGTGGGTGCCAGCGGTGGCCGGCAAGCCTTGACCGACGTTTGCAGTGGACCCCTTGACGTGATAGTCGTGGCTGAATCCAGTCACAGATTGAATGGAGATGAGCTCTGTGTTCGGCTACGGCAAATATGTCAGGCTCCAGTTATCATTCTGGGGCAAGGTAGCAAAGAAATATCTGGAATTGACTTCATCGAGATGGGAGCGGATGCTTATTTGGCCTCACCCTTAAATCTGAGGGAACTACTTGCCACGATTCGTTCGTTACTGCGCCGCACCCAGGGAAACGCAACGGGATTTCAAGGAGGATAGCTGCCATCCTGGTGCGATGAGGACAATGGTGCTCGCCATGTGACTTCCGTGCCTGTAGAGGTCAGCACTTCTTTGCCTGTGAGCAGAGCTTCACCGCTCACTTACCTTCTGTCATAGGATAATATGCTGGATTGTGGTGTCGCAATAACACAGAACTTGTACCGTCCAGCGTGCGTGTTTAAGGTGCTGTACCCCAAGGTACAAAGAAGATTCAATATCCGTGACTTCAACGACCCCGTGACCTCGGGGCTGACTCTGCCGGGAAGATACCCGCTGCAGCTATACGTTGCCCGGTGGCCAGCAATCCTGGGGGTACCTCCCACGTTGCACCCGGATAAGCTGCTTCCCTGTCTACCGTTCTGAGCAGGCATTGAGAGTACCCCGGGGAGGACCGACAGGAACAGCAGTAACAGGCAGGATACACAGCGGAGCGGCTGCTGTCCGGCTAGTCCAGCGAGTAATGTTCGGGCTGCCCGGCCCTCATCTCATCCAGTAGCACCAGCAACTCCTCGTGTGTTGTCAGCCACCCTAGCGCCACCACGAATTCGCTGAGCGTGCCATAGTAGGAGCGTAGCTCCTCAAGCTGCTCGCCGATGGGGCTTACCGAACCCGGCAACAGAGGATACGGGTCACGGATGGCAAAATAGGCCTGGTTCAGTTTCCGGATGTAATAACCCTCCTGCACGAAGAGCTGACGGCGCTGTTCCATATACTGCTCCGCCTCTTCAATTCTGCCTTCCTCCAGCAACTGGCCCACGACCAAACGCGTCTCGCCAATCTCGGCGGCATAATCAAAGCCTGTCTCAGTTGGCGACGGCGTCCTGGGCGGCGGCTCATACCCGTACTGTCGATATATATGATCGGCCACCTCATAGCCTATTATGTCCGCCACCGTCTCATTTATCTGGCGGTAAACACCCCCGCGGAACCAGGTGCGCCCCAGCGGGCAGAAGACAAGGTACTGGTGTCCCCACTCATGGGCTACCAGGTAGAGGGTGCGATGGAACCTGGCGCCCTCACCCACAATTGAGGGATAGGTGGTCAGCGCCCCCGGGGTCACAACGAGGCCGCAGAGGTTATCATGTTCGGCAATTTCCTCTTCCAGCAGTTCAAACTCGCTTATGGTCATCGACGGACTGAGCAGCTCATAACCCAGCAATTCAATGCGATCGCGCGGCGAGGCCACCAGCATGGTCGGTAGCGGCCGGAAGACAAAAAGCACCGGCGGGAAGATGAATTGGCCTTCGGCCAGACTTACGCCGAAGCCTTGAGAAGTCAGCAAATGCTTGACTTCACGCTCTATGATGAGTTCTACGTGCGGGGCAAGAGACATATACTCGAGGCGCATCTCCAATATATCTTCCTCCAGGGCCTCCGTCAGCGGAGAATGGCCTTCGATGGCTATGGCACGGGCCAGCTGTCTTTCCAATGTCGCTATCTCGGATTGAACGGCGAAGAAATCGTCCACCAGTGCCTTGTACTCCCCCGGTGGCGGCACTGTCCGCATGCGAGCGATGTTCGAGACCAGCTTGGCGGGCAGGTTCGTCACGTGCCAGGCGGTCAGCGAAAAGCGATAGGAAGATGCCTCTTCACGCAGAATGTCCTGAACCACGTCCGGCTGGCAGGCAGGCCAGACGAGCACGAGCGATATCAGGAGGACAAAGAGCAGGGACAACACAACTCTGTACGTTTTGCCGGTCACATCCACCCTCCTGTCTGGGCCGGCGGCGATTCCTCAGACCACGGCGGTCCCTTCGGTCGCCCCAACCGATGATTATAATAAGGTCCCCACCCTGCAAGTGTCAACGCTATTGGCACGGTCACAACAATAGGGCCTATTTTGGGTCTGTTTCGCGGCAAAATTAGGTAGATACGCTCGAGACTCCGTTTTGTTTTGCCCAACATTTCTGACAGTGGCGGCGGTCTCCAAATTCAAGGCTAGATGTGCCAAGTTGTCCCATCACGTACAAAACAGAACCACTGTGCTAATTACTAAAATCCCGTTTTGTTCGTGATGTCCCATTATATCCCAGGGCGTCCCAAACATTTTTACGCCAAATTTACGCCAATTTTTGAGCTGTAATTTGAGGCTAGTCCATCGCCCAATCCAAAAGGCATACCTCCTTATAGATATTTAGGCAGCTCACTCTCGGCTATTTGGGTTTTGGGGATACACACTGTGTTTGCAGATTCACCATGACGAACGTCC
>CAYFSE010000032.1:0-3259 GCA_964345725.1 uncultured Dehalococcoidales bacterium
TGGTAGAGGCAATTAACAAGCTATTACGGGCCATGCGGCAGCTAGTTCAACAACTTGTACGCCAACCGAGTTACCAGGAAATTGGTGGCCGTCTAGATATGCCGCCAGAAAGAGTAGAAGAAGTCATGGCTGTGTTTTTCCGTCAGCCAATGTCGCTAGACATGCCCATTGGCGAAGATGCTGATGGCTGTCTCGGTGACCTTGTTGAGGATCGCGGCAGTTTAGCACCAACTGACGCCACTTCACAGCAGCTACTCAAAGAACAAATAGACAAAGTGCTCGACGAGCTCACCGAACGAGAAAAAAGGGTGGTCCAGCTCAGGTTTGGCCTGGGAGACGGACATGCTCGAACACTGGAAGAGGTGGGCAAAGAATTCAGTGTAACTCGAGAAAGAATACGGCAGATTGAAGGCAAGGCCCTGCGCAAGCTACGTCATCCCTCCCGCAGTCGAAAACTCAAGGGCTATCTAGAGTGATTTACGTGAATGGCATGTCAAGCATAGCCCCCAGTTTTTTAGGCAATGTGCCTTTTTGTCCATAGCAGGAGAGTACGGGGCGAATTCCAAGGACACCACAAACTACTCCCTGATCATATCTAAGGCAGCGGCTGCTTTCTGGGCATAGGTCGGGGCTTCGAATCCGTCCAGGGGGGCCATAAAGCAAACCACAGCAACTGCTTTTCTAGCCGGGTGAGAGTGTCAGGTAACAATCTGGCTTATTGTTGATCAAGCTGTCTATGTTGAATCCCAATGATTTCCGAATTACCCGAAGGAACTGATGAAGCAGAATACCCGGCTGAAAAAGCTTATAGCCGGTCTCTCCGTTGCCAATAACATCTTGAAGTAATTCAACCTAGAATACGGGCTGTATATAAACAGGGTATTTACCTAGCGCCGTCGATTGATCAGCAAGTTGGTCGCCACAAGACCAACCACAAACCACGCTCCCACCACGCCAAATGCCAGCCCCAGATTCACATCGAGGTCGGTGAGCGTGCCGCGGACAAGATTAGCCATATATTGTAGCGGCAGTACCCGGTGAATGTCCTGGAGCCAGCCGGGCAGCTGTGCTACAGGGTACATGATGGGCGAGAAAAGCATGACTAGGAAAACAATAACCTGAGTTAATACCTGTACCATCCTTGGTTGGGGTAAGGCAAATGCTATGGAGTAGCCCACGAAGGTGCCGCTTAACGATATCAGGATAGCGGCCGGAATTACCAGCGGGCTCATATGCAGGCCAAAGCCAAAATAGCTGGCACCCAGCGCCACGGCTAGAATAACGCCCGGCAGCACCGTCCCGAACATATTGGTAGCTTCGGCGGCAACGTAGACCACGCGCGGCACCGGCAGCGACCACACATAATCGAATGTCCCCTCGATGCGCATCGAGGCAACGATCTGCGGTCCCATCACTAGTCCCACAGTGACGAGGATAAGGGTCGGCGCGCCGGTAGTCAGGTATTTGGCAATATTTGGTGTGATTGACGGGTAGAAGAAGCTGATACCATAGATGAACCCGACAGCGATCATAATCTGTACGGCAAGGTTGAGCGATAACCAGGTTCGGTTGCTTAAGAAGACCCATTTCAGCATCAGATAGTAACTTCTCAAATACCTAGCTATCATTGGTTGTTCTTTACCTGTACTTCAATATCGTCAGTATTCTTTACCAGACGTATATACATATCTTCCAGTGTGGCTGGACCCAATGAGAATTCTTCTATTGTGCCGCCTTCTTTCAGCCGGCGCGCCCAGGCTAAGGCAGTGGTAATGTCGGCTGGGCCGACCTTGCCCAAAATACGTCGGTTGATGACCACCGGCTGTTGCAGGAAATTCGGTAAACTCGGTGATGGCACCTTCGGTTCCAGTGTCAGCTCCAGGCGCATGGCTTGGCCCTCGGATTGCTTGAGGCTCGCCGGCGTGCCCATGCCCCGAACCTTACCGAGATCGATAATGGCTAATCGATCGACCACTCGTTCCGCTTCAAGAATATTGTGCGTCACCAGTAACACTGCTGCTCCCTCCTTGGCGAGAACTTGTACTTCCTGCCAGAGTGCCCGCCGTCGCAGGGGGTCAACGTCATTCGTGGGCTCGTCAAGTATGACTATCTTCCCCGGCACTACCGCCGCCATGCAGAAGGCAACAAGACGACGCACCCCGCCGGACATGGCTTGCCCCAGCGTCTTCTTCCATTCGCTGAGGTCTAACCTGTCGATAAGCTCCATCGCCCGTTTATGTACTTCGGCATGCCTGCCACCGCGTATCTGCCCCACGAGTTCTATAGCCTGGAGCGTGCTCAAACCAGAAATTGGCGCCTGTACCTGCGCTTGGAAGGAACATGCCTGCCGGGCGTAAGCCGGGTTGGCTATCACATTTACGCCAGATATGGATATGCTGCCTGATGTAGGCACCGCAAGTCCCATAATCTGGTTGACCAGGGTCGTCTTACCAGCGCCGTTGGGGCCCAGGAGTCCAAAGACTTCCCCCTCGGCTATGTCAAGGCTTATATCATCATTGGCTTTGACCTTGCCCTGGTAGACTTTGCTAAGGTTTCGGACTTCCAGCAACATTTCTGTACGTTACCTTGGTTCGGAAAACACTTGGCGGCAAGTATAACTATGTACTGCGTTTCAGCGCAACTTACTGTAGGACAGTGTGTAGCTCGCCCCGTGGTTGTCTGCCGAGTTTTATGAATTGACCGCCCACAGATCACATTCTGGCGGAATGTTCAGCGGCAGAGAGCAGGAGACTCAGCTTACTCCTACCGCTGGCCAGTTTAAGACCTTCTTCATCACCTCGGTCTGGTTCTCTCTCCTTACCGAAAGCGTTTCGGCTTCAGGATGGCCTTTGATTTCGCCGGCACTCGAAGGACACCCTACCAGTCAGACCTGCTACAAATCAGGTATAATGTCCACCCAATACTCGCAAGCATCTGCGTTGTCACATAGAATTCTATGACTAAGATAGGCTATCATCCCCGAGCCTGTGCCAAAAAATCACTAAAAGAAGGGAGTCCCCGAGGAGACTCCCTCTCTTCGTGTCCTTTGCTGCTACCGTTTACTCTCTGACGTCGCTGATATGTCCCAGTTCAAGGCGAACTTTTCCAGCGACAGCAAGACGAAGGATCCTCACTTCTATTCCTCGAATGTAGTTCCGTCTTTGGGATAGAACCTTATCTGCAATAGCTTTGTGCCGTCATTAACCAAGCCCTGCTCTGTAACCACAAGATCCGCGATATTGAAGATCCACATGCCATC
>CAYFSE010000033.1:0-27831 GCA_964345725.1 uncultured Dehalococcoidales bacterium
ATGCCCGGCTTTACCTGGGCGTTGTGGTCAACCAGTTGGATGAGCGAGTTCATGGCCGCTTTGGGAATACCTAATTGATGACTCATGATTGTTCTCCTTTCTGCTAGTTGTTCCAAAATTGTGACCTGCTAGTCTATATCATGTCACCTTCACTGTCAATTTGAGGCTCTATTTTGAATGCAGGGATTCTGTCTTGAGCCAACCTGACAAGGTGTTATCAGCGGTCTAATCAAGACCACACTGCAAAGACTGAAACGGCAGAGAAGGTGTCCTACGGCCTAAGCAAGCTAGAGGTCTGCTAAAGACAAATGCTTGTGAGCTTCGCCACGATCCGAGGCCATTTACGCACAGCTAGCAGAGAACCCTCGCGTCTTGGTTGGCAACGCAGTGCGTGATATTCTCAGCAGCACCTTAGGGAAAGGAGGCAGAAGATGCAGGCACTAAGAAGACTCAGCCCAGTGTCAGAGTCAGGAGGCATCCTGGGTACAGTCAGGGGGATTTTGGTCTTTGGTTCCATCTGGGGGCTTGTGGAAGCTACTCTGGGTGGAGCTTTGCACTTTGTCCATTTCCCCCTCCTTTAACAAGCGGCAATTCTGGGGGGCATCGGCATGGCAATCATGGCGGCATTCATCGCCATGTATCGACGGCCTAGATTCGTATTCTGGATAGCAGTCATCGCTGCCCTGTTCGAGGCGCTGAGCGCTCTGATCTATCGTCAGCCTGTCTTTGCTCTCTTCGTGGTCAACCCTGCCTCGGCAATCCTTTTGGAAGGACTGGCCTTTACCCTTGTGGTCAGCCTGTTGTTTAAGGATTTTGAAAGCAGTATCAAGATGCGTATTGCCGCTGGTGTTTCAGCAGGATACCTGAGCGCCATCATTTTCGCCATCCCAGCACCGTCGTTAGGTATGGGGAACTGGGCGTTCATGGGCGTTACTGAGAGGGTCACTGCGGCACTTACCAATGGTACGTCACTAGCCATTGTAGGCACTTGTCTCGTCCTGCTAGGACACCTCGTGGGTACAGAGCTCCAAGCGAATTTCTGGCAATTCATGACCGTGAAGCCCAAGGCCTTCTATGCTAGCACTATAGCCATCACGGCCTTCTGCTGGATTGTCGGCGTAGTTGGCTTCGCATAACACATTTGGTGAGACTGCTCGTTGTCGGTGAACCATAGTCGGGCAAGACACACCGGTGTATGCGCTATATTGATTGGGGGCGAAAATCTGGTTCCAGGATCGGTGGAATCCCTTATCCAGCGCTGAAGAAACAAGGAACCCGTCTATCCACTTCCGGGTCGCTCCCGGTGTGCCAATCTGTAATCCGCGATTAGGAATTAGGTAGTTTCTTGGCATCCACCTTGCGAGCAAACCATAGCTAGTAATCTGCCAACTAATGCATTAACAAGATCGGTTTCTTCAGAAGTCGGGGTGAGAGGATTTGAACCTCCGACCACCTGAACGCCATCTAGCTAGGAGAAAAGGCAGAGGCCGCTTGCCTACTTTTAACCTCCAACATTACCCAGCTATCTTACATCTTGCCAATACATTATGTAGATGCTGTAGTCTCACCAACACAGTCAGGGCTGGACGACGAATACCAAGTGTAGCCTTTGACTACTGGCAAGTCCCTGAATTCGACACACGTCGAACTAAGTCAATCTTCCGCCTTCTGTTGGAAGCTAACGGGCAGACAAGGCTGCAATGGGCTCGCTCTTTTATCACGGGGCCGCACACTTCTATTCCTTCTCGTAGGAATAGGGAGTTTTGTCCTATGACTATTTTCTAGCGCAAACCTTACTTTTGGGTGATTGTGAGGCTGCTTGAAACGAGTTAATCTTAAGGCAGGCAAAAGAAAGAAACGAGGGCAAAAGGCGTGCGAAATCATGACTATACTTGAGCATCCTCAAACGGGGTGACATTATGGCAAACACATCCCGAATATGCGTTAATGTTATTGATGGTGCTACATTTATCACTAATAAAGGGGCCAGAATAGGTCTAGCAAGGGTAAACGCACCATCAACAAAAACGCCACAAGGCCGAATGGCAAAGGAACTTTTGGAGTCATTAGTGCTTGGCCAATTCATTACGTATGACAGAGTTGCCATGCATCCTCATGGTCGTGCGGTAGCAGCAGTAGCAGAGGTTTGGCTAGATAGTAAGAATGTCAACGACGCTATGAGAGCCGCTGGCTTCCGAGAAACTCAAGGAGAGATGGAACCCAGTTCTTGTGGAACGAAGACAGAAGAACAAACAACGAAGGCGTAAGACTTCTCTAATTCACGTGTACCACAACTGAACCTCTTGTAGCCAGTAGAAAAGGCAGGAAACGCTTGCCCCTTTCAAGTCCTAGTATTGTTTCTCTAACCTATGCCTTGTCAACACATCCTTTGAATCGTGCGATCCTCCGTGGCAGAGCGGGCTATGCCATAGCCATAACTTCTTGCCTTAGTCTCGATATTCCTTGATGCGCTGGGTTGAACCTCTTAGCTCTAGTGGTATTCGAACATAGGAGATTTTTGTCACAGACAGTGTCTAGTTCTCGGGTGTAATATGAACAGACTATTAAACGAAATGGAGCAAAAAGATGAAACAGGCATTGCAGCCCCAAACCCCGTCTAGAAAAAGACGCCTATCAATATGGCTGTCCATTTCCGCTATAGCGATCTTGGTAGCTGTAGTGAGTGCTGTCTCGGGATGTATACTTGAAGGGCAGGGCACTCCCTTTGAGACGCTCGAGGTGCAGGATGTCACATCTCAAGAAGCCTTCGACCTGATACAGGAGAACCACGGTAATCCGGATTTCATCATTCTTGATGTGCGCACGTCCTCGGAATTTCACGACGGACACGTTGAGGGTGCGCTAAATATTGATGTCAACCTGCCCTCATTCAGTGAGGAGCTAAAACAACTAGACAGGAATGCCACCTATCTGGTTTATTGCCGGTCTGGTAACCGTAGCATGACTGCGCTAAGGATAATGGACGACCTGGGATTCACACTTGTTTATCATCTAACAAATGGCATTACCGAATGGGTCGATGCAGGATTGCCAGTAAGCCAGTAGCGGAATCTGCGGCAGGACCAACTGTCAATAACCAGCTTCTGCATGCGCAGTCTCTGAATCCTGGTTCCACACTTCCGAGAATTGTTGGGTGGTAGCAGAAAAGTTCGATGACCTCATGGGGGCAAAACATCAGTACGTCGGCAATCAGCTAGCAAGTTCTCAAAATTCAGAGTCGGGGTGAGAGGATTTGAACCTCCGACCACCTGAACCCCATTCATACGGCAGGCGTGGCGGGCCGTGATCTTACGTTCAAACTAGAACGTCTGTATCAGTTGGGGGCGAGGCGTTTTGTTCGTGGGGTGTTGTGTGGTGGTTGGGACTGATGTTCCGTCCGTCAGCAAAATGTCAGCAAGCGCGAGGTTGATTGCTTGCTGCGGTAACAATCTGGCTCATTGTTGGACTATCACCAGAGTCAGCGGCTAAATGAATCTGCCAGCTATTCTATTCTGTTACGTTTTAGTTTGTCGGGAGATCGTCGAATCGATATTCATTCAGCCTAGCTATTCAAAATGCTCATAATACATCATGCTTATTCGTTTGAGATCAATTATAATAGAATGGAGCACTTACCATATCAAACGAGGTCTCAGCTAGCATCGAAGGAGGGCAAGAATGGAAATAAGAACTCTTAAACTATACTATGGTGGCAAGCCAATGCCATGGGGCAAAGCTTGCGTGGTCACAGGTTTCAAGGGTCTCGTTTTCCTAGGTGGGGTGGAAGGCATTGACCCTGACACGAAAATAAAGAGTTCACAGGCAGAGGTATTTCAGCCTGTTGATGTGGCCCAAGGGGTTGAGACTCAAGCAAGGCTATGTTTTCAGAAACTCAAATCTGCTCTAGAAGAAACGGGGTCAGCGCTCAACAACATTGTGAAAATGTGGTATTACGTTGTTGGCGATTTTCCAGAGGGATTGGCCTACTCAGACCAATGGCAGACAATATGTAGGGTAAGGGAAGAGTTTTTTCAGGAACATGCTCCAAATTTGTGTATAGGCAAGAATCCACCTACATTCGATTTAATCGGAGTAAAGAGTTTGGCTCTTCCCGATATGCTTATAGAGATAGCCGCTGAGGCCGCGATCTAAGAGGAGCTTTGCCTCCTTATTTGAACGTCACTGACTTAGCGGGGCCTTACAAGACTTTGAACTATCCTGAGAACTCACGGACCTAGCATACCTCCACACCATTATATGGATTGTGGTGTCGCAATAACACAGAATTCTGCCGTTCAGCATGCGTGTCTGATGTTGGATGGTCACAATACAACATTCTCAGCCTGCGAAATGAGGTGGCAAAATGGGCTTATGTTCGATAAGACTGGACTGAGGGTTTTACCAAGTTGCTTTTCAATACACTCCACAGGACCAAGATGGCCAAGAGATTAGTGCGGGCGGTCGAATCCCGACACGTCGGTCCAATTGGCTTTCTCCGATGAAATCCGAGCAAAGGCTGGCCGACATCCTCATTCCAATAATTCCCGTCGTAAGCTATTACCACTAGACATACCATGAGTGTTACCCATGTATCTCAGCCTCTGCATGGTCCGACAAGTGCACTTAAGCTTGCCACCAAGTTTAGCCAGCAGACAGTCTTCTCCTGCCTATTAGTGTCGCCATAATCGGTACTATTAGGGCAATCATGGCAGCAATTGGAAAGGTACCATCGAGACCAGTGAAGCTGAAGGCCAGACCCATTATGAGAGGCCCGATGGTCATGCCCAATGGGATCATGGTGCCCTGTATGGCCATAAAGCCTGCTCGGTGCTCTAAAGGAGCTACCCCCGCTGCAATGATACGCTGGCTGGGTAGGTTTAATCCATGAGCTATGCCAAAAAGGATTGTCGGCATTAGACAGGACCATAGATTAGGTGCTACAGGGATGATCGCCATCGCGAAGGCATAGATGGCAAAGGCACCTATGATCAGGGACGCTACAGAGAACCTTTTGCCAAGCCTTCCAAGTTGCGAAGACGTGACAGCGGTGGTGAGTCCTAAGATAGAGATAAACAGCCCGATGGTGAAGGGAGAGGCATGGAAACGATCCCCCAAGAAGAGGCCAAAATAGGTCAGATAAGCTCCGTAGAGAAGGATATAGGTTATCACTGTCGCAGAAAAGAGCCACAGCACCTTCAGGCTTTTTAGGTAACGAAGGGCATCGCCCAAATAGTCTTTCAGACTTTGCTTGCTCTCTGGTTCAGGACAGCGCAGGGAAACGAGGGCTATGAGTCCTACAGGCACGGCTATCAGGAAGGGCAGAAAGGTATAGTTCCAGGCAAAATTGGCTAATGCTCCGCCTAGGAGAGGGTAAACGACATAGCCCCCATACATTGCCGTGGTGTTAAGCCCCATGGCCTCGGCTCGCTTCTGTCCAGAGAAAAGGTCACCGATGATAGCACCAGGAACGCCCATTAATGGTGCACCTCCGATGCCCTGCAATCCTCGCAGAATGAGGAGAGTCTTAAAGTCAGGGGCTAAAGCGCAGGCTCCGCCAAATATCCCAAAGAGGAAGAGGGAGGGTATGAGGAGCCTTCTTCTGCCTAGCCTGTCGGCCATAACCCCAGCCACCGGCGCAAAGAGGAAGTTCGGGAGAGTGTACACGCTGATAAGTAGCCCTATAGACTGCTCGCTTACCCCTAATGCCTCCACCATCGTTCGGAAAGCGGGAACGACCATGGCCGCCATCATCATTCCCATCAGGCTTGCGGCACAGACGATTTGGAAATTTCGGTTGCGATAGACTTTCGTTTCTGCCATGTAGTGGCTTCAGGGGAGCTTTGGTTTTCACATTTACCTTGTGAACACCGTGCGCTATCGTCAGCTGGATAATAACCCCGAAATAACAAGTCGTCAATAGGGTGTGCTGGCTGACCACATAGGTAGCACCGGGCTGCGGATCTCGACGAGCGCTTCCTCAACGTACTCTAGGAGCAAAACCGGCACGAGATTGGTGTGGACGGTTGAAATCCTGTTGGCACGGTCACAATAACAGGGCATATTTTAGCTTTGTTTTGCGTCAAAACTGGGTAAACACGCCCGGAATCCCGTCTTGTTGGTAGAACACCGACCGGGATTGCGCTCGCGCAATAGCATAAAACATCTTCCGTTCAGGGTGCGTGTTTAGTCCAACATTCACGCAATAGTCTCACCCGCCATAACCGTAGGCCCAGCCAAGTTCTATCTGTTTTCGGCCGGTGTTTTGCTTAACAATATCTCTCCCACATATATATCGATCTTGGTGTTGACTTTCATCTTCCTAGGGCTATAGCCACTATGCTCTACCAATAGCGTGTAGCCTTTGTCCGCATCCAATTCCTCAAACTCAAACTCCCCATAATTGTCTGTCTTTGTTACCCTGTCAACCTGCCCTTTGCCGGACAATGTCACCTTCACCCCCACAGCACATTCATCCTTCCTATCTCGGAAAAGAACTTCTCCAGCAACAAACCTCTTGGGTAGTCCTATGTATTTCACGTTTGGCACCAATCCATACTCAGGATGCAAAACCTCCAGTTTCCCTTTCGCAGTTGCTGTCATTTTCGATATCTCACTATCAGGATCATTCAGATCGCCAAAAACGAGCGCCTTCGTAGGACAAGCTTCCACGCATCTCGGCTCTTTCCAGCCTTGATCCAGCAGGTGAGCACAAAACGTACACTTCTGGGGAACATTCTTCTCTTCATTCCAGTATATGACCCGGTAGGGGCAAGCATTCACTGTCTGCTTCTGCCCTTTGGCCTTGTCAGGGTCTATAATCACTATGCTGTCTGGCCTGCGGTAGACGGCACCACTAAGGGACGCCTCAACGCAGGGGGCATTTTCACACTGCATACAGGGTATAATCGTATAGGCGACTTTCACCTTTGGATACTGTCCGCGCTCTTTCTCAATTACCTTCGTCCAGAATTGCCCCCTATATGGTTGTGCAACAGAATACCCCGGATAGTCATTACCGCAGAATTCGTCTCGACATGCCAGAAAACAGTTATAGCAACCGTTACACCTGGTGACATCCATTATCATTCCATATTTCTTGTCCATTCTGTACTATGCCTCCCGCTTCTCAATTTCTATCAAGCAAGAGTTAGGTGCCATACCTGGAGCATTCTTTGACATGAGCCGGGAAGAAGTAAGCAAGTTCACACAGCCACCCTTATCTACGCTGCCAACCTTGCCCGGCTCCAGCGGGTCGTATTTCCCACAAGATGTGTAGCTGTGGACAACGCCCGGTTTGCAGCGCTCGGTTACCTGAGCTATGCACAGGACGACTCCGCGGTCATTATACAACTTGACTATGTCGCCCTGCTTTATGCCCCGCGGCTCAGCATCGTGCGGATGTACCCTGGCTATCCAATAGCTGTGCCCATCTCTTTGAATTCGATGCCCGGGTATTTTTGCTAATCACAGGCTATGGGTATCATAATGCGTGTGGTAGGAAAACCTTGCATGCGGTGACACAAGTTGTAGCGGGTATTTCCTGGCAAGTGCGGAACTTGGTCCTTCCCAGCTCGGCACGTAGCGCGGCATTGGTGGCCTTTCTTCATCGTCAGGGAGGTGCTCCTCAAGGCTTTGAGAGACGAACTCTATCTTGCCGCTGTATGTTCCCAGCTCCGTTCCCTTTTCGGTATTCTTCTTGGGGTTATTGTCGGGTGTATCGCACTGCCTTCCTTCATAGAACCAGCGCAGGGCAGGTGTAGGCTGGTAATCTTCTGGGAAGGGGACCACAAAGTAGCCTTTCCTCTCAAACTCTTCCCAGGATATGTACTTTGGCAGGTCGGATATTTCAAACATGCCTTTAACCCAGTCCTCATCCGACTTGCCGCCATCGGTGAAATCTTCCCTTAACCCCAGCCTTTCGGCGATGAGCGAAAAGATCTCGTAATCAGACTTGGACTCATACAGGGGCTCAATGCACTTCTTCTGAAGAACTATGACCCTAGAGTTACAGCCGTTGCTGCCATATTTCACATATCCTTCGGCACACCCAGTACATCCAAATTCCGCTATATCATTTCGCTCCAGGTTGGTGCACGCTGGCAGAATAACGTCAGCGAACCCTGTTTCGCCCATCATCCAGCAATCCTGGTTGACCACAAATTCAAGTTCGGGGCTCTGGTAAGCCTCCGCCCACTTATTGGTCTCCGTCATGGTGCCGAAAAAGGAGCCTCCATACCGGTAGAACATCTTGACTTCGGGATTATTCGGCATGGGGTAGGTATAAGGCTTAAACTGTTGCTCGATCGATTTTCCACAGAAACCCTCCCCCAACCAGCTAACAGGTGGGTGCAAGATGGCATCGGGTAGGAGTAGTCGGTAGAGACGTTGCTCAACAGGATTGGCGACGTGCTTCTTCGTCGCTCTTGAGAAGCTTATCATGGCGTCCCTATCAGCATATCCAGGGAAGAAGAATCTAGAAAAGTACGGCCCTCCCATAGTAGCTCCCCACATGCCAACGCCGGGTTTACCCAGACCCTGCATAGCCTGAAGTAATACCATCAGTCTTGCCCATTCATGCCCGTAGGCCTGCCTCATTGCACCACCAAAGCCACCTCGGTTCCCGCAGCTTAGCATTGTCGGCTTTGATGCCCACTCTCTGGCCAAAGCCGTTATAGTCCGTTCTGGAACACCTGTTATCTCCTCAGCCCATTTTGGGGTCTTGGGCACTCCATCATCCTCGCCCATAACATATTGCCTGAATCGGTCAAAACCGATGGTATGCGTGGCTACATAGTCTTTATCGTAACTATTCTCCTTTATCCAGACATAAGCAATCGACACGGCCATGGCGGCATCAGTGCCTACTCTGGGCGCTATCCATTTGTCCCCCATGATAGCTGCCGTGTAGTTGCAGAATGGGTCGATGAAGATCTGCTTCTTTCCTGATTCCCTGAGCCAGAGGCGCCAGATTGCGGATTCCTGTCCGCAATATGTCCCGCGGGTTGAATCGGGGTCGTTTGACCAGTAGATTATCAACTCGGTGTTTTTCAAGGCATCCTCAAGAAGGTCGTACTGCTCCGGAGCACCCAGATTCCAATAGAAGCCATAGGTATGCACGGCACCCCAGTGAAAGCCTTCCCAGCTATCGGGGTTGTCAAAGACCGATGTAAAGCCGAGCATATTGAAGAATCTCATGAACGTCGACAGTTTATAACCTACATTACCCCAATTATGATGTGAGGCTGTCATTGCGGCGATAGCTGGTGGTCCATAAGTGGCTCTGATTCTCTTTATTTCACTGGCAACTACATGTAGGGCTTCATCCCAGCTTATCCGTTCATACCCAGATTTGCCCCTTGTCTCGGGGTGTCTCTTGCCCTTTGGATCAAAGTCCACTCTTTTGAGAGGATATTTGATCCTGTCATCTGCATAGACCTTCGTCCTCTCTGCTTGAGTAAAGGGAGCAATTGTGACTCTCCGAGGAGGGGAGAATCTCTTGCCGTTGGCATCAATTGTCCATGGTTTCAGGTCATTCTCATCAATTACCAGTGGTCGGACTCTGACAACCTTGCCATCTTTGACATAGACAGAAATCGGCCCGCCGACCGTGCAGTTCGTAAAGATTTGCTCCGACATAGATTATCCTCCTATCTCGCACTGCTCAAAAATGCTCTGCTGGACTGGCATGAACATCGCGGACGAACGGATCATATACAGGGTGACAGCAGCAACTCTTCAAGGTTACAGGATTCATGTATAGGTCCGCCCGCTATATTACAATAATGAGCTTGTGAGAAGCAAAACCATGCGGTAACTCGCCACATGGCCAACACCAGGGAGCATGTTCCGACAGTTTCCTTCTCAACATATGCGGTAGAGCTGAGATAGCCGAGCGATTCGTCCGGCCATTGAAAGCATTCTCAGCAAGCCATTCCATTGGTCGCCGATTGACCTCGTCTATATGGCCTCTGCAAGTCTTTCGGGGATTTCATCGCATTTGCCTACGAATCAGCAAATCTGTGTTTGCCACTGGGCTCAATGTCGCTGCCGCTAGAGCACGAGGATACGTTAGGCACTGCAAAGACTGAAATGATACGGAAGGTGTCCTATAGCTCAGGAAATGTAGAGGTCCGTTCGAGAAAGATGCTCGTCAGGTTTGTCGCGGTCCGAAGATATTTCTGCACGATTAGCAGAGAGGCCTCGCCTCTTGACCGCCAACAGGCTGCATGATATTCTCACTGGCAACTTCGCGAAAGGAGATAGAAGATGCAGGCACTGAGAAAACTCAGAATAGTATCGCAATCAGGAGACATTTTGCGCGTAGTCATTGGGATTCTGGTCTTTGGTTCGATCTGGGGGCTTGTGGAAGCCAGCGTAGGCGGCGCCTTACACCTTGTCCACTTCGCCTACAAGGGGGCAATTACGGGCGGCGTTGGCATGGCAATCATGGCAGCATTTGTCGCTACCTACCGGCAGCCCAAGCTCGTATTGTGGCTGGGAGTGATTGCCGCCCTGTTGAAGCCACTGAGCGCTTTGATATATGGTCAACCTGTCTTTGCTCCCTTCGTGGTCAACCCCGCCTCGGCAATTCTTCTGGAAGCACTGGGCTTCACCCTCGTGGTCAGCCTGTTGTTCAAAGGCTTTGAAAGCAGCGTCAAGACTCGTATCGGCGCCAGTATTGCAGCGGGATACCTGAGCATAATCCTTTACGCTGTTGCGGCATCAGCATTAGGCTTGGGTAAATGGGCATCCTGGGGACTCGCTGAGAGAGCCACCTCGGTGCTTATCGATGGCACAGCTCTGGCCATTGTAGGTACTGGTCTGCTAGTGCTGGGATACCTGGTGAGCACGAAGTTCCGAACCAATTTCTGGCAATTCATGACTGTGAAACCCAAAGCCTTCTATGCTAGCTCCATAGCCATCACAGCCCTCTGTTCAGTTGGCGCGGTTGCTTTCGCATAAGCTCTTCAGTGAGAGTGCTCGTCGTAGGCGAACCACGCTGAGGCAAGACCAATTGGTGCAGGAAACACATTGACTGGCGGCCAAAATCTGGTTCCACAAGAAGTTAACTCGCGGCTCAGAAGAAGACGATTGGTTGCTTCGGCAGGAAGACTAGTGACAGGTATTTAGTCACACGCTTTCGTACGAGGGCCTGAGAATCAATGACAGAAGAACGGAAAAAGATGGCTGAGGCAAGAGCGAAACTCAGAAAGAAAGCCGAAGAAGAGAAAACATTCATAAAGGGACTTGGTTTCTGCTCTTTTGGCATAGGCTCAAATCCCGCAGCCGTTGACGTTGAGAAGGGCAAAATACGTAGGATTAGACCCTTACGTTACGATTGGAAGTACCAACCCGAGGCAGTTAACCCCTGGAAGATTGAGGCGCGCGGAAAGGTTTTTCAGCCAACTATGAAGTCGCTGCTACCCCCTTTCAGCTTGGGCTACAAAAAGCGTGTTTACTCTCCCAACAGGATTATGTATCCTTTAAAAAGGGTTGATTGGGACCCCGATGGTGCAAGACATCCCGAGAACCGGGGTAAGAGCAAATTCGCCAGAATTCCTTGGGAGGAAGCGACGAATATCATCGCCAACGAGATAAAAAGGGTACAAGCCGAATACGGACCATACGCCATACTTTGCCAGATAGATGGCCACGGAGAGTCAAAAGCAGTGCACGGTCCGCACGGGTATTCTGGCGCGCTTCTTGACCTTATGGGAGGTTTTACACTACAAGCCAGAAACCCAGACAGCTGGGAGGGATGGCACTGGGGCGCCAAGCACGCCTGGGGAATGAACCCCAACGGTTTGATGCGACCCCAAACCAATATTTTCCCAGACATTGCCGAAAATACCGAGCTTATGCTTTTCTGGGGATGTGACCCGGAGACCACGCCCTGGGGATGGGGTGGACAATTGGCGAGCCGGTTGTGCTACTGGTTCACGGAGCTTGGAATAGAATGTATTTATATCTGTCCCGACTTGAACTACGGAGCAGCGGTTCATGCCGATAAATGGATACCGATAAGACCCAACACCGATGCCGCACTGCATCTGGCGATAGGGTATACCTGGATTACCGAAGGTACCTATGATAAGGAGTACGTGGCGACGCACACCTACGGCTTCGAAAAGTTTAAGGAATATGTGTTGGGGAAGGAAGACGGAGTTCCCAAGACACCTAAGTGGGCTGAGGAAATAACAGGCGTCCAATCAAGAATAATCAAAGCACTGGCGCGGAAGTGGGCATCCAAGAGAACGTCGACAGCCCACGGTAACGGAGGTGGTTACATTAGATCGTCATATTCAACCGAACCCGCGCGGCTGGAAGTCCTCAATCTGGCGATGCAGGGGCTGGGCAAACCAGGAGTTCATCAAGCTGTAATGATTGAATGGGGTTTCTACTGCAACGGCGTTTGTATCCCCGCGGGCTACAAACCCGACCCGATGCCGCCTCTGCCTGGAGGTATAGTTTTCCCACACGTTATGGCAGCGTATCATGCGTATGACCCGTCCTTTACGAAATTACAGAAACAAATCATTCCCAAGACGCTTATCCATGAGGCCATTCTCAACCCACCAATCAGCTGGTACGGCAGCACCTTATTCAAGCCGGTTGAAGAACAGTTCAAGAAATACACCTATCCTGCGGAGGGCTGTTCTGAAATCCATATGATATGGACTGATTCGCCTTGCTGGATAACCTGCTGGAACGACGGAAACCGGCAGATAGAAGCGATGAGAAGTCCGAAGATAGAATTCGTGTTAGCCCAGCACCCTTGGCTGGAAAACGATTGTCTGTTTGCCGATATTATCTTGCCATCCAATACCAAATTCGAGGAAGAGGATATCTGTGCAGACAACTTTAGTGGGCAGTTTAGCACCATCTTCCATGAAGGGAAGTGTATCGAGCCCATAGGAGAGTCCAAGAGCGATTACGAGGTAGTCTGTATGATAGCCGAGAAGCTGGGCCTTCTGGATAAGCTTACAGGAGGCAGAAGTATTGAGGAATGGCTAGAACATGGTTTTGAACATTCCGGTGCGCAGGACTATATTGCGTGGAAAGAGTTCAAGGAGAAGGGGTACTATGTAGCCCCCACTCACCCGGAATGGAAGAAATATCCGCCGGGCATGAGGGAGTTTTATGAAGACCCTGAAGGGCACCCGCTGAGTACCCCGTCTGGCAAGATAGAGTTCTATTCCCAGAACCTAGCCGAGCATTTTCCTGACGACAAGGAGAGACCCCCAGTCCCACACTGGATCGAAAAGGGAGAGAGCCACGATGAAAGACTCTCCAGTGAAAGAGCGAAGAGGTATCCGTTACTAATTGTTTCCAATCATGGGAGGTGGCGTGTCCATGCTAATCTCGATGACGTGACCTGGTTCAAGGAAATCGAAACCTGTAAGGTCAGGGGTGCGGATGGATACTTATACGAACCCCTCTGGGTTAATCCAGTCGATGCTGCCAAGAGGGGTATACAAGATGGCGATGTAGTTGAGGTATACAACGAGAGGGGTGGTGTCTTAGGCGGCGCCTACGTGACCGAGAGGATAATGCCCGGAGTGGTCTATATGGACCACGGGGCAAGGTATGACCCGGTACTTCCAGGAGAGCTTGACAGAGGAGGGGCCATTAACACCATATGCTCGCGTAAACCGACCTCCCAGAATACAATAGCAATGGCGTCAAGTGGCTTCTTGGTTGAGGTTGAGCGTGTTAATTTGGACGAACTAATGAAGAAATACCCCGAAGCCTTCAAGAGACCGTACCACTCGGCCGCCGGCCTACGTATGGAACGAGTCCTGGTTGGGGGTGAATCAATATGAAGGCTTTGGTTATGGATATTGAAGAACGCAAGCAATATGAAGCTAATACGGCTGAAGAATTGGCTGGAAGTGCCTCCATGGATGCCAAAGGACTGAATGAGTCCTGGATCAATGACCAACTGTGTTAAAGCTGGTAAGAACGCAGCTGAAGAACCTGCCTGGCAATAGACAGTGGGTTTGAAATGAAAACAAGAGGAGGATGCTGTTATTTCCTGCGGTGGCTATATTGCTCACCGAGTGAGACTTAGCAGCTTGTGTGCTTCGAGTATATGGATAGAAGGCGAGTCTACGGGTCCAACAACAGGTGGCGTAAAAAGCGGTGGTGCACTCAGAAAGACTCACTAACAAAAACCTACACTGTGCTTTCATAGCAGGATTGGAACATGAATCACGGAGGCAAAAATGGTACAGAAGGAGAAGTCCCAAGAAGGGGAGAGGACATGTATTAAGAGTACTGGTTTCTGCGCCATGGGTGATGGTAGCAATGTTGCAGCGATCGATAGCAGGAACGACAAGATAGTCAGGATCAGACCACTACACTATGATTGGAGGTACAAGCCCGAGGAATTCGGGCGATGGAAACTTAAGGCGCGGGGGAAGGTTTTTCAATCACCCGTGAAGACGGCGTTGCCTCCACATGCTTTGGCCTACAAAAAACGTATCTATTCCCCCAACAGGATTCTATACCCGTTGAAGAGAGTCGATTGGGACCCTGACGGAGAAAGAAATCCGCAGAACAGGGGCAAGACCGGCTACGCCAGGATCTCCTGGGACGAGGCTACGGACATAATCGCCAAGGAAATAAGAAGGATCATTCAGAAGTATGAGTCATACGCAATACTTGGTCAGGTGGACGGACATGGAGAGACAAAAGTGGTGCATGGCACCCATGGCTGTTCTCACCGACTTCTTGAGATTCTAGGAGGCTATACACAACAACTTAGAAACCCGGATAGCTGGGAGGGATGGTGGTGGGGAGCAAAACATGTATGGGGCTGTGAGCCTGTAGGTACGATGAGCTGTTATCAATCTAATGTTTACCAGGATATTGCGAAGAATACTGATATGCTTCTGTTTCAGGGAGGTGACCCGGAAACCACGCCATGGGGGTTTGCCGGTGGACAGATGCCGAGCCTTTTTTGCTACTGGTACGCTGAGCTTGGAATAAAACAGATATATATCTGCCCGGATTTGAACTACGGGGCGGCGGTTCATGCCGATAAATGGATTCCCATATTGCCCAATACGGATGCTGCCTTGCAGCTGGCAATAGCTTACCAATGGATTACCCAGGGTACCTACGATAAGGATTACGTGGCTACCCACACGGTTGGCTTCGACAAGTTCAAGGAATACGTTTTGGGCAAAGAAGATGGAGTGGCTAAGACCCCTATCTGGGCTGCAGAGAAAACAGGTGTGCCGTCAAGGATAATCAAAGCCCTAGCCAGGGAATGGGCATCCAAGAACACAACGGTAGCGCATGGTTTCGGAGGATCCTACATCAGGGGGCCATACTCAACTGAGCCGGCTAGGCTAGAGGTCTTTCTGCTGGCGATGCAGGGACTCGGTAAACCGGGAGTTCACCAGGTCTGTTTTAATGATTTGACGCGGACGCTTTGTTCCGCAGTGCATGAAGACATGGGGGGGTCGGTGCCCGCCGGCGTTATGAACGCAAGAATACGAGCTGCGTATCGTGGGCATAATGCCGGCATGCCGATGCAGAGACAAGCTATTCCGCAGACCATGGTTCATGATGCTATTCTGACCGGCTCCTTTAGCATTTACGGCAGCTCGTACCAATTCTTGCCAGTCGAAGACCAATTCAAGAAATACGTCTATCCAGTCCCGGGCTGCTCAGAAATTCATATGATATGGACCGATGCGCCCTGTATGACGACGTGCTGGAATGACAGCAACAGAGTGGTAGAAGCCTACAGAAGCCCCAAAATTGAATTCATTTTGGCCCAGCACCCTTGGCTTGAGAATGATTGTCTCCTTGCCGATATCATCCTGCCGACCAATACCAAGTACGAGGAGGAAGATATCGGAGATGACCCAATGAGCTGTCAGTTTGCTAGTGTTTTTCTGGAAGAGAAATGCATGGAGCCCATTGGGGAATCCAAGAGTGATTATGAGGCAGTATGCGCGGTAGCCAAGAAGCTCGGTCTGCTGGAAGAATACACCGAAGGCAAGTCTGTTGAGGAATGGATAAAACATGGCTTTGATACCTCGGGCTTGGCAGAAGCAGGCTTGTGCACTTGGGAAGAGCTTAAGGAAAAGAAATACTACGTTATCCCGACCGATCCAGAGTGGGAGAAGAAATACAGGGCTGGTATGATAGACTTCTACGAGGATCCGGAGAAGCACCCTCTGAGCACACCATCTGGCAAGATTGAGTTCTATTCTGAGAGATTGGCTGAGCACTTCCCTGATGATGAGGAGAGACCTCCGGTTCCGCATTGGATTGAGAAGGGGGAGAGCCATGATGAACGGCTCTCCAGCGAAAGAGCGAAGAGGTATCCATTACTCATAGTCTCAAACCATCCCAGGTGGAGAGTACACGCCAATCTTGATGACGTGACTTGGTTCAGGGAAATACCAACGTGCAAAGTGAAAGGCCCAGATGGATACCACTACGAGCCCGTCTGGATCAATCCGGTGGATGCTGCCGAGAGGGGTATAGAAGACGAAGAGGTGGTTAGGGTGTACAACGAAAGGGGGGGTGTCCTCGGCGGCGCATACGTGACTGAGAGAATAATGCCTGGAGTGGTCTATATGGACCACGGCGCCAGGTATGACCCGATAGTTCCAGGAGAGCTTGACAGAGGAGGGGCGATCAATACCATTACTCCACACAAAGCAACCTCTAAGAATGCGGCAGGTATGGCAACTAGCGGATTCCTGGTCGAAGTTGAGCGAGTCAACTCGGAAGAATTGAGGAAGAAGTACCCCGAAGCATTCGAGAGACCGTATCACGCGGCCTGTGGTCTACGGATGGAAAGAGTGCTATATGGAGGTGAACAGAAATGAAGACACTAGTCATCGATATCAACAAGTGCAACGGATGTTACAACTGCCAGATTGCCTGTAAGGACGAGCACGTTGGCAATGACTGGACGCCCTACGCCAAGCCCCAGCCGGATACCGGACAGTTCTGGATGAAGGTCACTGACATGGTAAGGGGGACTGTTCCAAAAGTCAAAATATCGTATATGCATGATATATGCCAGCACTGTGATGATCCTCCATGTATCCCGGCATGTGTAGGAAAGGCAATATACAAGAGGGATGACGGGATAGTGATCGTGGATCCTGAAAAATGCAACGGGATGAGGAACTGCGTTGATGCGTGTCCGTATGGGGTGATCTATTTTAACTGGGACCTGAACATAGCCCAGAAGTGCACCATGTGCGCTCACTTGCTGGACAAAGGCTGGCAGGAACCTAGATGCGTTGACGTATGCCCAACGGAAGCGTTGAAATTCGGTGAGGAAGAAGATTTGAAGGACCTGATAAGCGAGGCTGAGGTATTGCACCCCGAGTTCAAAGCTAAGCCCAGGGTATACTACATCGGCTTGCCTAGGCGGTTCGTGGCCGGAGCCGTTTACGATCCGGAAGAGGACGAGTGCATTGAGGGGGCAACGGTTACCGTGACAGACGCGAAGACCGGCGAGAAGTTCACCACGAAAACAGATAGCTTCGGAGACTTCTGGCTGAAGAAACTGCAGGTGGGCACGTATTCGCTGATTATAGAGAAGGAGGGATACTCCCCCAAGGAGATAAAACCAGTCAGTACGGAAAAGGACGTGAACCTTGGAGACATAAAGCTATCTAGGAAGACATAGTCCTTTCCCGGCCACTTGAAACGGTGGCCTTCGCCTGAGAATCTGAAAGCGAAGGCAGGATAAATATAGTAGAAAGGCGGAAAAATGGACAGGAATATTGAAGAGGAGACAACAGTCATAAAAGACCTGGGCCTTTGTGGTCATGGCGAGGCTGGAAATGCTGGAGCGATCGACGTTAAGGACGGTAGGATAATCAGAATCAGACCTTTGCACTATGATTGGAAGTATAAGTCTGAGGAGTTCAGGCCGTGGAAGATGGAGGCGCGTGGAAAGGTCTTTGAACCAACGATGAAGACGCTGATATCTCCTTACGCTTTGGCCTATAAAAAACGTGTTTACTCACCCAACAGAGTTCTGTATCCACTGAAGAGAGTTGATTGGGATCCCAACGGTGATAGGCATTCAGAGAACAGGGGGAAGAGTGGTTATGTCAGGATTTCTTGGGATGAGGTTTTGGAGCTAATTGCAGACGAGATAAAGAGGATATCTGAGAAATATGGGCCGTATGCGATACTCTGTCAAGCCGACGGGCATGGCGAAACAAAAGCTGTTCATGGTCCGCATGGGTGTCAAACTCATCTTCTTGACCTCTTAGGAGGGTTTACGCTACAGACCAGAAACCCGGATAGTTGGGAGGGGTGGTATTGGGGAGCAAAGCATGCGTGGGGGATGGAACCTGTGGGGCTGATGACGCCTACAACTAACGTTTTCGCTGATGTTGCGGAGAATACTGAACTTCTGCTGTTTTGGGGAGGTGACCCGGAGACAACAACCTGGGGATGGCATGGACAGCTAGCGAGCCGATTGTGCTATTGGTTCAAGGAACTGGGGATAGAATCCATATACATTTGTCCGGACTTAAACTACGGTGCAGCGGTTCATGCTGATAAATGGATCCCAATAAAGCCCAATACGGATGCCGCATTGCAGCTCGCGATAGCGCATATTTGGATTACTGGGGATACGTATGACAAGGAGTACGTGGCTACGCATACCTTTGGTTTTGACAGGTTTGAGGAGTATGTGTTGGGTAAGGAGGATGGTGTAGCGAAGACGCCCGAGTGGGCTGAGGAGATAACGGGTGTTCCTGCGAGGGTAATCAAGGAGTTAGCCAGGCAGTGGGCATCAAAGAGGACGTCAGTTGTGCACGGTCTTGGAGGTCCATACATCAGAGGGCCGTATTCAACTGAACCCGCTAGGCTGGAGGTCTTGCTGCTAGCGATGCAGGGGTTGGGAAAGCCCGGAGTTCACCAGGCTCAGACGGTAGGATGGGGATTTCTGGAGGATCAAGAGCGGATCCCTTGGCCCAGAGGGATGGTGATGCCGAGTAAGAAGGCCGCATATCATGGAGCGGAGCCGCGCTTCTTCAAGAATCCACCAAAGCAGATTGTTCCCAAAACCCTCCTGCCTGAAGCCATTCTCAATCCGCCCATTAGTTGGTACGGTACCACTTTGATGGTGGAGCCGCTTGAGAATCAATTCAAGGAATACACCTATCCTGCGGAGGGTTGCCCTGAAATACATATGATATGGACCGATTCGCCTTGTTGGCTGACATGTTGGGATGAGGGGAGGAAGATGGTCGAAGCATTGAAGAGCCCGAAGATAGAATTCATTTTGGCCCAGCACCCTTGGCTGGAGAACGATTGTTTGTTTGCCGATGTAGTCCTGCCGGTCAATACCAAGTTCGAGGAGGAGGATATAGGGGTAGATTGGTGTGGCGGGCAATTCAACACCATCTTCCTCGAGAAGAAAGGCATCGAACCCATAGGGGAGTCCAAGAGCGACTACGAGATAGTCTGCCTGATAGCGGAGAAGCTCGGTCTACTGGACAAGTACACGGAGGGCAAGAGTGTTGAGGAATGGATAAGGCTTGGTTTCGAAGCTTCAGGTGTAGCAGATATGGTTAGCTGGGAAGAATTCAAGGGGAAGGCGTACTATGTCGTCCCAACCGATCCAAATTGGAAGAAATATAAGCCTGGTCTGAGGGATTTTTGCGAAAATCCTGACAAAAATCCCTTGAAGACTCCGTCTGGCAAGATAGAGTTCTATTCCCAGAATTTGGCCAAGCACTTCCCTGATGACCGTGAGAGACCGCCGGTTCCGCACTGGATCCCGTATGGCGAATCGCACCAGGAGAGTCTGCAGCATCCAAGGGCGAAGAAGTATCCTTTGCTTTTGATCTCGAACCACCCGAAGTGGAGGGTACATGCGCAGCTAGATGACGTAACGTGGTTCAGGGAAATACCAACGTGTAAAGTCAGAGGTCCGGATGGATACCTCTATCAGCCCCTCTGGATTCACCCTCAGGATGCTGCTAGCAGAGGCATAGGGTATGGGGATGTGGTGAAGGCATACAATGAGAGGGGAGCTGTCCTTGCTGGCGCCTATGTGACAGAGAGAATGATGCCCGGGGTAGTATCCATAGATCATGGGGCAACGTATGATCCGATAGTTCCGGGAGAACTTGATAGAGGTGGAGCGATTAACACCATAGCTCCGGGCAAGACGATCTCCAAGAATGCCGCAGGAATGGCTGCAAGTGGATTTCTGGTTGAGGTTGAGTGGGTTGATTTAGGAGAACTGAGGAGGAAGTATCTTGAGGCGTTCAACAGACCGTATCACCCCGGTGCTGGACTGTGTATGAAGCGAGTCTTGGTAACAGGTGAACAGTTATGAGGCTCCGGTTGTACCAATTAGTGCAATGGATCTTCCAACTGCCGGATTGTCTGTAAGGACGGGCACAACGGGATCAACTGTTCACCCTATGCTAAACCGGAAGAGCTAGCTTGAAAGAACGCTGAGAGACAAAGGGGTAGGAGTTCGAGACTAATGGTAGAACCAATGAAAAGGGACAGTTGAATGTCAGAGCAAGTCTTCACCAACTGCACCGTTGGTGGTCCAATTTCGGTATACGTCAAAGACGGTGAGATAGTTAGAATCCGACCGCTGGTAATTGACGAAGATGACTTGAAACCGTGGACAATTGATGCCAACGGCAGGAGATTCTCCCCTCCCAAGAAAGTGACCATCTCACCCTACACCCTGACCGAGAGAACCAAAGTTTATGCCGATGACAGGATCAAATATCCTATGAAAAGGATGGACTTTGACCCGAAGGGCGACCGTCATCCGGAAACCAGGGGCAAGTCCAAGTATGAAAGGATAAGCTGGGATGAAGCCTTAGATATAGTTGCCAGCGAGATAAAGAGAATCAGAGAGACCTACGGCCCGGCCGCTATTACGGGCATTACATCATCGCATCATAACTGGGGAGCCATATTTTACAAGCTGGGCCCGTTCTGGAGATTCTTTGATTTGCTAGGCTTCACCTCCATCTTCGACAACCCGGATAGCTGGGAGGGCTTCCACTGGGGTGCCGTGCACACCTACGGATTCTACTGGAGACTGGGTGGTCCGGAACAGTATGACCTGCTTGAGGATGCCCTGAAGAACACCGATTTAGTAGTCTACTGGTCACATGACCCAGATACCACCCGCGGCTGCTACACCGGCCAGGAGAATGCTATCTGGCGTCTCTGGCTCAGGGAAGCAGGAAAGAAGCAGATTTTTATCGACCCATTCTGCAACTATACTGCCACTGTCCTGGCAGATAAATGGATAGCGCCCAGACCAGGCACAGATGCTGCTATGGCTTTAGCCATAGCTTACGTCTGGCTAAAGGAAGACACTTACGATAAGGACTATGTAGCCAAGCGCACCGTTGGTTTTGACGAATTCCAGAAATACGTTCTGGGTGAAGATGACGGTGTGCTCAAGACCCCGAAATGGGCCGAGGAGATAACCGGTGTTCCAGCCCGTACTATAGCAGCCTTGGCTAAGGAGTGGGCATCCAAGAGGACCATGTTAGCCTGCGGGCTGCACGCTACCATGGGCGGTGCCTGCCGGGCCGCCTACGGGCATGAATGGGCAAGGCTGATGGTACTAGTTCAGGCGATGCAGGGGCTGGGTAAACCAGGGGTCAATCTGTGGGGGACTTCCATGGGAGGACCAAGCAATCCTGAATTCTGGGTCCCCGGATACGGTGACCCGGATGGAATGCTGCGCTGGTCACGAGTGGCAAACAGAAAGGTTAATAACCCTGTCGAGCAACGTCTCTACAGGTTACTCTTCCCTGACGCCATCCTTGACCCTCCGGTTAGCTGGCATGGAGAAGGTTTCTGCTTCATGTCAGCAGAGCAGCAGTTCAAGCCGTATACCTACCCGATGCGGGGCAACCCTGAAGTCAGGATGTTCTACCGGTACGGAAGCTCCTTCATAGGCACGATGACGGAGACAAATAAGTGGGTGAAAGCCTACCAGAGCCCCAAGCTAGAGTTCGTGGTTAATCAAGACTGCTGGACGGGCAGTGAATCAAGATTCGCCGATATCATTTTGCCTGCCTGCACTAACCTGGAGCGAATGGATTTGTCAGAATTCAGCAGTGCAGGTGGCTATGTCCCCCATAACAGCAATGGGTGTAATTACCGGGTTGTTGTTCTGCAAAAGAGGTGTATCGAGCCCCTTTATGAATCCAAGACCGATTACGAAATCTTCTCCCTCGTCGCCGAAAGGCTAGGTATGAGGGAAGACTTCACCGATGGGAAGTCGGAAGAGGACTGGGTCAAAGGCATGTTTGGAATCTCCGACCTGCCCAAGTACATATCGTGGGAGGAGTTTGAAAAGAAGGGGTATTTTGTGGTTCCGCTGCCGGAAGACTACAAACCGACACCGTCTTTTCGCTGGTTCTACGAAGGCAGAGAATGTGATACGCCCGACCCCCTGAACCCCAATAGGGGCACAGAGAAGGCTAAAGAACTGGCAACGCCCAGCGGTAAGATAGAGTTTGCCTCTCAAAATCTCAAGGAACACTTCCCCGACGATGAGGAAAGACCGCCGGTGCCACACTACATCCCTAGCTGGGAAGGGCACACCTCAGAGCTTGCTAGGAAGTATCCGCTGCAGCTTTTGTCACCACACCCAAGATTTTCCTTCCATACACACTATGACAAACATGCCCCCTGGCTGGCAGAAATCCCGGGTCACCGCATAATGAGAGACGGCTACCACTGGCAAACGGTGCGTATTCATCCACAGGATGCCGAAGCCCGAGGCATCAAGGATGGGGATATCATCAAGCTCTACAATGACCGCGGTGTGGTGCTGGGCGTGGCAAAGGTCACCGAGCGCATCAGGCCCGGGGTGGTTCACAGCTATACATCTTCAGGGAAGTATGACCCGCTGGAGCCCGGCAAGCCTTATTCCGTGGACAAAGGTGGCTGTGTTAACCTGCTGATTCCCTCCCGGATGATGTCAAAGAATGCTTCCGGGATGGCGCCCAACTCCTGCCTCATAGAAATCTCAAAGTGGGAAATATAGAGGCGATGGCTAAATACGCTGTGGTTATCGATGTGGTAAGGGGGATGTCCGAGAGACCTGTCATTTTTTCATGTCCTGCCAAAATCTTAATGGGATTCTAACATTCAGTTGTTATCATTATTGTCAGGTAATAGCAGTTCCAGCTGCGCACCCATCGTCGAAGTTGCACGGTAAATACCAGCAAATCAAGAGAGGTGTTACAACTTCGCTGGGGTCGAAAATAAGGTCAAAACACAAAAAGGAGGTCTGCAAATGTCAGGAGTAGAGTTACCCAGAAAATGGGATCACGAAGCGGATGTTATTATTGTTGGAGGGGGAACAGCTGGACTTCCAGCAGCAATAACGGTTGCCGAGGCGGGTCTAAAGGCAACAGTGTTGGAGTGGAAGCCAGCCTGTGGCGGCAGCTTCAATATGGTTGCCGGAGCTTTCGGAATTGCCGGGAGTGATGAGCAGAAAGAACTAGGAATAGAGGACGGGCCTGATTTACTCTATACTGATCTGGTGAATGTTAGCGGTGCCGTACCAGAAGTAGCGAGGGCATTTGCCGATAACCAACTTGATGCCTACAAGATGCTTAAAGAGCAGGGTATTAAATTCCCCGGTATTGTACCGCACCCGTGTCATAGTAGACCCAGATGTCTGGGTTGGCTTCAAGGACTAGGGCCTGAGCTGGTTCGAGCCTTAGTAGATAGGGCCAGGAAGACGGGTGTGGAGATACTATTCAGACATAGAGGCACCAGGTTGATCAGAGATCCTCAGACAGGAAAGACTATCGGCCTTACTGTTGATGCCGAGGGTGAGACAAAGAACTTCAAGGCAAAAAGGGCTGTGATTCTGGCAACTGGCGGGTTCGGGCATAACAAAGAGATGATAGCTGAGTATGAACCTGAAATGGTCAGGGGTTTCCCCAAAATGCCCAATTCTCATCAAGGGGATGGACTAAAGATGGCATTAGCCATGGGAGCAGCGACAAAGGACATCGGTATCGCCGTGGCTCCTTCCTGGCCTCTCTGCATCGAGACGCATTCTAACGCAATATGGTTATTAGATTACGGTGCTATCGCTGTGAACAAATATGGCAAAAGATTTCATAACGAAGCATCCATGGAAGGCTTCTATGGACCTTTAACCGGCCACGGTATGAGACAGCCAGACGGTGTCTATTGGATAGTGTACAATGATGAGATAAAGGATCGAGTTGGGACAGTTGACCTAGTTGGTAAAGAAGGGAAAACAGAGAGAAACATAGGCCAAATGAAGAACATAGAACAATGCAAGCAGTATAAAGCCAATACCGTTGAGGAATTAGCTGAAAGCGCTGGCATAGATGCCAAAGGACTGAAGCAGACCATTGGTAAATACAATAGCGACATAGACGATGTGGGCTACGATACTGTATTTGGCAGGAAGTTTCAGTTTGGAGAAATGCGGCCTGTTGTGAAAATAGATATACCTCCATTTAGTGCTATCAAATGCATAACCGCAATAACCTCCATGAAAGGGGGGCTAAAAATAAATGGCCGTAGTCAGGTACTGAACCAGTATGATGAGGCTATACCTGGGCTATATGCTGCCGGCGAAATGACCGGTGGTCTCCATACGAAGACATATATGCTGGGCTTGATGACCTCCTCATGTATGACATTCGGTATTATAGCTGGCAGAAATGCGGTTAAGGAACCCGCCTGGCAATAGGAAGGGGAAGTCCAACAGAGAGAATATATTGGCTCTTTGCTTCCCGCCAGAGAATTAACGGGATTCTAACATTTGGGTGTTACCATCATATTTAGGTGCGGTAAGTTTGAGACTAACAAAACGAGGTGAGGAGGGAGCGTAAAGATTATCAAAGTTTAGGAGAACCAGGAGAACGGAGAAAATCCAACTATAAGGAAAGGAGGGCGACTGAATAGAGGAATAGTATTAGATGAATCTAGACAACAAGTAGTGGATGTCGTGTGGATGAAGGAACTGAAGACGTTTGTACAAAGGAGATTAGAATGAGTAAAAGAAACAGAAGACTTCTAAGGGTGGGCTGGATGCTCGTGGCTGTTTTGTTATGCCTTGCTCTTGTCGTCGCATTGCCAGCCTGTGCTCCGCCCGCTGAACAGCAAGAGGAAGAAGAGGAAGAGGAAGAGGAATTGCCACCTATAAAAATCGGCATGATACGCCCTTTGACCGGTCACATGGCCATAACGGGTGAAAGGATGGTCAGGGCTGCCGAATTTGCGTTCGATGAAGCTGGCTACAGGGTCGCCGGTAGAGACATAGAGGTTATTGTTGAGGACTCAGCAGCTGATCCGGCTACGGCTGTTGACGCTGCCATAAAACTGATCACGCAGGACGAGGTGGATCTGATAATTGGGCCAACCGTTGGCGGTACGCAGATGGCAGTATCAGCCTATATGAATACGGTGGGGAAACCTCTTATTTTTACGAACCCGGCCCCGCTGGGGGTGATCTTCGAGGGGCATGAATGGACCTTTATGTGTGGCGGGACGGAATGGCAGACTTCGTCTCCTATGGGTCTCTTCGCTGGCGATGAATTGGATTACGGAACTGTGACTACGATAGCAGGAGACTGGGCTCCAGGACACGGCTTTATGGATGGCTTTGTGCATGGCTTCAACTCAACAGGAGGAGTGGTAGTCCAGCAGCAATGGCCGCCGTTTAATGAAACGGATTTCAGCTCCTGGTTGGCTGGCTTAATGCCCGCCGATACCTGTGTAGCATGGTTCGACGGGACGACTTCCATACAGTTTCTCACCCAATACCATGACTTAGGCATTCGTGCGCAGATGCCCCTGACAGCCGCCTTCCACGGTTCCTTCTTTGCCCCGTTCATACTATATCAACTCCCAGAGGCGGCAGCTGAGGCAGTAGTAGGTGAGTATTGCCCAACGCCCTACACCCCTCTCCTTGACACCACCGTCAATAACGCGTTCGTCGCGGCTTGGGAAGCGGAGACCGGTGAAGCCCCGGAGGATACTGACACGGGACCTTATGAGGGCGTCCTAGTTGCTCTGGCAGCGTTGGAGGCTACAGATGGCGATACGACGCCTGAGGTGCTTCGCGATGCCATCCTGGCAGTCAACCTCGAAGGCCCTCAAGGCCAAATAATCTTTGACCAGGGAACGCACGTTGCACTCAAGACAATCTATATTTGCTCGGTTGCGAAGGACGGGGAGCTATATGTGTGGGAGCCAGCTAAGGCTTACGAAAACGTTCCCCCGTTCGGCTACGGCTTCGGCCCCTAAACAAACATATGTCCTGAAAAGGTGATAGGGTGGTAGGAACTCAAGGAAAGAGATTAAGGCGGAGGGACTACCACCCTACCCTGATCACAAGCTGGCAGCTAGAGAAAAACGTTGCTGTTCGGTCCGGCAACGAGGCTTACATGGGTATAGGCGGTTGACACAGTAAGTCATCGTCGCTCATGGAAGTTGACGAAGAGTAGTACGCATTCGTGTTTATTCATTTTGTCGCCTGGTTGAACAAGAGTGATTTGAGATAGTACGAGGGTTTGTTATCGCCTATGGATGTCTTGCCAGCTCATTTCTTAATTGGGATTTCACTCGGCTTCATATTGTTTCTTTTGGCGACTGGCCTAACGCTGACTATGGGGCTGATGAGGATTGTAAACTTAGCCCACGGCGCACTATATATGGTCGGGGGCTATGTAGGTTTATCTGTGGCCAGGCTTACCGAGAATCTGGTGGGACGGGACCTGGCCTTCTTGCTAGGTATCCTGGCTGGCGGACTCTGCGCCGGTTTGCTCGGCTTGATAATGGAAACGGGATTCTTGCGCCGCTTGTATAAACGGGAACTGGACCAAGTATTGCTGACCATTGGTTTTATTTACATATTGACCAACCTGACCCAATGGATTTGGGGACCCGTTCCCGAGTACGGTTATGTACCTTCGATTCTGTCTGGTTCTATACCGGTGGGTGGGATAACACTTCCAATGTCTCGGCTGGCGATTATTGGTTTCGGGCTGGCCGCCGCGGCAGGTCTATGGTTATTCCAGGAGAAGACTCGAGTCGGTGCCATCATCCGAGCCGGGATGGATAATAAGGAAATGACAACGGGGCTGGGCATAAACCTCAAGCTGGTTTTTACTGGTGTTTTCGCCTTAGGGGCATTTGTAGCTGGGTTTTGCGGTCTCATCGGATCACCATTACTGGGGGTGAATCTTGGGGTTGGCTGGGATGCTTTGCTCCTGGCAATGATTGTAGTTATTGTTGGTGGGACGGGATCTATCCAGGGAGCCCTGGTCGGAGGCATAGTAATAGGGCTTGTCGACGCCTTTGGCAAAGCTTACTTTCCCCAGCTCGCCTACTTTACAATGTATCTAGTACTGATAATCATCCTGTTATTCCGGCCTTCCGGTCTGCTGGGGAGGGCAATCTAGTGGGGAAAGCAAACTTGGCAGGTAGTAGCAGACAACCATGGCAAGCACGACTGCTTTCCCTGGCTCCATATATTGGCATCGGCCTGGTCCTCTTGATCTTGCCCTCCCGTCTAGATACCTATTATCTGAGTATACTGACCAGAATCCTTATCTATGCCATTTTTGCCATGAGCCTGGACCTTATTGTGGGGTATACGGGACTGACATCCCTTGGACATGCTGCCTTTTTTGGCGTGGGAGGCTATACATTTGGCATTTTCATGGTTCGTTATGGCATTGAAAGTTTTTGGCTGGTAATCCCTCTGGGTATCTTGGCGGCGGGGATTGTTGCTGCCATCATTGGCTATATATCCCTCCGCGTATCCGGGGTCTA
>CAYFSE010000034.1:0-2071 GCA_964345725.1 uncultured Dehalococcoidales bacterium
GAAGATGGGCGAATTATCGAGAAGGAACCGACCTCGTTGAAGATTGTCAACCCTAAAGACATTGCCGCCTTAGAGGAAGCCATATACCTCAGGGAATTATTTGGCGGTGAGGTCACCGCGATAAGCATGGGGGATGAGGAGGTGGGAAGCATCCTGTATCGATGTTTAGCCAGAGGAGTGGATAGAGCGATCCATGTTTTCTGTCCCAGTGTCCATAGCTTGGATGCCTTCTCCATATGCAGCTCAATAGGTAAGGTCGTGAGCGGGCTACGCTATGACTTGATCCTCTGTGGTGATAGAAGCCAGGATGAAGGTAGAGGCTATGTTGCGCCTTTCCTGGCCAATTTCTTGGATTGTCCCCAGGCGACGAAGGTCGTAAAAATAGAGGTCGATCCCGAGCAGCATGTGGCTACTGTCTGGCGTCAACTGGATAGAGGCTGGCGTGAAGAGGTAGAATGTCGTCTTCCGGCAGTTTTTGGTATAGAAAGAACCGCACATGAACCAAGGTACGTATCCGTCTTCTCCCGTGAGGCAGCGTTGACCAAGCCGGTAAAGCGCCTGGAAGCCGAGTTTCCTGGAAAAAAAGAATCCTTTGGAGCCTCTCTTCAGGTGGTGGAGGTGACCCCACCGCGGCCACGCACCAAAAAGACTTTCGTGCCGGATGCTACTCTACCACCCGAGGAACGCTTTCAGCTCCTCCTATCTGGAGGTGTCGCCCCCAAGAAAAGCAGCGACTTTATCGAGGGAGCGCCCGGACAGGTAGCGAGGGAGGTTGTCGATTTTCTTAAAAACGAGGGTTTCATACACACCGGTGGACTGAATAACCCGTCATGGGAATAGAAGTTGATCGAAGGGACTTCGCCCCGGTTGGAGTATCGGATCAATCCTGCCAGGGGCGGGGATGGAGTGATGGTTTTAAAGGAAAAGGGAATGCTTCCTGACTTTTATGTAGGTGAAGGGCTTTGATACAACCTGATAGCACTATTGGCATCATCTTGATAATTATCTTCGCCTCCGTATCATTGTCTTTCTTTTTCTCGGCTATCTATCAACGCTATCGCCTTCTCCGGATAGGAAGAGAAGAAAACAGGTTCAATCACATACCGACGAGACTTTCCGCACTAATACCCCTGGTTTTCGGGCAGTGGACCCTGCTCAAAGGCGTAAAACGGAGCGACCGAGCCGGGATAATGCATTTCTTTATCTTTTGGGGTGGCATTGCCTTCGTCTTTGGCTACGTGTTCTTTGTTTTCGGTGCTGCCTTTAGCGATCATTTTGCAACGAGAGTATTGGGCCATAGCGGCGCAACAGCGCTTTCTTTTGCTTCTGATATACTCTGCATTCTCGCCCTAATCGCCGTGATTTGGGGGCTTATTCGACGCTTTGTGTTGAGACCGCAAAGGCAAACTGCAAGCATAGCATGGCTCTATTTCTCTGGCACGATAACCGTTCTCCTGTTGACCTATTTTATGATGGAAGCACTCCACATTATGACGAGCGACATTGCTTCTGTACGGCAGTTTCCGGTAGGAAGGCCTTTGGCGAATGCCCTGTCAGGGCTAAATCTCACCCGAAATCAGATACAGGCTTGGCACGCTGCCCTATGGTGGTTCGAGTTTTCAGTTATCAGCGCTTTTTTGATTCATAGCCGTTACTCAGGGCACATGCATGCCGTTGCCGCCCCGGTCAATTTCTTCTTTAAGTCTCTCAGACCAAAGGGTGAGTTGAGAGCTATCGACACGGCGATTGCCAGGAAATTTGCTCATCCAACGATTGAGAACCTCACCTGGAAGGAGCTGCTCGATAGCCTTGCCTGTACCGAATGCGGGAGATGCCAGATGGCCTGCCCCGCTTACTTAAGTGGCAAAATGCTTAATCCCAAAGAGGTGATACAGAGGATCAAGAAGCAGTTGCTGAACCGGAGGCTGGACGGAGATGAGACGGTCTTCGGCGATAATGGGGAAGGCATTTCTGAAGAAGCTGTCTGGGATTGCACGACCTGCGGCGCCTGTCAGCAAGAATGCCCAGTTGCTATTGAGCATGTAGGTTCATTTATCGACTTGCGGCGCCA
>CAYFSE010000035.1:0-6689 GCA_964345725.1 uncultured Dehalococcoidales bacterium
AGAACGACATCGGCATCTTGCTCGATACTGCCGCTTTCACGCAGGTCAGCAAGCTCAGGTACGTGCGAGCTCCGCCATTCTACAGCTCGGCTGAGTTGGGACACGGTTAGTACGGAGACGTTTAGCTCCCTGGCCAGGGTTTTCAAGGCACGGGTTATCTTGCTGATTTCCTGGACTCGGGTTTCGCTCTTCGCATCACCTTGTATCAGTTGGAGATAATCAATGATAATCAGGTCAATTTTGTGTTCAAAGTGGAGGCGTCGCACCTTGCTTCTGATATCCAGAACACGAAGCTGAGGCGAATCATCAACATAAATTGGTGCCTCGGATAGGATGCCACTGGCTTCCATAATTCTCGCCTCATCCCGTTCATTAAACCGTCCACGACGCACCTTTCCGAAACCTACCCCGGATTCGCTGGCCAGAAGCCTCTGCACCACTGCGTCCCGGGACATCTCCAGACTACATAAGGCAACGCCAGCCTTCTGGTCGATCGCCGCATTTCGGGCGATATTCAAAGCCAGGCTCGTTTTGCCCAAGCTAGGCCTGGCACCCAGAACAATCAAGTCAGATCTCTGCAACCCTCCCAGGAGGTCGTCTAGCGCAGCAAAACCGGTCAAGACATAAGGTAACTCTCCTTCTCCCGCCGCTGCAGGTGGCCCGCCTTTCTCGAAGTACTGGCTCAGAGCGTCTCGAACGGGGATGAAATCCCCTAGCTCCCGCTTAGTTCGCACCTGAAATAGGATGTCTTCAGCCTTGTTGAGGCTAGCCTCAATATCTGGACTGGCTTCGTAGCCCAAGGCCTCAATCTGCCCGGCGGCCGCGATTAGTCTCCGCATCATTGCTGTGCTCGATACTATTTGGGCGTAATATTCCACATGGAGAGATGTCGGCACATTGCCTATCAAGTGGCTTAAGAAGGCGGCGCCGCCAACTTGTTCCAGCTTGTCCTGGCGCATTAACTCATGGGCCACTGTAATCTGGTTTATGACCTCATTGCGCTGATAAAGAGAGAAACAAGCTTGGTAAATCACCCGATTTGTATCTGAAAAGAAATCGTCGGGCTTTAGAGAGGCAGCAATTTTTAACAGAGCATCAGGGTCAATGAGCAGAGATCCAACTACCGCCTCCTCGGCTTCGATGTCGTGTGGTGGCAATCTTTCCTGGGGCATGCCTACTCTTTCTTCTCCTCCCTCACTTCCTCTTCTTCTTCCTTTCCTTGTGCCTCCCTTTTCTTCTTCCCTTGTTTTTCTTGCTTCTTCTCAGTCTTTTGCGATAACTCTGCCTCTTTCTCTTCTTCCCCCTCAATAACCACCGTAATCTTCGGCTTGATGTCGGTGGCTAGCTTAACAAGTATCTCATAGCTACCGGCTTGCCGAAAAGGCTTCTCGATTTCCATCTTCTTTTTGTCAACAACAGAACCTACGGTCCGATTTAGTTCCTCAGCAACGTCAGCAGCGGTAATAGAGCCAAATAAGCGTTCTCCGGCACCCATGCGAGCCTTGAAACGAAGTTCTTTTCCCTCAATTTGTTGAGCCAGTTCAATCAGTTTCTCTCGGTCGATACTCTCCTCAAGTTTTTCCTTCTCCAGCCGCGATTGTACTTGCTTCATGACAGTGGGGGTGGCTACCAAAGCTAACCCCCGAAGCAAAAGGAAATTCTTGGCATAGCCTTTGCTCACCTCCTTTATCTCTCCAGCCCTTCCCTTTCCGGGGATGTCTTCTAACAAAACAACTTTCATGAAATTCCTCACTTCGCTCAGAATGACAAAAATCTCGCCGCCGATGTGGCAGCAGTAGCACCATCTCCGGCGGCAGTTATCACCTGCCTGGCTGAATTATGGCGAACATCTCCAGCAGCAAATATTCCCGGGATCTTCGTTTCCATAAGCTCATTGGTGATTATGTAGCCTTCTTTGTCCAAAGGTAGCAATCCCCGCCATTGAGTACTATTGGGTCTCCAGCCGATGGCCACAAAAACACCTGCTAGTTCTAGCACTGATATTCTATCATTTTTAGTGTTTTTCAGGGTGAGCTGCTTAACTACTCCGTTGCCTTCAATCCGGGTTACTACAGTATCCAAAATGAATTCTATCTTGGGTTCGGCCGTAGCTCTCTCCTCGAATATCTTGCTGGCTCGAAGCTGGTTGCGACGGTGGATTAGCTTGACCGAGGAGGCAAATTTGCTCAGGTAGAGAGCCTCGGTGACTGCACTGTCGCCGCCACCTATAACAGCCACCGTTCTACCTTTGAACAACGGGCCATCACAGGTGGCACAATAGGAGACTCCCTTGCCCACATATTTGCCTTCCCCGGGCACCTCTAGTTTGCGAAATTGCGATCCAGAGGCGATGATTATCGACTCAGCTATAATATCGCCTTCGCTGGTGTTGACCAAGTTATTCTTCTGGCTGAGCGCGACTTTGGTGACGTCGGCATGCAACGTCTCCAGTCCATAGCTAGCGGCTTGCTCATGTATGAGTTGGCCCAACTCAATACCGGAGACACCCTTGGGAAAACCGGGGTAATTCTCCACTCGCTCAGCGTTGGTTATTTGCCCGCCAATCATGCCTTTCTCGATAAGCAAGGTGTCAAACCTGGAGCGGGCGCAATATAACCCGGCGGTGAGTCCCGCGGGTCCACCGCCGATGATGACTACTTGGTAACTCCTGTCGGAATTGCTTCGTTTCACATGCAACGAATTAACTTCAGCTTGTAGCTATGCCCCTGGGACCCACAGCATCCTCAGCCTTGCGAAGCCTTGCCCTCCAAGAGATTTGAGCATTCTCGTATAGGAGACAAGCTTCAGATTAATTATACCATCATTTTCTGTTTCTGGAATGGCGATGCCTACCCTAGCCGCTGCGGAACTCTTGCCTGATCTTATCAATCGTTCCTGGCTGCAGGATATCAGCCACAGTCATTGCCATTGCCTTGGCTGCATCTATCAAGCCTTGCTGTCCCACGTCAGAGATGGTGGCGGCGGCAAACTCTGGTGTGTGTATGAGTATCTCACTAGGGGCAATAGCTATTGTCGGATGTATACTCGGTACCACTTGACTGACGTTTCCCATATCGGTGCTGCCCAGGCCAAGACGAGCATCTAAGCCCTCGACTTGACGTCCCAGCGATTCCAGGTTCTGCTTAAATAGGCTGGCTAAAATCATGTTGCTTTTCATTGGAGCATAAGTACTATCTCTCCATCTGTATTCGAGCCTTGCCCCGCCAGCCACAGACGCTCCTGTGAAACAGTTCAAAACCCTATCCTTCAATTCAGCAAGATAATCATCATCTAGAGCACGTACTAGAAATGTCGCCGCGCTGTGAGCAGGCACTATGTTGGGTGCTTCGCCTCCGTCGGTGATTATGCCATGAATGCGCGCATCCCCCCTCGTATGCTGGCGCAGCGAGTTTATGGCGGTAAAAGCCAGAATCATAGCGTCCAGCGCGTTTATTCCCTTGTGTGGTTGGCCAGCAGCGTGAGCTGGCCTGCCAAAAAACTCCACTTCCAGCGAGCTGCAGGCAAGCGCATCCTCGGTTGACATGTTCCTTGTGTCAGGATGTACGATAATAGCCACATCCATTTCTTTAAAAGCTCCTGCTTTCACCATGTCTATCTTGCCACCGAAGTTCTCCTCTCCTGGCGTACCGAGAACCACAACGCTTCCTCCCAACTGGTCAATGGTGTGCTTACTGGCAACACCGGCACCAACTGCTGAAACGCCTATGATGTTGTGTCCACAGCCGTGTCCTATTTCGGGCAAGGCGTCATATTCGGCAAGCAGGGCAATATTTGGGGGCCCCTGGCCATATGTTGCTCGAAAGGCTGTGGGCAGACCGGCAATGCCTCGTTCGACGTGAAACCCGTTGTCCTCGAGATAGCCAGTTAGCCAAGCTGACGCCCTCTCTTCTTTGAAGCTCGGCTCAGGGCTATCATGAATATTCAGGCTCAACTGGATAAGCTGCTGCCTCTGCGATTCGACGCTATCCTTTGCCTTTAGCTTCAGTCTTGCTACATCCATGTCATTTGTCAATTTCCTCTGTCGTTCTAACCCTTAGCCAAGCGCCTATTGTCATTCCCGGCGAAGTGAAGAATCGGACTTTTGCTCAAAGTGATAGAATAGGGATCTCTATCTCTACTAGTTGAACCTCCTACAAGGAGCTATTATACTTTGTGCTCAGTCTAGATTTCCAGGTGTGACACATGAAAAGAGAACCCCTGAAGACTCTAGTAGACGTAGCTTCGTTGTTGAAAGCGCCCGCTGGCTCGAGCCAAAGCTATGATATAGAGGGGGTGCTTGGCGATGAAATCGAAGGGTCTGTTGAAGGAAGGGCAAAGATGATTCATATCACTCGGGGCGTTCTCGTTGAGTGTGAATTAAGTGCTGAAGTAAAACTCATATGTAGCCGCTGCCTGCAAGCATTCTTATGCCCGATAGGTTTGACTGCGGAAGAAGAATTTATTCCGGTGACTGAGGTGTCTGATGATTCGGCACTTACTTCGCCGGAGCGATTGGAACAGTTCACCATTGATGATAGAAACATGCTTGACCTGGGCGAGCTAATACGGCAATATGTACTGTTGAATTTGCCCATGAAACCGCTATGTCGACCTGACTGCTCAGGAATAAAGGAGGAGAACTCAAATGTCACCACTACCTAAGAAGAAAACGTCTCAAGCGCGCCAGGGAAAGAGGCGCAGCCACCTAGGACTAACCCCACCGGCCTTGGACGTATGTTCACATTGCCACAGTCCTAAGCTACCTCACCATGTTTGCCCTACTTGTGGCTGGTACAATGACAAGGAGGTAGTCGAGGTCAAGCCCGCCAAGAAATAGTTCGCATGGCTGAATCATCCAGCGTAGCTTATGTTTTCCCAGGACAGGGCTCCCAGAGCACTGGCATGGGGCTGGATGTTTACAATAACTACTCTTCAGCCAGGAGAGTCTTTGATGAAGCTGATGCCTGTTTGGGCTTTCCCCTTTCCCGCTTATGCTTTGAAGGCCCAGACGAAGAATTGACAAAGACACATAACGTGCAGCCAGCGATACTGGTGGTCAGCATTGCCTGCCTTGAAGCACTGCAAGAAGCCAGGCAGGGTGATCTTCCGTCTCCGACCTTTGTTGCTGGTCATAGTTTGGGCGAGTATACTGCTCTGGTGGCTGCTGGCGCGCTGGGTTTGGCTGATGCAGCTGTGCTTGTCAGGGAAAGAGGGAGATTGATGTATGAGGCTGGGCTAAAAAAACCCGGGAGTATGCTAGCTATAATAGGACTTGATGAACAAACAGTCAAAGATGTATGCCTTCAAAGTGGAACTGAAATCTCTAATATAAACTGTCCTGGGCAGATTGTGATTAGTGGTGCGGCCCAGGCTCTGGCTGAAGCTAACAAGTTAGCCAAGACAAGAGGTGCTCGCGCCCTTATTCCTTTGAAGGTTAGCGGGGCTTTTCATTCCGCTTTGATGGAGCCAGTCATAGCTGAATTCACGGAAATCGTCTCGAAGGCTCGGTTTCGAACGCCAACCATTCCTGTAATATCCAATGTGAGCGCTCGGCCGTTGCCTGACGTCAATTCGATAGGGAAAGAATTAGTGAAGCAACTTCGCAATTGCATCCAATGGCAGGGGTCGGTGGAATATATGACGGACAGGGGAGTCGCTACCTTCTATGAGATAGGTCCTGGGAGGGTACTTAGCGGCCTAATCAGACGAATCAACGCAGAACTCCAAGTTTTCAATATGGCAGGGATTGAGGACATGGCACAGCTGGCCCATAAATAGAGTCCAGCTAGCTAGTACGCCGTGAGAAGTTGGTCTCTCTTCTCTACAGAAGACTTGAAGAGCTTTCAGAGTGAGTAAGCAATGGCTGGTATCCGGCGAAAGGCAAGAATTGCTGCTCTTCAGGCGCTTTATGAACTTGATTGCACGAGGCATAAACCGGAGGATACCTCAGGTCGCTTAAGAGCGGGTGAAACACTGACTCAAGAAGCACTCTGCTTTAGTGATCAGCTTGTGAAGGGAGTGCTACACCACAAGTCTGAACTCGATTCACTTATCAAGAGGTTTGCCTCAGCCTTTCCTATAGAACAGATGTCCATCGTTGACAGAAATATACTGCGCTTGGCAATCTTCGAAATTCTGTTTGGCGATAAAACTCCGCTCAAGGTAGCCATAAATGAGGCCATAGAGTTAGCCAAAACCTTTGGCAGCGAATCTTCTTCACGGCTGGTGAACGGAGTCCTCGGAGTGGTGGCAAAAGAACGCGACCAAAGATCGAAAGATGGCAAAAGAACTGAGGAAGGGTAAAATCCCGAGAACACTGAAGCAGGTTGCTGTTAAGGCTGGGGATATTTGGAGAGAGCGATTGGCTGGCGGATCTTGGTTTTCTTCCTGCTCCCGTTTTCTGTGGCGGGCTGTCCTGCAACACCAGTGGTGCTAGCAAAGCTGCAGGTGCTGCCGCGGGGCTCAGAGCTGGCCCCCTGTTGCTCACCATAACTGTGGCTTTGGGAGCTACTTTCGGCTTAGCGGCGTTGGATGGCGTCGCCTTGATAGCCGCACTCATCCCCCGTAGTTCAGGCTTGCGGAGTGATAGGAGTTCATAACTTCCCACTCTGGTGGGTATTGCTTTAGGGCGCGTGCTACGGTGGTAACATTACCATGATCGGCTCCACAGCCAATATCGTGGCTCTTTG
>CAYFSE010000036.1:0-1994 GCA_964345725.1 uncultured Dehalococcoidales bacterium
CAACAATGCCGACAATGCCGCACATGGCTTATTTCACCGCCCGAATCATCAGATGCCAACCAATATGTCTACCCAAGAAGCGATGAAGAGTCACAGGGATCAGGCGGTTCACTGCACCCCAACCCGTGCCGAAGAGGTAATCCACGTCTACACGCACCTCGGAGAACCAGGCGAAAAGCTTGCGCGCCTGGTCGCGAGAATAGGTGCGCGCAATCGGCACCGGGTCTGGGCGTGAACCATCTGTCGGAATGCCCAACAACTGATGGGCAAGGTAGTTGAGAGAGTGGCGATGGTACAGCATCACGACTGTTGTTCCCCCCTCCTTCAACACGCGCCAGACTTCCGTAACGGCTTGCTCCGTGTCAGGTGTGCGGTGAAGCACTCCGAATGAATAGACTACATCAAACGTGCCGCCTTCAAAGGCCAAGTTCTCAGCATCACCCACACGCAAATCTGCTACACAACCATACAGCGCAAAGCGTTGCTTCGCCAGTTCAATCCCTGCCTCGGTCAAGTCTATTCCAGTCACACGGAAACCACGCCGGGCCAGTTGCAGTAAATCAGTTCCCATACTGCAGCCCACCTCTAGTAGCTGGCCACCGGGATACTGCTGCGCCAATTGGTCAAACAGCGTTAGCAGATGATAATGATAGTGGTAACGGAGCGCTTCGGACTCTTCAAAGAAAGCACGTGAGCCAATTTCCGGCGTCTTGATGAAACTAATCTGACACACATTGTGATTCCAAAAATCTCGCACCGCATCCTTACTTTTATTGACCTCGTTCCTCATCTGTCCTTCACACCTTATGTCGGGCTATCACAAATCTGGGTCAGCTTGCGCTCTGCTAGCAGCAGACTGCTCAGTCCATAGGCCATCCAGGCATTACACCACCGCATCAGCGTATACTTCTTGGTCCAGAAGCGCCCGTTCTGGTAGTAAAAGTAGCCTTGCGGGGCTTGCATAGTGTTGATGGCCCACCGCGCCACGCGGCGGGCCTGATCTATGTATGACCAATGCTCATTGCAAGCTGCTCGAGAAAAAGTCCCTATTCCGGTGGCAGCGCCATGAATATCAAACGGATAGACCTTGTGGCTCATCCATTTCGGTGCCCCATTAGTGAGAAAGAGGTTTCCCAAGTAGAAATCGAGACCACGCCGATAAGCCGACCTAAAACTATCGTCGCCAGTTGCCAGTTCGTAATCCAGGATCGCATCAAGAATAAAGCCCGTGTGATAATTGTCGTGCTTTATTGGCGAATCCTCAGATGGATACGTATAGAACCAGGCACCATAGTCCGTTTGCTTGTCAACGACATAGTTCACCAGCTTCTTAGCCTCAGTTGCCAGGGCCTTATCATCCGTGTTGTGGGAGTATACCCGTGCCATAAGTGCCCCAGCCAGGGCACTGACATCCATAACAATCATTTGGATGTCCTGAGATGGCACGTAACTCACACACTTCATGGTCTCATCTTCATACAAAACCTTCAGATCGTGACGAATGAAACCCAAACAACTGGACGCTATCCGCAAATAACTTTTGTCACCCGTGCATTCATAACCATCCAGAAACGCTTGGCCAACAAAGCTGGTCACCACGCAATTGGGTGAGCCAAACGGAGCGAAAAAACCGAGATCTTGCCAATCCCAGTGATAGCCCCAACAATATCCAGCGTAACCCTGAGCAGCGTTTTCCGCCAGCGAGGAGAGGCAATATTTAGCTCCGTCTAGGTAGCGTTGCTCGCCATAAGTATGGTACAGATTTAAGTAGGCCCTGGCAAATAGACTCATCCCCTTCGGGTTCTTGAATCGTCGCACACCCAAGAGAGGGCGCAAATTCACGGGAGATCGCTTAACGGCCTGACTGGCTATCAAACGCAACCACCTGTTATTTAAACTGGCGATCTTCAGAAAAGGGCTATTGAGTGCGTCGAACTTGCCATAGCCAATGTAATCCTGAGCTTCGGCATAGGTCAGTACCATATCACACGACC